>NZ_JBFAIM010000057.1:0-95741 GCF_040654715.1 Nonomuraea sp. NPDC050643 | reverse complement strand
AGCACGCAAATCGGGGGCCCATTGGAGCCTCTGGCCGAGCCGAAGGGGACGCCCACATCGCCCGGCTCGCCGTCGAGCGCGACGAGGGCGGCTGCACCGCGGCCTGCTGGCGGCGTGGGCGGGCGGGGTGGCGTTCTTCGCGGCGGTGGCCGCCGGGCTGAGCCCGCTGGCCCAGGACCTGCTGTCCCGGCCGAGCATCGTGGTCCGCAACATCACGGCCATCCTCGGCGTGCCCGCCGACGACACGCTCGGTGCCTACTCCTGGTACATGATCCTCATCCTCGCCTACACCATCGCCCTGTACCCGGTGCTCATGACGCTGCGGCTGCGCCGGGAGGAGACCTCGGGCCGCGCGGAGGCCGTCCAGGCCACACCGGTGACCCGGCTGCGGTGGGCGGCCGGGCACCTGGTCGTGACCGGGCTCGGCACGGCGGCGCTGATGGCGGTCGCCGGGCTCGTGTTCGGCACGCTGTACGCGCTGCTGGTGGGCGATCTGGCCACCGACCTGCCCCGCTTCCTGGCCGGGGCGCTGGGCGCCGTACCGGCCGCCTGGTGCGTCGGGGCGGTGTGCGTGCTCGCCTACGGGCTGCTGCCGCGGGCGAGCACGGCGATCTGCTGGGCCGTCTGGGTGTTGACCGCCGTGCTCGGGCAGGTCGCGGGCCCGTTGTACGGCCAGTGGGGCGGCAGCCCGCTGGAGCCGTTCCACTACGTCCCCAACGCCTTCGCCGCGGGGCCCGCGCCCGCCGTGCCGGCCCTGGCGCTGTCGGCCGTCGCGGCGATCCTGCTCGGGGGCGGCCTGCTCGCCCTGCGCCGCCGCGACGTCGGAGGATGACCCGCCCCTCACCCGGGCGGCCGGCGCCGGCGATCTCGATCGTGGCCCGCCACCTCGGCCGGTCGTCGAGAGGGTGCAGCAGGTAGTGCGCCAGATCGGCGCGCGGCCGGACCACCCGGCCGATCGGCAGCCGCCGGACCGGCGGCGTGTCGGGGACAGGCCGAGGTGAGGCAGGTCAGCCGGCGGTGGGCGCTTCCCAGGCACGACAGCACCGCGTCGTGGCCGGGAAGCGCGTGCCGCCGGGCTCCAGCACGTCGTCCCGCAGGAGCGTCGGGTGGGCATGGCGGGGGATCGGGGGCCAGGACGGTGACCCGGCGTCGAGGGCCTGAGCGAGCAGGTGGGCGCCGGTGCCTCACTGTACGGCGCCGCCGAAGCCGCCTGCCGCGACCTGAAGAACCCCGCCTGAACCCGCCCGAAGGCCGCCCGGGGGAGCAGACGGCGCACGCCCCGCGCGCGTTCCGTTAGCCTGTCGCCGTGGTCACCTCCAGGAGCCGTCGGCGTCTGTCCCCCGAGGCCAGGCGCGGCGAGCTGATCGACGCCGCCATCCGCCTCCTGGAATCAGGCCGGCAGGTGACCAACTGGGTCCAGGCCGTCGCAGCCGAGGCAGGCTCGGCCAAAGGCACCTTCTACGTCTACTTCACCTCCTGGGAAGAGATGCTGGCCGCCGTACGCGACCGCGTCCTGCGCGACTACGTCGGCCGGTTCGACCGGATCGCCGAAACCCCCGGCCCCCTCGACTGGTGGGCCACCATCGACGCCGAATGCGACGCCGCCCTCGACACCATCGCCCAGCCCGGCGGCCTGCACCACGCCGTCTTCCACACCCCCGCCACCGGCGCCCCCGTCGACGACCGCGCCGACGTCATCACCGCCGTGGCCAGGGCGCTGAGCCGCGGCATCGCCGAAGGCGCCTTCCGCCCCGTCGACCCCCACATCGCCGCCACCTTCCTGTTCTCCGTCCTGCACAGCGCCGGCGACGCGATCGCCTCCGGCGACCCGCCCCAGCGCTGGCGCCAGGCCCTGCGCGACCTCACCCGCCACTGGCTCGCCCCCCACGACCCGGCGTGACGGCGCTCACCGCCCCGCGGCCAGGGGGATGATCCTGCGGTATTTGCCACCAGGGGAGCGCTGCGGCGGCTCCTCGGCCCGTTCGAGCCTGACCCCGCCCGCCTCGTGCTCACCCAGCAACCGGGCGAGGTTGCCGCGCACGGCCTGCCAGACCCGGTCGGTGTCGGCGCCGTCCGCGGGCCGCAACCGCACGCGCAAGGTGGCCGGCGCGGTCTGGACGAGCTGATACTGCTGCAGGCCCGGCACGTCCAGCACCGAACCGAACGCCATGGGGAAGATGCCGACGTCCCCGCCGCGCACCGACGGGAAGGAGAGCAGCTCGGCCACCCGGCCCTGCACCCGGACGGCGGGCAGCGGGCTGCCGCACGGGCACGGATCCGGCCGCATCAGCACGCCGTCGCCGAGGTCGTAGCGCAGGATCGGCTGGACACGGTTGGCGAGGTTGCTGATCAGCACGGTGTGCGACTGCTCACCCGGCGGGACCGGCCGGTGGGCCGCGTCG
Source organism: Nonomuraea sp. NPDC050643 (assembly GCF_040654715.1). Classification (NCBI taxonomy): domain Bacteria; kingdom Bacillati; phylum Actinomycetota; class Actinomycetes; order Streptosporangiales; family Streptosporangiaceae; genus Nonomuraea; species Nonomuraea sp. NPDC050643. Next base: position 93,339 of record NZ_JBFAIM010000057.1, on the reverse strand, counting down.
ACCGGCTCCAGCACCGCCCAGTCGCCGTTGACGTGATACCAGCCCCGCGCGCAGCCGAAGGTCAGGAACCCGCACTCCGAGGCGGCGTACGCGGCACGGACCCTGGCCTGGAACGCGGCGGCGATCCGCTCGCGGGCCTGCGGCGTCAGCGTCTCGCCGCCGGGGATGACGACCGCCGGCCGGATGCGCAGCCGCCCGGCCTCCTGCTCCCCGGCCAGCAGCGTCAGCGTGCTCACGAAGCCGGTGAGCGTGGCGGGATCGTAGGCGTTGAGCTCCTCCACCAGCTCCGCCATCGACTGGTGGATGGAGAAGACCCGCATCATCCGGCCGAGCCGCGGACGCTCCAGCCGGAACCGGGCCGGCCCCGCCACCGTGGCGAAATGCCCGCCGGGCGCCGTCACGATCGCCGTACGCCCGGCGCGCGCCAGCACCCGGACGAGAGCGCCGAACCCCAGCACGTCCCGGTTGCGCATCCCCACGGCCAGGTGCACCGCCAGGTTCCGCTCGTCCTGCACGAACAGGCCCCGCAGGCCACTGGTGCCCGACGTGGTGACCACCAGGTACCGGTCCAGGAACCGCCGCCCCACCAGCTCGGGGTCGGCCACGAACGCCTCCACCCCCTCCAGCGTCACCCGCCGGTCGGTGACCCAGTCGTCGAAGCGCCCCATCAGCTCCTTCTTGCCGGTCACCGGCAGCACCGCCGGATCCTCGACCTCCTCCGGCAGCCCCCGGTACAGCTCGCGGTAGTACGGCGAACGGGCGCGCGCGTAGGCCACCAGCTCGGCCATGCGGGCCCGCTGCCGCCGCGCGATCCCGGCCGGCCCCTCCCGCAGCGCGCGCCGCGCGTCACGGGCCGGCTCACGGGAATCGTTTCCTGTCGTCATGACGCGCTCTCTTCCGCGGTCGGCTGAAGGGTCTGCCCGGGGTCCTGTTCTGGGTCCTGTTCTGGGGCGGGCGGGGGACCGCCGCCCCGCGGCGGCACCGCCAGCAGGCCGCGCAGCGCGACCTCCACACCGTGGCGGCTCGCCTGCCACAGCTCCTCCTGCGACCGGCCGAGCCGTACGCTGGCCAGGCTCGCCTGCTGGATGGCGCCCATCAGCGCCCCCGTCATCGCCGCCGCCGTCACCGGATCCAGCTCCGGGAACACCTCCAGCAGCGCGTCGGTGATCCGCCGCTGCAGCTCCAGCATCAGGTAGAGGCCCTTGGCCTGCATCGCCGGCGTCGTCATGGCCAGCCGGGCCGCTGCCGACAGCTCCTCGGGCTCCCGGCGCGGGATCTTGGGCCGGCGGTGGGCGGCGAACTCCTGGACCATCCGGGCCAGCACCTCGCCCGGCCCCTCGTCCGGACGGCGCCGCCCGACCGCCTCCAGCAGCACGCCGAAGTCCTGCTCGACGTCGACGAACAACACCTCGTCCTTGCTGGGGAAGTAGTTGAAGAACGTCTTGGGGTCGACGTCGGCCGCCGCGGCGATCTGCGTCACCGTGGTCTGCTCATAGCCCTGCTCGTCGAACAGCCGGATGGCCGCCATGACGATCCGCCGCCGGGTCTCGCGTTTCTTGCGGTCACGCCGCGACTCTTCCACGCCCCACAACATACGGCTGATGGAAAATTCCAGCAACTGGAAAAATTCTGCGGGCGGCCCTCAACCCCGACCACACACCCATCGGCTCACACCAGCGCCAACTGCGCCGCCCGCGGCTCCCCGGCAACCACCTCAGGAGCACCGCACCGCATCCCGTACACCCGGCACAACTGCGCGATCTGCCCCGTGATCCGCCCCTCATAATCCGGCGACGGCAACCCCGCCCGGTCGTACAGCTCCTCATAACGCTCCACCAGATGCGGATGCGCCTGAGCCAGCCACGCCGAATACCACTCCCGCGTCCCCGGCACCAGCCGCAACACCACCGGCTCCACCGCCACCGCACCCGCCTGCCCGATCCGCCGCACCGTCGCCGCCAACTGATCGGCCGCATCACTCAGCAACGGCAACACCGGCGCCATCCGCACCCGGCACTCCACCCCCGCCTCCACCAACGCCGACACCAGCTCCAGCCGCGCCTGCGCCGACGGCGCCCCCGGCTCCACCGCCCGCCGGATCCGCTCGTCCACGAACGCGATCGACACCGCCACCCGAGCCCCCGCCCGCGCCAGCACCGGAGCATCCCGCAACACCAGCGCACTCTTGGTGTACACCGTGAACGGCACCCCCGCCCCCGCCAGCGCCCCGATCACCCCCGGCATCAACCGATACCGCTCCTCGGCCGGCTGATAACCGTCACCCCCGACCCCCACCGCCAACTCCTGGCCGTCCCACCGCGCCAACTCCGCCCGCAACCGCTCCACCACGTTCGGCCGCACCACGATCCGCGAGTCGAAATCCCGCCCCGCATCCAGCCCCAGCCGCCGATGACCCGCGCGGGCACCGCAACCGCGGCAGGCATGGGCGCAGCCACGGTAGGGGGCAACGGCCCACCGCTGGGCGATGCCCGCGGCCTGCGGCACCCGCTCGATCACCGTGCGGGCCTGCAACTCGTAAAAGCCGTCGCGCAGCACCGCCCGCCGCTCGATCAACGGGCGCCCGTCGTCGGCGGCGTCGACAAGCGGAAGCGCGTCCCAACCCACACCACCCAGTGGAACACGTATTCGACTCCGTTTTCAAGCCGTTCCGCAACCCGGCGGGGGAGCGGCGCCCCACTAAAATCGGGACACCCGTACCACTTTCACCGCGCACCAAGGGGAAAACCACACCATGGCCTGGCTCCTGCTCGCCCTCGCCATCATCACCGAAGTCCTCGCCACCACCGCACTCAAACTCAGCAACGGCCTCACCCACCTCGGCTGGACCATCGCCGTCGCCACCGGCTACATCACCTCCTTCACCCTCCTCGCCCGCGCCCTCAAACTCCAACTCGACATGGGCACCGCCTACGCCGTCTGGTCCGGCGCCGGCACCGCCGCCATCGCCCTCATCGGCGCCGCCTTCCTCGGAGAGACCCTCACCCCCCTCAAGATCGGCGGTATCCTCCTCATCATCGGCGGCGTCATCGTCCTCAACCTCGCAGGTGGCCATTGAACCCGCACCAGGACCCCCACCCCGACCCGCACCCCGGCCCCCCGCCCCACCCACCACCCGGCCACCCCCACACCACCCCCACCCAAGCCCGCGGCCGACGCCGCCGCACCACCCTCCTCACCGCCGCCGTCGACCTGCTCACCGAAGGCGGATTCGCCGCCGTCACCCACCGAGCCGTCGCCCAACGCGCCCACCTGCCCCTGGCCGCCACCACCTACTACTTCACCTCACGCGACCAACTCCTCGCCGAAGCCTTCGCCCAACTCATCGAAACCGAACTCACCACCACCCGCACCTGGATCACCCACCACGGCCTCACCGCCATCACCGACCAGGTCGCCACCGCCGACCGCACCCGCCAACTCGGCCTGTGGGAACTCTACGTCCACGCCGGCCGCGACCCCGTCCTGCAGACCATCGCCCGCCGCTGGACCGACGGCTGCGTCCGCATCATCGCCGACACCCTCCACCTACCCCCCACCGACCCTCGCGCCCGCCTCCTCTACACCACCATCTCCACCCTCTGGCTCGAACACCTCGTCGAACAACGCCCCCTCGACGAAGCCCGCACCCTCCTCCACCTCGCCCTCGAAAACACATTGCCCCCCACCTGAGCCCTCCCTACACTGCCCCCGTGCTCAACACCGCCCCCGTGCTCAAACCCGACTACCCCATCACCACCCCACGCCTCCACCTGCGCCCCTTCACCCCCGACGACCTCGACGCCGTCCACGCCTACGAATCCCTGCCCACCGTCGCCCGCTACCTCTACTGGGACCCCCGCGACCGCGACACCACCCGCACCGCCCTCGACAAAAAAATCACCCGCACCGCCCTCCACGACGAAGGCGACGCCATCGACCTCGCCATCACCCTGCGCACCACCGGCGAACTCATCGGCAACGTCCTGCTCATCTGGACCAGCAAACAACACCGCCAAGGCGAAATCGGCTACATCCTCCACCCCGACCACCACGGCCACGGCTACGCCCCCGAAGCCGCCCACGCCATGCTCCACCTCGGCTTCACCGACCTCGGCCTCCACCGCATCACCGGCCGCCTCGACGCCCGCAACACCGCCTCCGCCCGCGTCCTGGAAAACTCCACATGCGCCACGAAGCCACCCTCATCGACAACGAATACGTCAAAGGCGAATGGTCCAGCGAAACCATCTACGCCATCCGCACCACCGAATGGACCCCATGATCCACCACCTCGCCCTCACCACCGACTGGGACAACGCCCAGAAAGCGGGGGAGTACCGCATCTCCACCCTCGGCCGCACCCTCGACCAAGAAGGCTTCATCCACTGCAGCCGAGACCTCACCCAACTCCACACCGTCCACACCACCTACTACACCCACATCACCCAACCCCTGCTCATCCTCGACATCGACCCCACCGGCCTCGACATCCGCCTCGAAAACGACCACCCCCACCTCTACGGCCCCCTGCCCCTCACCGCCGTCACCGCCACCCACCCCTACACACCACCGGGGGAGTGACCCACCCCCAACAAGCAACCCCACCAAAATCCACACCCGACCAGCAACCCCACCCCACCACCCCCACAATGGCCACCATGGACACCCGAACAGCCGCCCAGCACTTCGCCGACACCTGGCAACACGGCTGGACCCACCACGACGTCACCGCCATCACCGCCCTCTACCACGACGACGCCGTCCACACCAGCATGCCCTTCCGCCCCCCACACCACGGAAAACAAGCCATCGCCGACTACATCACCTGGTCCTTCAACGGCGAGACCGACCCCCACGTCACCTTCGCCACCCCCATGGTCGACGGCGACCAGGCCGCCATCGAATTCCGGGTCCACGCCCACGACAACGGCCGCCCCATCACCCTCGCAGGCTGCGTCTTCGCCCACTTCGACACCGAAGGACGCGCCACCCGAACCCGCGACTACTGGCACACCACCGACGGCCACCAATAACCACCCGATGACCACCGGCCGACCACCGACCCCGCACACCCACCGGCCCACCCCGGGCCGGCAGCACCACGATCAGCGCACCACCCGCAACGGCGCATGCCCCACCGGAGCCCCCGCCGCAACCGGAGCCGGCCCAGGGGAGGGGACCCCCTGCGGACGCGCCATCTGCTGCGTCTGCTGCTGAACCTGATCCATCTCAGCACGCCGCTCGGCGCACCCACCTGCGCAATACCCGTTCGTCACGATCAGCCGCCCCCGCAGCGGCGTGTACGACTCCTTACCGGACGCGGGCAGAACCCCCTGACACACCTGGCATAAAACCGACTGAACCCCCACGTGCTGCTCCTCTCGCGGCGCGAATAGCAGGAGCTCCACCCTAAAACCACAGATCCCGCAAAGGACAGCGAATCAACAGAGCGTCAAAGACCTCGTCAACGCCCGGGGAACACCCGCCACACCCACCACCGCACCCCGAAACCCCCGCCCACCACCCGCGACCCGCCCAGCCGCACCCGCCAGAGCCCACCGCGGACCGCCCAAAAAATCTTCCCACACAACGCACCGGTCCCACCCGTCCAGGGGAGCCGCCACCCCTTCCCGAAACCCTCTACTTGACATAATGTTCATTATCAAGCAATCACTCGGGCGCCCGCATAAACCCGCGCCACCCGGGAAGACGCCCCGCATGCGTCCCCTGGAGATCGCCACCCCAAGCCTCATCGCGCTCACGGCCGTCATCACCGCGGCCGCCATCTGGCTGATCATCCTCGCCGTCAGGCTCACCAAGAGCCCGCGCAACCGGCCCGGCATCCGCGTCGACCTCGTCGATCAAGCCCGTGAACTCAAGGCGCTCGGCCAGATTCAGGAAGCCGTCTTCCTCGTACGCGGCGAGACCGGCATGAGCCAGCGCTCCGCGGCCCGGTTCGTCAATCGTCTGTGACCGCTCTTCCCCCCTCTTGGGCACCGGTTCCGACCCCGATCCGATACCAGACAGAATGGGGCTTCTGTCTGGTATCGATACATTAATCCCATAAGGGCGTTCCGTCGTGCCGGACCAGCCCGGTACGGCATTTCGTCATGGCACAGAACGCCGCCCGGCCGCGAGCCGCGGCTCCGACCTGGCGTCCCTGGCCGGCCCTGTCACGCGCCCGCCGGCCGACGGGCCCGGGAAGGAGAGACCACTCCCCTCCCGGCGGCGGAAAACGTCAAAGCGGAAAACGTCAAACAGGAATGCGTTCTCGACGGGGCGCGGGCGCATTCTCATGGACGGCCGTGAAGGGTCTGTGATGGCGTTCGGATATGGCTGTCCACGAAAAGTTGGTCGATGTGGATCTGGGCGCGGTGGAGGTCGTGACCGTGGCCCTCCCCCGCGCTCGGCTGACGCCTCAGGCTCGCTCCGGAGGCGTCAGTCGAGGTGCAGGTGGTCGCGTTGGGCGGCGTACAGGTCGGTGATGTGGGGGCGGGTGCCGTGGCCGGTGAGCAGGTTTTCCAGGTCGCCGGTGAAGTCGGGGGTCAGTTCGCTGTCCGTGGTGGTGGTGCCTTGCACGCCGAGGGTGAGGCTGCGTGGGGCGACGTCGGCGATGGTGATCGCGTAGGGGCTGGCGTTGGTGATGCGGATGTTCCAGTGGGTGATGCGGGCTCCGAAGAGGGGGCCGGAGGCGGCGGAGCCGCCGACGCGGCCGTTGTTGGTGAGGGTGATGTCGGTGCGGGCGTTGTCGAATGGGAGGGCGCGGTGGGAGTCGAAGGTGCCTTCGGCCATGGTGCCGCGGCGCCAGACGTTGCCGGAGGAGAGTCCTTCGAGGTTGAGGCCGTGGTGGACGGCTCCGGCAGGGGTGGGGGTGGTGAAGGGTTCGATGGTGAAGTGGTCGATGAGGTTGTCGTGGGATTGCATGCGGCAGGCGAAGCTGTGGTGGGCGGAGCGGCCGGCGACGGTGACGTGGGTGAGGGTGTTGGCTGTGGCGGTGGTGAGGCCGAAGCCGAGGTCGCAGTTTTCGACGCGGACGTTGCGGGCCCAGCAGTCGTGGACGGCTTGGAAGCAGACGCCGTTGGAGCCGGGGTGGCGGTTGTGGGGGGTCATGGGGAGGGGGTCGTTGCGGAGGGTGAGGTCTTCGACTCCGCTGTCGTGGACGGTGGGGCCGGGGGCGCGGAGGCGGGCGGGCCAGGTGGGGCGGAGGTCGTGGCGGAGGGGTTGGGTGAGGCGGATGAGGCGGGGGCCGAGGACGGCTTCGATGCGGACGGGTCGTTGGAGGAGGGCGTATTGGGGGTATTGGCCGCCGGAGTCGGTGACGAGTTGGGGTGCGCGGCGGGGCCAGTCGTAGGTGCGGGTGCCGGGGGTGTCGCCGGCGAGGTGCATGAGGAGGGTGGCGTCGGGTGGGTTGTCGCATTCGAGGATGACGAGGTCGCCGGGGTGGAGGTGGGTGGTGTCGGTGACGAGGAGGGTGTGCTGGCCGCGGGAGGCGGCGGCGACGTGGGCGAGGGTGTCGCCGGGGAGCCAGCCTTCGGTGCCGGCGTAGTCTTCGGCTTCGGAGCGGGCGCGGCGTTCGGGGGTGAGGAACCAGATCTGGCCGCCGGTCCATGACCAGCGGCTGTTGCCGTTGCTTTGGCGGGCGGGCCGGTAGCCGTCGTCGAGGGGGCGGGTGAAGCGCAGGATGGTGGTGTCGCGTCCGGCGCCGCGTAGGACGACGTGGGACCAGTGCATGAAGATGGGGGTGGTGAGCAGGTAGGTGCCGCGGGGTATGTGGACGGCGCCGCCGCCGCGTTCTCCGGTGGCGCGGATGGCTGCGTTGAAGGCGGGGGCGCTGTCGGTGGTGCCGTCGGGGCGGGCGCCGAAGTGGGTGACGGTGGTGACGACGCGGTGGCGGGGTGGGTGGGTGCCGTGGTGGTGGCCGGCTTGTGCGATGTCGGGGATGAGGGGGTGGGTGCCTGGTGCGGTGGCCCATTGTTGGAGGAGTTCGGTGGAGGTGTCGTGGGGGCGTGCGCGGGTGGTGGGTGGGGTGGTCTGGGGTAGTGCGGGTAAGGCGGCGATGCCGCCGAGGAGGGTTCGGCGGCTGAGGGGGTGGGGCTGCATACATCGGAGGGTTACATCGGTGTGGGTGGTGTCAAGGGGGGTGGGTGGGTGGGGGTGATCGGTCGGATGATTCAGCGTTTGGTGATGTAGCGCATGCCGCCGGTTTCCTGGAGGGTGGCGGCGAGGGTTCGGGCGGTGATGGTGTGGGTGCCGCCGGTGGGCTTCCAGGGGTCGTAGACGGTGATGGTGTTGTTGAGGGTGTTGTAGCCGTAGGCGATCATGGCGTGGCCGATGTGCTTGCCTTTGATCTTGCCTTTGTTCCAGGGGAGTTTTTCCATCCAGACGGCGAGGGTGGGGGCGCGGTGCAGGATGCCGATGTCGTGGGTGAGGCGGTTCATGAGGGTGGCGGGGTTGGCGGCGACGTCGGTGACGGAGGTGTAGGTGTAGCCGAGTGGGGCGACGTAGGTGTTGAGGACGGGGGTGGCGTTGCTGCCTTTGGTGCCGGTCTTGGTGGTTTTCATTTTTTTGGCGAGGGTGGTTTGGCTTGCGGTGATGCCGAAGGTGGACAGGCTCATGGAGGAGGCGGCGGGGACGCAGTAGTAGGAGGTCTGCTGGGGTTGGAGCTTGAGGGAGAGTTTGTAGGTCAGGGGTTGGAGCGCGGTGGTGGTGGTGGTGGGGGTGGTGGGGGTGGGTGTGGCGTGGGCGGGGGTGGTGGTGAGGTGCAGGGTGGTTGCGGTGATGAGGGCGATGCCGGTGGTGGTGCGCTTGTTCACTGATCGCTCCGCGCGGTTTCACAGGGATTCCTGACAAGTGGTCAGAGATCCTAGTTATGCGGTGGGTGATCGGACAAGTACCGGTTCGGCCGCTTCTCCCCCGGTGGTGTGGTCGTGGTGTGCGGGTTTCGGGCGGTGGGGTGGGGGCCGTTCGAAGGGATCTTTTCGGGCAAAGCGGGTCAATTGGGGCTGGTCAGGGCGGGTTTTTGCGGGGAATCGTCACCAGCAGTGGAAGTTTCGTGTCAGCATCGAAGGTATGTATGGGTCATATGGGACTGCCGTAAATGCCTGGGGCCGGTGGGTCGACCCGGTCCCGGCCGCGTAGGTCCCTGCCCTGGTGCCGTACTCCCCCGCTCGGAAAGAAGTCCCGCGTTGCGTATCTTGCTGCTCTGCTCCTCCTTCAACGGCCTGACCCAGCGTTCCTGGCTGGAGTTGCGCCGCGCCGGTCACGATGTGAGCGTCGAGCTGGCCGTCTCGGAGGCGGCGATGGTGGAGGCGGCCGAGCTGGCCAAGCCGGATCTGGTCATCTGCCCGTTCTTGAAGGAGCGGGTTCCGGACGCGTTGTGGCGGGCGCACCGGACGGTGATCATCCATCCGGGGCCGCCCGGGGACCGGGGGCCGTCGTCGCTGGACTGGGCGATCGTGGAGGCCGAGACGGAGTGGGGCGTGACGGCGCTGCAGGCGGTCGAGGAGATGGACGCCGGGCCGATCTGGGGTTACCGGACGTTCGCGCTGCCGTCGGAGGCGCCGCGCAAGTCGGCGCTGTACAACGGGCCGGTGGCCGACGCCGCGGTGGAGCTGGTGGCGGAGGTGGCGGTGAAGGCGGGTGACGCCTCGTTCGCGCCGGTGCCGCTGGACTACCGCTCCCCCGAGGTGCGGGGGCGGCTGCGGCGGGCGATGCGGCACGCGGACCGGGAGTTCTCGTGGGAGGAGCCGACGGAGCAGATCCTGCGGCGGGTGCGCGCGGCCGACGGCTCGCCGGGCGGGCGCACGCTGTTGTGCGAGGTGCCGGTGCGAGTGTTCGACGTGTACCGGGGGCCGGAGGTGGCGGGGGCGCCGGGGACGGTGGTGGCGCGGCGGGAGGGCGCGGTACTGGTGCACACCGGCGACGGGTCGGTGTGGGTGGGTCACGTGCGGCTGGAGCAGGAGGGGGCGATCAAGCTGCCGGCCGCGCAGGCGCTGGGCGAGCTGGTGGCGCAGGCGCCGGAGCGGTCGGGCTACAGCGAGATCACCTATGACCGCAGTGAGGGGGTCGGGGTGGTGAGCTTCGACTTCTACAACGGGGCGATGTCGACCGAGCAGTGCCGGCGGTTGTCGTCGGCGTTGCGGTACGCGGTGGCGCAGGACACGCGGGTGCTGGTGGTGCGCGGCGGTGAGGTGTTCTCCAACGGCATCCATCTGAACGTGATCGAGGCGGCGCGGCACCCGGAGCTGGAGGCGTGGATGAACATCAACGCCATCAACGCGGTCTGCCGGGAGATCGTGGGCTGCATGAGCCAGCTCGTCGTGACGTCGCTGGGGGGCAACGCGGGCGCGGGCGGGGTGATGATGGGGCTGGGCGCGGACCGGGTGATCATCCGGGACGGGGTGGTGCTGAATCCGCACTACCGGACGATGGGGTTGTTCGGCTCCGAGTACTGGACGTACGTGCTGCCGCGCCGGGTGGGCGCGGAGCGGGCGCGGCGGCTGACGCAGGACGCGCTACCGATCGGCGCGGCCGACGCGGCGGAGATGGGGCTGGCCGACAAGGTGCTGGCGGGGTCGCGGCTGGACTTCGAGCGCCGGGTGCTGGAGTACGCTGAGCGGCTGGCGGCCGATCCGGGCTACGATCGGCTGCTGGCGGGGCGGCGGCAGGTGCGGGAGGTCGATGAGCGGCGTAAGCCGCTGGACGCCTACCGGGCCGAGGAGCTGGCGGAGATGAGCCGCGACATGTTCGACGATCGTTGCGGTTTCCGCGAGGCGCGGCGGGCGTTCGTGCGGAAGGCGAAGGCGGTGGCGACGCCGGAGCATCTGGCGCGGCATCGGGAGTTGTCCGGCGCGTCGGCACCCTCGGGCGCAAGCGCATCTCATATGTGAGATATGGTCTCGTGTTGTGGCAGATGACTATCTAGTGCGGATCGGCCGGCTGATCCGGGACGCGCGTCAGCATCGCGGTTGGACTCAGCTGCAGCTGGCGGACGCTCTGGCGACGAGCCAGAGCGCGGTGAACCGGATCGAGCGCGGCAACCAGAACATCAGTCTTGAGATGATCGCCCGGATCGGCGAGGCGCTCGACAGTGAGATCGTCTCGCTCGGATACGCGGGGCCGATGCATCTGCGGGTGGTGGGCGGTCGCCGGCTGTCGGGCAGCATCGATGTCAAGACCTCCAAGAACGCGTGCGTGGCGCTGCTGTGCGCGTCGCTGCTGAACTCGGGCCGGACGATCCTGCGCAAGGTGGCGCGGATCGAGGAGGTGTACCGGATCCTGGAGGTGCTGGCCTCGATCGGGGTGCGGGCGCGGTGGATCAACGAGGGCAGCGACCTGGAGATCGTGCCTCCGGCGCGGCTGGAGCTGGAGGCGATGGACACCGAGGCGGCCCGCCGTACCAGGAGTGTGATCATGTTCCTGGGGCCGCTGATGCACCGCACGGAGCAGTTCCAGATCCCGTACGCGGGCGGCTGCGACCTGGGCACCCGTACGGTGCAGCCGCACATGTCGGCGCTGCGGCACTTCGGGCTCGACATCACCGCGACCGGCGGCTTCTACCACGCCCGGGTGGACCGGGAGGTGTCGCCGTCGCGGCCGATCGTGCTGACCGAGCGCGGCGACACGGTGACGGAGAACGCGCTGCTGGCGGCGGCGCGGCACGACGGGGTCACCGTCATCCGTAACGCCTCCTCCAACTACATGGTGCAGGACCTGTGCTTCTTCCTGGAGGAGCTGGGCGTGCGCGTGGAGGGGGTGGGCACGACGACGCTGACGGTGCACGGGCTGCCGGTCATCGAGCGTGACGTCGACTACTCCCCCTCCGAGGACCCGGTGGAGGCGATGAGCCTGCTGGCGGCGGCGGTGGTGACGTCGTCGGAGCTGACGATCTGCCGGGTGCCGGTGGAGTTCCTGGAGATCGAGCTGGCCGTGCTGGAGGAGATGGGCCTCGACCACGACCGGGGGCACGAATATCCGGCGGCCAACGGCCGTACGCGGCTGGTCGACCTGACGGTGCGGCCGTCGAAGCTCATCTCCCCCATCGACAAGATCCACCCGATGCCGTTCCCGGGCCTGAACATCGACAACGTGCCGTTCTTCGCGGCGATCGCGGCCTCGGCGCAGGGTTCGACGCTCATTCACGACTGGGTGTACGACAACCGGGCGATCTATCTGACGGAGCTGACGCGGCTGGGCGCGTCGGTGAAGCTGCTGGACCCGCACCGGGTGCTGGTGGAGGGGCCGACGCGGTGGCGCAGCGCGGAGATGATGTGCCCGCCGGCGCTGCGGCCGGCGGTGGTGGTGCTGCTGGCGATGATGGCGGCCGAGGGCACCTCGGTGCTGCGCAACGTCTACGTCATCAACCGGGGGTATGAGGATCTGGCCGAGCGGCTGAACGCGCTGGGGGCGCGCATCGAGACGTTCCGCGACATCTGAATTTTCTGTCGGTGAGGGCCGCTACGGTCGTTCTTGGATCTTTGCTGTTGGCTTTTCGATGGGCGAAGTGAAGGGAGCGGCCGGTGCGGCCTGCGGAGCTCGACCGGTTGACGGTGGCGGAGGCGGCGGACCGTTATGTGGAGCTGGTGCGGGCCAGAACGCTGACGGGCGCGTTGTCGCGTTCGACGGCGGAGGTCTACGCGCGTGACGTGGCCACGCTGGTGGAGCTGGCCGGTGAGCGGGTGGTGCTCGACGATCTGAGCGGCGAGGACGTCGACGCGATCCTGCTGGCGTTCGCGCGCAAGCCCGACGGGCGCACGGCGGCGGGCCGTTCGGGCGCGGGCGGGGCGGGGGCGGGGCAGTCGCCGTCGTCGCAGGCGCGGTTCCGGCGGTCGATCTCGGCGCTGTTCAAGCACGCGACGCTGGCCGGGTGGGTGCAGATGAACCCGATGACGCAGTCGGCGGTGACGGCCAAGGAGCGGGGCGGGCTGCGGCCGGAGCGGCGGGCGCTGACGCGCGAGCAGGCGCAGGGGCTGATCGGGGCGGCGCAGACGCTGCGGGAGGTGGCGCCGGAGCGGGGCAAGCGGCGTGACCAGCGCACCGAGCTGCGCGACGCGGTGATCGTGCTGCTGCTGGCGACGATGGGGCCGCGGGTGTCGGAGCTGGTGCGGGCCAACGTGGAGGACTTCTACACCAACGACGGGGTGCGCTACTGGCGGATCTTCGGCAAGGGCGGCCGCACCCGGGACGTGCCGTTGCCGGATGACGTGGCGCGGGTGCTGCAGGAGTATCTGGCGCGGGGGCGGCCGCCGGAGACGACGGACAAGGCGCTGCTGTTGTCGTGGCGGGGGCGGCGGCTGGCGCGGGGCGACGTGCAGGCGGTGATCGACCGGGTGCAGCGGCGGGTGGCGCCGGATCAGCGGCGTTCGGTGACACCGCACGGGCTGCGGCACACGACGGCGACGCATCTTCTGGCCGACGCGGTGGACATGGACGCGGTGCGGCGGGTGCTGGGGCATGGGGATCTGTCGACGCTGGGGCGTTACCGCGACGACCTGCCAGGTGAGCTGGAGGTGGCGATGCGCTCGCACCCGCTGCTGCGCGGGCGTCCCGCCCCTTGAGGGCCGGCGGTCCTGGGTTCGGTGGCACGGCGCTGTCGCCGGCCTGATCTTGGAGGATGCGTCGCTTATGGGCTTGTTCCATGCAGCGAGGTCGTGCGGGGAGTGTGGTGCTTCCGGCCGTCCTGCTGCCGGCCGGGGCGGTGTTCACTGCCGGCGTGATCGCCATGGTGCCGTTCGCCGGGTTCGTCGTCGGCCGTTTGATCGCGTGTCTCGGCGTGGCCGTCCTGATCCTGATCGGCTCGCGGTGCCGTTGGTGTCGGTCGAAGGTCCCGTGTGCCGCCGGGGTTCTGATGTTCCTCGGCCTGGCGAGGGTTCAGGGGGTGCCGCTGTGGCGTTGCGTGAGGGTGCGGTGTGAGGCGTCGCGTGCCGTGGCCGGTCGTGGTCTGTCTCGTCGTGTTGGGTGGCGTGCTCGCCGTACGGGCCGGGTCCGGGGAAGATCCGGATCCGGCGCCGGTGGTGGGGCCGGCGGCACGGCTGCCCGTGTTGCCGGCCACGGGCGCGCCGCGCCTCGGCTACGCGGTGGTGTACGACCCGGGGGTCATCGGCGAACCCGCGGCCGCGCACCATTCCTGGCGGGTGGGCACCGGCTCCGGCCAGGAGTGGCGGGCGGAGTTCGACCGTGACCTTCTGGAGGCGCGCGCGGACGGTGGCCGGGTCACCGTGTCGAGCGGGCAGGAGCTTCGGGTCCGCGCGACCTGGAGGTCCGCGTTCACGGTGGCCCACCGCGCAGACGATGGCGAGGACGGCACGTTTCCCGTGGTGCTGGGCGATGAGGCGGTGAGCGTCGTCCGGCTGGGAGACGGGCAGAGCCTGCGGTACCGGCTGAAGAGGGTGGATCTGCGGCGTCCCGCCCATCGGGTCACGTCCGCCGATCTCGCGCTGCCGTACGACCTGGAGACCGTCGACGCGCTGCGCCCCCTCGGCCGTGACAGCGTGCTGCTCCGGGCCGAGCGGAACCGGACCTGGCCCGACCACGGCCACCCGCCTGGGCCGTGCGACTGGGAGGAGTTCTACAGCGTCAACCTGAAGACCGGCGCCATCAGGTGGGCCGACTACCGGGCGGCCGAGGTCGGGGGTGCGGAAGGAAGGCACATCAAGAGGCAGGCCTACGCACGGGACTTCGTGCCCAGGCCGGTCGCGGAACGCCCCGTACCGGCCCCGGACCGCGAGCGCTGCCTCTGATCCGGCGCCCCCGGACGACACTCCGCCTCCCGCGAGCCCGCCGGCCCGCGCCGTGCTCGTCCGGCGGCGGCTCCCATGCCTGGTGGGGCCGCCGCCGGACGAGCGTGGTTCGCCCGGACGCTTGAGAAGGGTCGCGCCCCCGGCTACATCCTCGCTAGTCTCCGGCCATCACCGTGAAGGTGAAGCCGGTGCTCGTCGTGCGGCGCAGGGGAATGTCGCACTTGATCCGGCGCAGCACCTCGTTCCTGCTGAGGCCGAGCCCTTGAGCGATGAGCCGCTCCGGGCGTACCGGCACCGGATCCTCGAAGACGACCTCCACCTGGACCGGCCACGCCTGGTCGAGGGGCGGTGCCGGCGGGGTGTCCAGCCGCCAGGCCCCCTGCCAGTCCAGGGTGAAGCGGTTGCGCCGGGCGAGCAGCGGATCCAGCAGCCGGGACGCCACCAGTTCCGGATCGTTGGCGTGGTAGCGGTCGAGCCGGGCCGGATCGAAGGACCTGACCGGCGTTCGCTCGTGCACGGTGAGCTTGCTCGTCCGGTCACAGGACACGCAGTGGACCAGCAGCCACACGTCCAGCAGTTTGCCGTTGGCGTTGACGCGGAACCTGCCCTCGCCAGTGGTGGCCGACTCCGACCGGCAGTCCACGCACCGCAACGACAGCAGGGGCAGCCTGGTCCGGCGGACGACCCAGGGCAGCACGATATGAGGTTGTGAAGACATGATCTCTCTAGACCTGACACGAGGCCGATTACGCGCGGCCTCAAACGCCTACGACCGGGCGCACGCGGGCAGCCCGGCGGAGCCGACGGGAGGGTCGGCTTGAAAAGGAGCGGAAGAAGGTGTCAGGTCTGAAGAGCAGGCGGGGTCACGCGGTCTTGTCCTCTGTCCTCACTACGACGGGGTCGCGGGCAATCTACGGGAACGCCCGACGGAGGCTCAAACGGTTTTCCGGCGGCGACGGCGCCGCTCGCGCGGGGTTCGCTCCGGCAAATCCGGGCGTATCGCGATGAGTTCCGGCCGCGTGGCGAGTCTGTCCTGATGGCCGTCGTACGACGCCGCCCCGCACGAGACACCACGGAGGACAGCATGACGACCACGCCGAGTGACCCGGCCACCGTGCCGCCCGGCCGCCCGCCCATCGTCGACCTGGTCACCTGGCAGGCCACCCGTGACGAGCTGCTGGTCCGCGAGAAGGCCCACACCCGCGAGGGCGACGCCATCGCCGCGGCGCGCCGCCGGCTGCCGATGGTGGAGTTCGACGGGACGGTCGAGGTCGTCGGACCCGACGGCCCGGTCCCGTTCCTGGAGCTGTTCCAGGGCCGTGACGAGCTCGTGGTCTACCAGCACATGTGGTACGACGGCGCGCCGCACCAGGGCCAGTGCGAGGGCTGCACCACCACGGCCTGGCACCTGCGGGACGCCGTCTACCTCAACGCCCGCGGCGTCTCGTTCGCCGTCCTGACCACGGGCCGCTGGGACGAGGTGGCCTCCTACGTCGCGTTCATGGGCTACACCCAGCCCTGGTACTCGGTGCGCGACGTGGACGCGCCGGTCGGCGGCAGCATGGGGTATCTCACCGGCTTCCTGCGCGACGGCGACCGCGTGTTCCTCACCTACTCCACGACGGGCCGGGGCAACGAGCGGGTCAACCCGGCTCTGGGCCTGCTGGACATGACGCCGTACGGCCGCGGCGAGACGTGGGAGGACACGCCCGAGGGGTGGCCGGAGGGGCGCGGCGCGTGCTGGTACTGGCGCACGGACGCGGACGGGAACGCCACCTGGGGCCCGTCCGGCCGCCCCGCGCCGCAGTGGACCCGGCCCGGCGCGACTGCGGTGGAGACCCTCGGCCGGCAGGGCCACCACCACTGACACGCCTTCGCCGACGGCAAAGCCTCCGGAAGCGCCTCAAGGCGATGCGAGGGGGCCCGCCCCGGCGGGCCCCCTTCCGCTGTGTCCTGGCCGCCCTGCGGGTAGCGTCGGAGCGTCACCGTCGTCGACGCAGGAGAATACGTGATCCGTAAAGCCGTCATTCCGGTCGCCGGGCTGGGCAGCCGGATGCTGCCCCTGACGCGGGCGCTGCCCAAGGAGATGCTGCCGATCGGTGACAGGCCCGTCATCGAGCACACCGTGCGGGAGCTCGTGGAGTCGGGCATCGAGGAGATCACCATCGTCACCTCGAGCCGCAAGCACCTCATCCAGCAGCATTTCGCGCCGGACGACGATCTGGAACGGCAGCTCCGTGCGTCCGGCAAGCCCGAACTGGCCGACGCGGTCCACGAGCTGGCCGCGCTCGCCCACATCACGTACGTGTTCCAGAACGGCCCCTACGGCAACGGCACCCCCGTGCTGAACGCCGCCCGCGTCATCGGCGACGAACCGTTCATGGTCCTGTGGGCCGACGACGTCTTCGTGGCCGAGGTCCCCCGGGCCGGGCAGCTCAAGGCGGCCTACGAGGACATGCGCGCGCCCGTGCTGGCGCTGATGCCGATGGAGCTCCAGGACGCGCCCCGTTACGGCGTCCCCATCGTGACGCGGGACCTCGGGCAGGGGCGGCTGCGGATTTCCGGCCTGGTGGAGAAGCCGTCGCCGGAGCAGGCCCCGTCCCGTTTCGCCGCGATCGGCGGTTATGTGATCACGCCCGGTGTCGTGGCGGAGCTGGAGGCCCGGACGCGCCGGTGGCGGCAGCGGCCGGACGGCGAGATCTACCTCACCGAGGCGCTGCACGCGTACGCGCTCGGCCACGAGGTGTACGGGCAGGTCATCGACGGCACCTGGTGGGACACGGGCTCGCCGCTCAGCTATCTCAAGGCGCAGTTCGCCGCGGCGCTCGCGCACCCGGTGTACGGTCCCGAGCTGCGCAAGCTCGCCCACGACAGCGGCGGCTCCCCCGCCGGGCCGTAGGCGCGCCGGTCAGGCCGCCGGCCGGGATCCCGTGGCGCGCCCACGCCCCCGGGCCCGCCCGGCCGGGGACGGGGGCAGGCCGCCGGACACGGCCAGAGCGCATCCGGCGGCCACCACGGCCTGGCGGCGCGGGTCCGCAGCACGATCGCCGCCGTGCCATGGATCCCATGGAACGGCATGAGGGCTTCAGCGCGGCTTCACGGCCGCGTCGCGGGAGGCCGCGCTGCGGGTCGGACGATCCGGGCGAGGGGCGGGCGTGGCGATCCACGGCGGGGTGCCCGTGCGGACGCGCGTACCGTGGGCGGGAAGATGATGGTGGGTGAGGGAAAGGGGTGGCGTGGTGGCGGCTGAGCCCATCGTGGTCGTGGGGGCGAGCGGGAAGACGGGGCGGCGGGTCGTCGCCCGGCTGCGGCGGCAGGGGCGCGAGGTCCGGGCGGCGTCGCGGCGCGGGGAGGTCCGCTTCGACTGGGCCGATCCCGGCACCTGGAGCCAGGCCGTACGGGGGGCGGGCGCGGCGTACCTGGTGGATTCGCAGGGCGGCGACGCCCCGGCTCAGCTGCGCGCGTTCGGCGAGACGGCGTCGGCCCTCGGGGTGCGGCGGCTGGTGCTGCTGTCCTCGCGGGACTGGTCGACCTCCGGCGGCGAGGCGGCGCTGGCCTCGGAGCGGGCACTGCAGGAGGCGGGGACGACGTGGGGCATGGAGTGGACGATTCTGCGGCCGACGTGGTTCGCGCAGAACTTCAGCGAGGACGCGCTGCTGCGCGACCCGGTCCTTTCGGGGGAGGTGCGGTTGCCGACCGGTGACGGGCTCGAGCCGTTCGTCGACGCCGACGACATCGCCGACGTCGCGGCGGCGGTCCTGACGCGGGACGGTCACGCGGGCCGGATCTATGAGCTGTCGGGGCCGCGGCTGCTGTCGTTCGGCGCGGCCGTCGGCGAGATCGGCCGGGCGTCCGGGCGTGAGCTCGCCTACGTCCCGGTCTCGGCCGAGGAGTACACCGCGCACCTGTCCGGCCGCGGCTTCGACCGGGACGACGCGGAGCTGATCACGACGCTGTTCGGCTGGATCAGGGCGGGCCGCAACGAGCGCCTGTCGGACGGGGTGCAGCGTGTCCTGGGCCGCGAGCCGCGCGACTTCTCCGGGTACGTCACCGCCACGGCCGCCACCGGCGCCTGGACCGTCTGAACGCCCTCTGCGGGGAACGGGAGGACAGGGCGCCACCCGTTCCCCGGCGCGTCCTGCGCCGGACCGGCGGGGCAGGCGCGCCGGAGTGAGGCCGTCCGTGCGTCCCGGCGCGGGTCAGGGGGTGGTGTCCTGGGCGCGGAAGGCGGCCAGTTCCTTGGCGGCCTCGTTCAGGTCCTTGGCCGTGTCGATGGCCCGCCAGTACACCCCCTGCGGCAGCTCGTAGCCCGCCAGGCGGCGCTGGCGGGCCAGGTGCGGGAACGTGCTGCGCTCGTGGTCGCCGAGATCCGGGAGCATCGCGGTGAACGCCGCGGAGAAGACGTAGACGCCGGCGTTGACCGGGTACGGCGACGGCGGCGCCTCGACGAAGTCGAGCACGTTGCCGAACCGGTCGATGTCGACGGTGCCCCAGGGCAGCCGGGGGCGGGCCAGGGCGAGGGTGGCGTGGGCGTCGCGCTCGTGGTGGAAGGCGGCCATGGCGCGCAGGCCGAAGCGGGTCCAGATGTCGCCGTTGGTGGCGTACCAGGGCTCGCCCGGGCGGGGCAGGGAGGCGGCGGCGAACTTCAGGCCGCCGCCGCGCCCGAGCGCTTCGGCTTCGACCACCGGGTTGACGTTGAGCGGCAGGTCCGCCGCCTTCAGCCAGTCGAGGACGACCTCGGCGAGGTAGCCGCAGGAGATGACGGCGTCGGTGACCCCTTCGGCCGCCAGCCATTGCAGTTGGTGGCCGATGATGGGCAGGCCGGTGCCGGGGATCTCGACCATCGGTTTGGGCCGGGTGTCGGTGTAGGGGCGCAGGCGTGAGCCGTGGCCGCCGGCGAGGATGACGGCCTGGGTGACCGGCCGTGAGCCCAGGGGCGACTCGCCGGCGGACGGGATGAGATCGTCGAACGTCATGGCGGCACTCTAGGGGTGATCAGGTGCCGCATGCTCGGGGCGGGTCAGGTGGGGGCGGGGGTGGAGCGGTCGGCGAGGTGGTCGAGGGAGATGCCCAGGACGCCGGCCAGGGCCGCGATGGTGAAGAACGCGGGCGTGGCGATGCGGCCGGTCTCGATCTTGCGGAGGGTCTCGGCGGACATGCCGGCCGCGGCCGCGATCTCGACGATGCTGCGCTCGCCTCGGGCCCGGCGCAGCACCAGGCCGAGTTGCTCGCCGCGCAGCCGCTCTTCAAGGGTCAGCGGAGGTCGCACCATGGGGCCACTCTATACCCGTGATTAAAATACCGGCACCCCTGGAACCGTACAGTGTGCCGTACGCCATACGGAAACTGTCGGGGGTCTCCTCTACGGTGGTCGGCATGGACGACAGCATCGTGATCACCGGAGCGCGGGTGAACAACCTGAAGAACGTGTCCCTGCGCATCCCCAAGAACAGGCTCGTGGTCTTCACCGGCGTGTCCGGGTCGGGCAAGTCGTCCGTCGTGTTCGGCACCGTCGCCGTCGAGTCGCAGCGCCAGCTCAACGAGACCTACTCCTGGTTCGTCCGCAACCGCCTGCCCTCCTACGAAAAACCCGACGCCGAGGCGATCGACCACCTCGGCGCCGCCATCGTTGTCGACCAGCGACCCGTCGGCGGCAACTCCCGCTCCACCGTCGGCACCATGACCGACATCCTGCCCATCCTGCGCGTGCTGTTCTCCCGCTACGGCTCCCCCAGCGCCGGCTACTCCTTCGCCTACTCCTTCAACGACCCCCAGGGCATGTGCCCCGGCTGCGACGGGCTCGGCCGCGCCGTCCGGCTCGACCTGGACACCTTCCTCGACGAGGACCGCTCGCTCGACGAGGGCGCGATCCGGTTCCCGCTGTTCGGCGTGGGCACCTGGCAGTGGCAGATCTACGCCCGCTCGGGCACGTTCGACCCGGCCCGGCCGGTCCGCGACTACAGTCCCGCCGAACGCGAACTGCTCCTGCACGGCGGCGGGTTCACCGTCGAGGTGCGCGGCAAGAACGGCACCCTCAACAAGGTCGCGTTCGAAGGCGTCGCCGACCGGTTCACCCGCCTCTACCTCAGGCGCGACCTGTCGGGCCTGTCGGACAAGAACCGGCGCGCGGTGCTGGAGCACGTCAGCGAGGGCCGCTGCCCCCAGTGCGACGGCGCCCGCCTCAACCAGGCCGCGCTGGCCACCCGCATCGGCCCGCACTCCATCGCCGACTACGCCGCCATGGAGATCGGCGACCTCATCGCCGTGCTGTCCGCGCTGGGCAACCCGGCCGCCGAGGCGGCGGTGCGCGCGCTGGAGCGCGTCGAGCAGATCGGGCTCGGCTACCTCAGCCTCGACCGCGAGACCTCCACCCTGTCCGGCGGCGAGGGGCAGCGGCTCAAGACGGTACGCCACCTCGGCTCCAGCCTGACCGGCATGACCTACGTCTTCGACGAGCCCAGCGCCGGCCTGCACCCCAGCGACGTCGGCCGCCTCAACCGGCTGCTGCTCGCCCTGCGCGACAAGGGCAACACCGTGCTCGTCGTCGAGCACGACCCCGACGTCATCGCCGTCGCCGACCACGTCATCGACCTCGGCCCCGGCGCCGGCGTCCACGGCGGGCAGATCGTCTTCGAAGGCACCGTCGAGCGGCTGACCCGCTCCGGCACCCTCACCGGCACCCACCTGCTGCGCCGCACCCCCCTCAAAACGGCCCCGCGCCGCCCCACCGGACGGCTCACCATCACCCCGGCCAGCCTGCACAACCTGCACGACGTCGGCGTGGACCTGCCGGCAGGAGTGCTGACCTGCGTCACCGGCGTCGCCGGATCCGGCAAATCCACCCTCATCAGCCAGATCCTGCCCGCCCAGCACCCGGACGTCGTCGTGGTCGACCAGGCCGCCGCCGGCACCTCCGCCCGCTCCAGCCCCGCCTCCTACATCGGCGTGCTCGACCCGATCCGCCGCCTGTTCGCCCGCGCCGCCGGCACCGGCCCCGGGCTGTTCAGCTTCAACGCCGCCGGAGCCTGCCCCTCGTGCGAAGGCCGCGGCATCGTGCACACCGACATGGCGTTCATGGACCCGGTCACCGCCGTGTGCGAGGCGTGCGACGGCTCCCGCTACCGGCCCGAGGCGCTCGCGCACCGGCTGCGCGGCCACACCATCGCCGACGTGCTCGCCCTGACCGCCGAGCAGGCCGCCGCGTTCTTCACCGAACCCTCCGTCGCCACCCGCGTGCGGACGCTCGTGGAGGTGGGACTCGGCTACCTCACCCTCGGCCGGCCCACCAGCAGCCTGTCCGGCGGCGAACGCCAGCGCATGAAGCTGGCCGGCGAACTGTCCAGGAGCGGCGCCGTCTACGTCCTGGACGAACCCACCACCGGCCTGCACCTGTCCGACGTCGCCTCCCTGCTCGACCTGCTGGACCGGATCGTCGACGCGGGCAACACCGTCATCGTCATCGAGCACCACCTCGACGTCGTCAAACGAGCCGACTGGGTGATCGACCTCGGGCCCGGCGGCGGCAAACACGGCGGCCGGGTGCTGTTCGAGGGCACCCCGGCCGGGCTGCTCACCGCACCGGGATCGGTGACCGCCGCCCACCTGCGCGCCGCCCTGTGACCACGACGCCGAGCGCCACCGGTTTGACCTTGACGCTGCGTCAACTTCTAGCATCGGCGCCATGTCCATCACCGTTGTCGACACCTACTCCGCCATGCGGCGGATCCTGATGGCCCCGCCCGCCGACCGCGCCCACCTGCTGCGTTCGATGCTGGAGGCCAACAAGGGCATGTACCGCTACCACCCCGGCGAGATCGACCTGGTCGCCGCGCACCTCCAAACGTCCGGGTTCCCCCTCGACCGCGACGAGGAGCGCTGCCTCGACGCGCTCGACACCCTGGCGGCGGCCGGGGCCTGGACGCGGATGCGACGCGCCCTCGACGACGCTCTCGCCGTCCTGCTGGAGGCGACACCGGGACTGCAGGCCCCCGACATCACCGTGCTGCTCGTCCTCGGCGACCCGGGTGACGACCATTTCATGGGCCCCTGCAAGGGCTTGACCGGGTTCGGCGGCATCTCCGGCCACATCGCCATCACGTTCTGGCCCTACCCCGAGAACCTGGAGCGGCTGAAGGCCACCGCCGCGCACGAACTCCACCACAACCTGCGGTGGGCGCCGGGCGGGGTGGTGTGGGACCCGACGACCGTCACGGTCGGCGACCACATCGTCGGCGAGGGCCTGGCCGACGCCTTCGCCCGCCAACTCTACGGCGACGACCTCGGCCCCGCCCGCATCGGCGTGCCCCACCTGCACGACGACGAGGTCTTCGGCAAGGTCCTCACCGGGCTCGACGTGACCGGCATGCAGAACTTCACCGCCTGGGTGCACGGCGACCCCAGCGCCGAACGCTTCGGCCTCACCCCCGTCGGCCTGCCGATGGGCGCCGGATACGCCGCCGGCAACCGGCTCGTCGACACCTACCTGGCGGCGACCGGGCAGACGGCGGCCCAAGCCCTGCACGCCGACAGCGCGGAGATCATCGCGACCACACTCCGCCGCGGGTGACACTGGAACGATGGAGTGGACGATCCAGGAACTCGCGACCAGGGCCGGCATCACCAGCCGCACCCTGCGCCACTACGACCGCCGCGGGCTCCTGGCCCCGTCCCGGGTCGGCGAGAACGGCTACCGCTTCTACGACGCCACCGCGGTCGCCCGGCTCCAGCGGATCCTGCTCATGCGCCGGCTCGGCATGGGCCTGCCCGCCATCGCCGAGGTCCTGGCCGACGAGGTCGACACGGGCGACGGGCTCCGCGCCCACATCGCCGCCCTGGAGGAGGAACGAGAGCGCATCGACCGGCAGATCCGCTCGGTGCGTCACACGCTCGAGGCCCTGCAGGCGGGCGCGGAACCGCGGATGGACGTCATGCTGTCGGGATTCAACGACCGCTTCAAGGACGAGGTGATCTCACGCTGGGGCGAGCGCGCGTTCCAGGTGAGCAACGACTGGTGGCACGGCAAGACCCTCGACCAGCAACTCGCCTGGAAACAGGACGTCGAGGACCTCGTCGCCTCCTGGGCCGCCGCGGCCAAGGCCGGCATGTCCCCGGCATCGGACCACGCCCAGTCACTGGCCGCCCGGCACGTCCGGTGGCTGAGCCGGATCCCGGGCACCCCCACGGCCGACGGCGATCGGGAGCGCTCGATCGCGATGGTGCAGGGCCTGGGAGACATGTACGTCGACGACCCGCGCTTCGCCGGCATGTACGACGACGCCGCCGGGGCGAGGTTCGTCCGCGACGCGCTGCACGCCTACGCACGGACCCGCATGTAGCCCGCACAGCCCGCGCCCGCCCCCCCCGCGACGGCGACCACACCGCATCAGTGCAGGTCACAGCCCTGCGGCACAGCGTGTTCCCGGGTCGGGCGGATCCTAAACAGGTACCCATGCGGGGATTCCTCCCGTCCCCGCCGGGCCGGGCCGGGCGCACGCTGGAGACGTAGCGTCAACCTCAGGGGGAAGGATCGACGTGCACACCATCCGGCAGCGAAAACAACCGCCCACCGTGCCCGCACCACCGTGGCGGCCGTCGTGGAACTCCTGGAACATGCTCCTGGCCGCCGCCGACGCCCTGGCCGTACGGGCCGGCTGGGCCGGCCGCCGGACCGGGCAGGGCCGCGCGATGTCCTGGGTGCTGGCCGCCCGGCCCTCGGCGGTGTCCTGCGCCCGCCGCATCACCACCGCCCGCCTGACCGCCTGGGGCCTGGCCGGGCAGGCCGCCGCCGCCGAACTGCTCGCCGGCGGGCTCGTCGGCGAAGCACTGCACGGCGGCACCGCCACCGTCAGGCTCACCCTGGCCATGGAGGACGGGCTGCTGCGCGGCGAAGTCGAACACGGCCGCGCCTGGGACCGCGCCCCCGACCCGGGGCCGCTGGCCCGGCTGGCCTGCTGCTGGGGGATCGCCGGCCCGGTCGCCTGGTTCGAACTGCCCGCGGGCCCCGCGTGACCCGGCCGCTCAGGGCTCGCCGTCGGCGGGCCCTTCGCGGGCCCGCTCACCCACCCAGACGGCGATCTGCGCCCGCGAATTGAACCCCAGCTTGGTCAGGATGTGCTCGATATGCCCTTCGGCGGTCCGCTGCGCGATCACCAGCGACGCCGCGATCTCCTTGTTCGTCAGCCCCCGCGCCACCAGCTCCGCGATCTGCGTCTCCCGCCGCGTCAGCGGCGGCGGCCCCTCCTCCTTGCCGTCCAGCGCGGGCGTCTCCTCCTGCAGCGCGTACGCCAGCGCCTCGGCCCGCGACAACGCCGCCCCCCGCCGTACCGCCGCCGCGAACGCCGTCTCCCCCAGAGCCTGACGCGTCTCCGCCTCACACGTGTCGTGATACCCCGCCAGATGCCCGTACCCGGACAGCGGAGCCCCCAACGCCCCCCACACCGTCCGCAGCACCCCCAGCAGCCGCGCCGCCCGCTGATGCTGCCCCCCGGACGCCGCGATCCACGCCAGCACCTCCACGTCCATCCCCATCCCCAGCAGATCCCCCAGCGACCGGTTGAACACCAGGCTCGCCTGCGCCAGCTCACCCGCCCGCCGCAGATCCCCCTGCCGCCACACCTCCACACCCAGCGCCATCATCATGTACGCCCGATGCCAGCCCTCCCCAGAGGCCTCACACACCGCCAGGCACTCCTCACCCGCCGCCACCGCCTCCTCCGAACAGCCCTCGAACGAGTACGCCAGCGACAACCGGATCAGCGTCAACGCCAGCCCCACCGGGTCCCGCGTGCCACGATGGCATTCCAGCGCCCGCCGGTAGTGACCGACCGCCTCCTCCGCCCGGCCGTCCCACATGGCCACCATGCCGTCGAACAACTCCGCGTAGCCGATGACCGCAGGATCGCCCAGCCGCAGCCCGAGCCGCCGCGCCTCACCCAGCAGCCCCGTCGCACCCGGGATGTCGGCCTGGATGATCGCCAGCCAGGCCGCCGACCACAGCGCACGGGCGCGTACCGCCCCCGGCTCCGGATCGGCGGCCAGCCCCCGCTCCAACCAGGCCCGGCCCTCACCCAGGTAATAACTGGTGATCCAGTGATACAGCAGATCCGTGGCCATGCTCAGGCCGTCCGCCGCACCTCCCGGCGTGGCGAAGCACGACTCCAGGGCCATGCGCAGGTTGGCGTGCTCGGCCTGCAGCCGACGGAACCACGCCACCTGACCGGGGCCGAACACCTCCGCCCGCGCCTGACCCGCCAGATCGCGGTAATAACCGCGGTGCCGGTCGCGCAGCGCCGGCCGCTCGCCACAGGCCTCCAGCCGTTCGGCCCCGTACTCGCGCAGCGTCTCCAGCATGCGGTACCGGACCGTCTCCTGCTGCTCCTCGCGGATCAGCACGCACTTGTCCACCAGGCCGATCACCAGATCGATCACGTCCCGGCGGGCGATCCCGCCGCCCGAGCAGACCTCTTCGGCCGCCTCCAGGTCCAGTCCGCCGGCGAACACCGACACGCGTCCCCACAGCAGTCGTTCCTCCTCCGAACATAGGCCGTAACTCCAGTCGATCAGTGCCCGCAACGTCTGGTGCCGGGGCAGCACGGCCCTGGACCCCGCGGTGAGCAGGCGGAAACGGTCATCCAGCCGGTCCAGCAACTGCTGGGCCGACAGGGCGCGCAACCGGACGGCGGCCAGCTCGATCCCGAGCGGCAGGCCGTCCAGCCGGCGCACGATACGGCAGATCACATCCCGGTTATCCTCGGTGACGGCGAAATCCGGCACCACGGCACGGGCCCGCTCGGCGAACAACCGCACCGCCTCCCCCTGCATGAGCGCGTCCGGGGAGGGGGCGTTCGCCTCACAGTCGTCGGGCAGCGGCAGCGGCGGCACCGGCACCGCGTGCTCGCCGCCGATGCCCAGCGCCTGCCGGCTCGTGGCCAGCACCCGCACCTCCGGCGCCGCCCGCAGCAGCCTGTCGGCCAGCACGGCACACGCGTCCAGCACATGCTCACAGTTGTCCAGGATCAGCAGCATCTGCCGCTCACGCAGGAAGTCGCGCAGCACCTCCAGCGGCGCCCGGCCGGTACGGTCACGGATCTCCAGCGCCTCCAGGACCGTCTCGGCCAGCAGGTCGGGACCGGGCAGCGCCGCCAGCTCCACCAGCCGCACCCCGTCACGAAAGGCGCGCCGCACCTCCTGACCGACCCGCAGCGCCAGCCGGGTCTTGCCCACGCCGCCCGTCCCCGTCAGGGTCACCACCCTGGACGCGGCCAGCAGACGTTTGACCTCGGCCACCTCGTGCCGACGCCCCACGAAACTCGTCATCTCCGCCGGGAGCCCGGCACTGGCGTGCCGGCTCCGGGAGGCCTTGGTCGTCACCGCTGTCATGGTGCCTCGTGCGACGGGGCCGGCGGATCACCATTACGCCGATACCTCGCCGTCGTTAACCAGGTTATGTCCAGCCCGCTAACAACGGGGGCCCTGGTCAAGAAGCCACAGCAAGTTTTGACCCTCCCATGGGACACCGCCCCCCGGCACCCTCAGGCCGCCGCATCCAGGGCCGGCACCGGCACCTCGAACCAGACGACCTTCCCCGCGCGCGTACGCGCCGACCCCCACCGACGCGACAGCCCCGCCACGAGCGCCAGCCCCCGCGACCCCTCCTCGTCGTCGGCGGCCTCCCGGGGACACGGCAACTGCGGCGCGCCGTCCTCGACCTCGCACCGCACCAGCCCGTCCGCCACCACCACCCGCAGCCGCACCAGGCCGCACGCGTACCGCACCGCGTTCGTCACCAGCTCACTGACCAGCAACTCGGCCAGATCACAGCAGGACCCCAGCCCCCACGACACGAGATGCGCGCGAACCAGGCGCCGCGCCACGAACGCCGACATCGGCCGGCACGGCAGCGTCCACGACGCCACCTCCGGCGCCGTCGCGAGCACCCGCAAAGGCACCCACGACGACGCACATGATGACGCACATGATGACGCGCTCACGCGGCGCTCCCGAGCAGCCGCACGGGGACGACGCTACGGCCGTCCGGCAGCAGCTCGCCGGTGTCGTCGAAGCACACCACCCCGTTGCACAGCAGCCCCCACCCCTGCTCGGGGTGGTAGGCCAGCAGGCGGGCGGCCTCACGGCCGGCGGCCTCGGCGGGCGGGCAAGGCGGTTGATGGAGACACATGATGGTGATTCCTCGATCCCCGCTGATCCAGCGGATCGCGTATACACCCACACTGCCGCCGCAGGTCAACCCAGCAAGAGGCCAAAAACCCCCATAACAGTACCTATTTCGAGTACGTAGGTAGCGGCAAACCCCCACCCACCCCCAGAACCCTCACACATCCTCCGCCAAACCCACCATCAACTCCGTCACCAACTCCTCCGGCGCCACCACAGCCGGATCCGACACGTACACCTCACGCAAAGGCCCCCACGGCACCCGCCCCCGCTCCGCACACCACGCCAGCAACGCATGCGCCGTCAACGGCATCTGGTCATAAGGCCCCACATGCGTCGCACACGCGAACACCCCACCCGGCAACACCGCCACCTCCCCCTCCCACCCCACCCCGTCCACCAGCACCAAACCCACCGCCACCTCCACCACCTCACCCACATCCACCGGAAACAACCCCACCAACCGCACCGGCCCCCCACCCACACCGGCACCCATCAGCCGCGCCACCGCCACCGACGTCGCCCGCCCCACATCCTCAGCCCCCGCCGCCCGCTCCCGCACCAACGCCACCCGCACCGCCACCTCCCGCACCACCCGCACCACCGCCCCCGGCAACCCCCGCTCCATCACCCGCTCCAACGACGCCAACGTCCTACGCCGCCGCGCCAACTCCGCCTCCAACCCCTCCCGCACCCCCGACAACGCCCCCGGCACCCCCGACAACACCTCACCCACCACCGCCAACGGCACATCCAACGACCGCAACAACCCGATCGACAACGCCTCCCGCGCCTGCGACGCCCGGTAATACCGATAACCCGTCCCACCGTCCACATACGCCGGCCGCAACAACCCCAGCTCGTCATAACGACGCAACTGCTTCACACTCAACCGGCCCAACCGCGCGAACTGCCCGATCGACAGCAACTCCTCATCCACACCCACCAGCATGAACGCTCCCACGACCGCTTCGCCCCACCCGTTTGACCCTCACGTAACGTCACCCGGCAAGCTGAACACATGAGCCTCTCCGTGGGACAGGTCGCCAAACTCGCCGGCATCACCGTCCGCACCCTGCACCACTACGACGAGATCGGCCTGCTCACCCCCAGCGAACGCACCAACGCCGGCTACCGCCGCTACACCGACACCGACCTCACCCGCCTGCAACAAATCCTCCTCTACCGCGAACTCGGCTTCCCCCTCGAAGAGATCACCGTCATCCTCGACGAACCCCACACCGACGAACTCACCCACCTCCGCCGCCAGCACCAACTCCTCACCCGCAAAGCCGACCACCTCACCACCGTCATCGCCGCCGTCGAACGCGCCATCCAAGCCCACGCCCTCGGCATCACCCTCACCCCCCAAGAACGCCTCGAAATCTTCGGCGACTTCCACCCCGAAGACCACGACGCCGAAGCCGAACGCCGCTGGGGCCACACCCCCCACTACGAACAAAGCCGCCACCGCGTCGCCTCCTACACCAAAAACGACTGGCTCCGCCTCAAAGCCGAAGCCGCCACCCTCACCGACGACCTCGTCACCACCTACAACGCCGGCCTCCCCGCCGACGGCGACCACGCCATGGACCTCGCCGAACGCCACCGCGACCACATCGTCCGCTGGTTCTACGACTGCACCCACGACATCCACCGCTGCCTCGGCGACATGTACGTCAACGACCCCCGCTTCACCGCCACCTACGACGCCCTCGCCCCCGGCCTGGCGACCTACCTCCGCCACGCCATCCACGCCAACGCCCGCCGCGCCACCCCCGACCCCACTACATAACCTTGCAGACATATAACCAATTCGCTATATTCACGCCATGCCCTTCGACGTGCTAGCCGAACCCGCACGCCGCCACATCCTCGACCTCCTCCTCCAACGCCCCCACCTCGTCAGCGAACTCACCCACCACCTCGGCCTCACCCAACCCGGCACCTCCAAACACCTCCGCATCCTGCGCCAAGCCGGCCTCGTCACCGTCCGCAAAGACGCCCAACGCCGCTGGTACGAACTCCGCCCCCAACCCCTCACCGAAATCGACGCCTGGCTCACCCCCTACCGCAAACTCTGGAACCACAGCCTCGACCGCCTCGAACACCACCTCGACACCATGCCCGACGACCCCACACCCACCGACACAGACACAGACACCGACACAGACACGGGCCACCCCACACCATGAACGAAACCCTCACCCTCCACCCCGACGGCCGCACCACCCTGCGCCTCCAACGCCGCCTCCCCCACCCACCGGCCAAAGTCTGGCGCGCCATCACCGATCCCCAGCACCTCACCCACTGGTTCCCCGCCGACGTCACCATCGACGGCGACCGCATCACCTACGGCTTCGGCCCCGACGGCCACATCACCGAGAACAACCCACCCCACGTCTTCGCCCACACGTGGGGCGACGACCACCTGCGCTGGGAACTCCACCCCGACGGCCCCGGCACCCTGCTCACCTTCACCCACACCTTCACCGACCACCACGGCGCCGCCAGCTTCGCCGCAGGCTGGCACACCTGCATCCGCGCCATGCACGCCCACCTCGACGGACGCCCCAGCCCCCTGCCCACCGAACCCCGCCCCGCCGACTCCGCCCACCTCCACGAGGACTACATCGCCATCCTCGGCCTCAACCCCGCCACCGCCCACGACGGCAACGTCCGCGTCGAACGCCAGCTCACCCGCCCCGCCGAAGACGTCTGGCACCTCCTGCACGGCGACGACGCCACCCCCGGAACCCCACCACCCACCCCCTTCACCGTCCCCGGCCTCACCCCCGGCCCCGTCACCCGCACCGAAACCGCCAAACTCCTCGAATACGACACCACCGGCGGCACCGTCCGCTGGGAACTGACCGAAGGCACCGGCCAGGGACCCCGCCTCATCATCACCCACACCGGCGACACCACCTTCCTCGACGCCTGGCGCATCCACGTCGAAGAACTGGCGGCCTCCCTCCTCGATTGAAGGGGTTTTTGAGAACGACGAATGTCGTCTCAACCCATGCCCTTTACAATGTAGATCAATAACCTCACAGACCCAGCGCCGCCGCCGTCACCGCCCGTGCCCGCCCCGGCACCACCAGCAGATCCGTCGAATCCGACAACTGATCCACACACCCCACCACCGGCAGCCCCCGCACCACCGGATCCCCCACCGACGCCATCAGCGCCTCGGCGAACCGGTCTCCCCCGATCACCCGGAACGGACGGTCGAAGAACCCCCGCACCCCCTCGTCCAGCCGCTCGGTCAGCGCCACCCGGTTCTGCCAGGCCGCCAGCCGCGCGTACGCCGCCGCCAGCCCCGCCTCCCGCTCCCGCCACGTCCGCGCCGCCAGCGCCGCCCCCAGCGACGTGCCCAGCTCCGCCGACCCCGGCAACCGCGCCATCGCGCTGCCGAGCCATTTCGCGTACGGCGGGTAGCGGCGCCGCAGCAGCAGCGCCAGCCGCATCACCTCCCGGGCCAGCCGCGCCCCCACCACGGCGGAGCCCAGTTCGTCCCCCACCTCACCGCACCGGCCCGGGAACGGCTCCTCCTGCGCGATCCGCCGCCACTGACACGCCAGCACGTAGCGCCACACGTCCCCCGGATACCAGCGCAACGCCTGCCTGGCCGCCTCCAGCCCCGCCCCCGGCAGGCCGTCGTGGAACACCTCACCCCGCGTCACCTCGGCCAGGCTCTGCCACGAGGCCGACAACCAGTCCAGCAGCGACACCCCCGCCCGCGGATCGAACCCGAGCCGCCCCACCAGCCACGACCCCAGATCCGTCACCGTCACCCCGGGCCGCACCTGCCCGTGGTAACCGAACACCGTCGGAAACCCGCCGAACCGCTCCGGCAGCCCCGCCACCACCTTCGCCTCCACCTCGGCCACCTGCCCGGCCGCCACGAACACCAGCACCCGCGGCCCCCAGTCATGGTCGGCGGAGCGGGCGGTGTCGAACTCCAGCACCTCCGACCCGGGACCCACCAACGCGGCACTGTGCGCCACCCCGGACACCAGGGGCGCGACCACCTCGCCGTAAAAGGAACGCGACAACTCGATACCAGGTACAAAATCGGACATCACCCGGTCAACTGTGCCCCAGCGCCGAAATAACCTCACCCGATTTTTCGCCGGCACCCCAGCAGGGCCCGGCTCACACCGCCTGGCCTGCGCTCGGACCCCCAGGCGGGAAACCGGAGCGCCCGCTCACCCGGCGACCCCGGCGACCCCGGCGACCCCGGCGACATGGCAGGCCAGCACCAGCCGCCTGCCGTATCCGATCCGCTCGTACACCGTGATCGCCGCCGGGTTGTCATCGTCCACCATCAGCGCCGCCCGCCCATACGCGGCCACCAGCTCCCGCGACACCCACCGGCACACCCGCTCGGCCAGCCCCCGCCCACGAAAGCGCGCCCGGGTCGCGACGCCGGCCATCAGCCCCACCGTCGGTGCCGACCACGCGTCCGCCGCCACCGCCGCCAGTTCCCCGCCGACCCGCACCCCCGCCCACCGGCTCACCCCGGCGACCCCGGGCACCGCGTACGACTCCGGCGCGTCGGCCGCCAGCAACGCCGCCACCTCCGCCGCCACCTCCGCCGCCACGTCGGCCGCCACGTCGGTCATCGCCTCACCGCCCAGCCAGCCAACACCACCGCCGCCCGCCTCGACCACGCCCGGCAGGCTCATCCAGGAGAACGCGCCGCTCTCCTCCAGCCCGTCCAGCTTGGCGCTCACCTCACGCATCAGCCCCCGCTCCCCGAACGGCCGGTAGGAGGGCCCCAGCTCGCCCAGCGCATGCCGTACCAGCTCCACGGCCGACGACGCCCCGCCCCACACGCCTAAACGATCACGCCGTGACACCCCCAGGCACCCGGCGACGACGGCGTCCCCCAGCGCCCACGCCCGGCCACCGCCGCCCAGGTCCTGGGCAGCCCACATCACCAGATCGTCGTCCCCGCACGCCGCACGCAGCTCCCGCGCCGACCGCAGCTCCCGAATCACGCTCATCAGACCACGCCGGGACCGACTCAGAGAATCGCGCCCGGCCGGTACGCCGCCGCCTCCGGATGCGCCGCCACCACCTCGCCCACCTGCCGCACCACCGACTCCACCTGGTCGGCCGCCGCCCCGGTGAACGACACCCGGTCGGCCAGCAACGCCTCCAGCCGCTCCCGGTCCAGCGGGAACCGGGCGTCGGCGGCCAGCAGGTCCAGCAGCTCGTTGGCCGCGCCGCGCGAGCGCATCGCCAGCGCCGCCGCCACCGCGTGCTCCTTGATCAGCTCATGCGCCTGCTCCCGCCCCACCCCGGCCCGCACCGCCGCCATGAGCATCTTCGTCGTGGCCAGGAACGGCAGATAGCGGCCCAGCTCGGCGGCGATGACCGCCGGGAACGCGCCGAACTCGTCCAGCACCGTCAGCATCGTCTCCACCAGCCCGTCAAAGGCGAAGAACGCGTCCGGCAGCGCCACCCGCCGCACCACCGAGCACGACACGTCGCCCTCGTTCCACTGGTCGCCCGCCAGCTCACCCACCATCGAGGCGTAGCCGCGCAGCACCACGGCCAGGCCGTTGACCCGTTCGCAGGAGCGGGTGTTCATCTTGTGCGGCATCGCCGACGAGCCGACCTGCCCCTCCTTGAACCCCTCGGTCACCAGCTCGTGCCCGGCCATCAGCCGGATCGTCTTGGCCAGCGACGACGGCGCCGCCGCGAGCTGCACCAGCGCCGTGACCACCTCGAAGTCCAGCGAACGCGGATAGACCTGCCCGACGCTGGTGAACCGGTGCTCGAAGCCCAGATGAGCGGCCACCCGCTCCTCCAGCTCGGTCAGCTTGCCCTGGTCGCCGCCCAGCAGGTCGAGCATGTCCTGCGCGGTGCCGACCGGGCCCTTGATCCCGCGCAGCGGGTAGCGGCCGATCAGCTCCTCCAGCCGCCGGTAGGCCACCAGCAGCTCGTCGGCGGCCGTCGCGAACCGCTTGCCCAGCGTGGTGGCCTGCGCCGCCACATTGTGCGACCGGCCGGCGACCACCGTGGCCTCGTGCTCCTCGGCCAGCGCCGCCAGCCGGGCCAGCAGCGCCACCACCCGGCCGCGTACCAGGAGCAGGCTGTCACGCACCTGGAGCTGCTCGACGTTCTCGGTCAGGTCACGCGAGGTCATGCCCTTGTGCACCTGCTCGTGCCCGGCCAGCGCGTTGAACTCCTCGATCCGCGCCTTCACGTCGTGGCGGGTGACACGCTCGCGGGCGGCGATCGAGTCCGGGTCGACCCGCTCGAGTACCTTCTCGTAGTCGGCGACCGCCCCCTCGGGCACCGCGATCCCCAGCTCGGCCTGCGCCCGCAGCACCGCCAGCCACAACCGCCGCTCAGCGATGATCTTGTATTCGGGCGACCACAGACGGGCCAGCTCCGCCGAGGCATAACGGGAGGCCAGGACATTCGGGATACGCGGCTTGGAAGTCACGTTGGACAAGTCTATTCACACGAGCCCACCCACCCCGCACGCAGCCCGGACACCGCCGGAGTCGTCGGCGGGTCGGTAGTTTTCGATCTTGTTGTCCTGCGAAGACCCAGCGCCTTTACAAAGTAGATCACTGTGGCGGGACCAGGATCGCGCTCGCGATGACGCCGAAGAGGTGATCGGCGCGGGGCGCGAGCGCGGGTTGGTCGTTGAGCCAGGCCAGCGCCCCGACCAGCGCGAACAGGTCGGCGCCGTCGAGGTCGGCCCGTGCCGCGCCCGTGGCCTGGGCGCGGGTCAGCAGCCGGGTGCCCGCCGCGCGCATCGCGACGCGCCGAGCCGGTCACAGGCCGTGGTCCAAGCCGCTCCGCCGGCGGGTTCCGCGCCCTGTCAACCGGCGTGCAGGATCCGAAAGCGTCCGGGGTCCGCCGGGTCTCGATCGACGACCTGGACCGGCGGCCACGCCCACTGCCAGACGCCGATGCCCGGCGTACGGGAGAACCGGATCCGCCCGCGGGTGCCCTCCACCGCGACGCCCGGCCAGGATTCGGCGGTGCGCGCCCGGTCCGCGCCGTGCGCACACAGCACCTCGGCGAGCACGGCGACCGTGTCGTAGCCCTCGAAGGCGACGAACGAGGGCGCTTCGGCCAGCCGCTCGCGCAGGGCCGTCGCCACGCGTGCGCCGAGGGGGCCGAGCCGCTCGGGCAGGTAGCGCAAGAACGGGATCGCGGCGCCGTCGCCGCCCAGCGACCTCGCCCACGCGGCGAACTCCGGCTGCCCGGCCGGAGCACCGATCATGACGCCGGCGAGGCGCCGGTCACGGCGGACCGACGTGACGATCGACACGGCCGGCTCCGGGTGGCCGACCAGAAGAAGCAGGGCCGTCGCCCGATTGCCGGCGAGTTCGTCGCACACGGCCGCGGGGGTGAGCGCGCCCATGTCGAGCTCGATGACGGTGCCACCGCGCGGAGCGAGGTGGTCGCGCAGAATGCCGGCCCCGGCCGCCCAGTAGACGCTCGGCTGGGTCGCCACGGCGATGCGGCGGTGGCCTGCGGCGAGGAGGAAGTCCGCGTAGATCCGCCAGCCGTGCGACTGCGCCGGGGCGAGGCGCGCGACCCACCGCGTCGGCTGCTCGGTCAGCGTGTCGAGGACCGCCGACGAGCAGAGGAACGGCAGGCCGAGGGCGTCGGCCCGGGCGGCGGCGGCGCGGGCGACGACGCTGTGATACTCCCCCGCCAGGGCGGCCACGCCCAGGCGGGCCAGCTCGTCGACGGCCGCCGCGGCCCTGCGCGGATCGGCCGCGGTGTCCCGGACCACCAGCTCGAGCGGCCTTCCGGCGATCCCACCGGCGTCATTGACCTCGCTTGCGGCCAGTTCGAGTCCGGCGAGCAGGTGCCGGCCCGCCTCGACCCAGCCGGGCGGGGTCAGGGGAACGAGGGCGCCGATCCGCACGGGTGATCCGTCGGTCCGCTCCCTCCCCGACGGCGAGGGTGGCGTGTTCATGCGCGGGCGTCTCCCGTGTGACGAGTGGTGCGGCCGGGGCTCGGCCACAGGCCGGTGAAGGATGGGGTCTCGGTCCGCCGGCCCCGGGCGTGGCCGGATCCGGACACTTCTGGGGCGCGTGCGACCGGGTTTCTTGGTGATGTGGGCTGGTCGGGGGGCGTGCCGGCCGTCCCGGGCGGCGGCGGGCGGCGAAACATGCCTCTGGACATCAGGTAAGGGCCGATGTTATCGCTTAGGCGCGGCACTGATCACTTTATGCCGCCTTTACACCCAAGTCCTGCACCCCCTCAGTGCAACTGTCCCGAGCTTGGAGTGGTGAACGTGATCAGTATGCGTTCCCGTGTCTTATGCGCGATCACCTCCTTGACCGTGCTGGTGGCCGGCCTGGCGCCGGTGACCCGGCCCGCGGCCGCGGAGAGCGTCTCCCCCGAATGCATCCCCGGTGCGCCCGCACCGGCTCCGAGCCGGCAGAACCAGGCTCTGCCCCCTACCGTGGACCCCGGCCGCGCAGTCGTGCGTCCGGGCTTCACGGCCACCGCCGACGGCAAGAGCGCCGAGACGATCACCTATGACGACGTCCGGCTCGACATCGGCGGCACGGCGCTGGACGAGCCGGCCGAGATCGGCATCACCCCGCTGACCGAGGCGCAGTTGCCGGTGCTGGGCGCCGGGATGGACAACGTGACCGAGGGGCCGCGGGCCGGCTACCGGTTCACGCCGACGCCGTTCGAGTTCGAGCAGGACATCACGATCAGCCTGCCGTACGACGCGGCGAAGCTGGAGGCGGCCGGGCTGACCCCGCAGGACGTGCGAACCTTCTTCTTCGACGAGCAGGGCAGTTGCTGGCGGTCGCTGGTGCGGGTGGCGGTGGACACCGAGCAGCAGCTCATCATCTCCAAGACCGACCACTTCACCGACATGGTGAACGCCACGGTGAACGCGCCGGAGGGCCCCGAGCAGGTCTCCTTCGACCCGACGCAGATCAGCGGCATCAAGGCCGCCGACCCGTCGGCGGGGGTCAACCAGATCGAACCGCCGGCGGCCAACAACCAGGGCGAGGCCCGGCTGTCCTACCCGATCGAGCTGCCGGCGGGCCGCGAGGAGATGCAGCCGCGGCTGTCGGTGGGCTACTCCTCGGCCGCGGGCAACGGCTGGATGGGCTCGGGCTGGGACCTGGCGGTGCCGTCGATCGCGATCGACACGCGCTGGGGCGTGCCGCGGTACGAGGCCGAGCGGGAGACCGAGACGTACCTGCTGGGCGGGGAGCAACTGACCCCGGTGGCGCACCGCGCGACGCCGTCGGCGCGTGCCGCCGACAAGGTGTTCCACCAGCGGGTGGAGGGCCAGTTCGCGCGCATCCTGCGCAAGGGCGACTCCCCCAAGACCTACAGCTGGGAGGTGACCGACAAGTCCGGCACCCGCTGGCTGTACGGCGGCGAA
Source organism: Nonomuraea sp. NPDC050643 (assembly GCF_040654715.1). Taxonomy (NCBI): domain Bacteria; kingdom Bacillati; phylum Actinomycetota; class Actinomycetes; order Streptosporangiales; family Streptosporangiaceae; genus Nonomuraea; species Nonomuraea sp. NPDC050643. The sequence goes on along the minus strand of NZ_JBFAIM010000057.1, from coordinate 56,028 downwards.
GGGGCCACGCTGGCCGACGACGCCGGCAACGTCTTCTCCTGGGCGCTGCGCGAGGTGCGCGACACCAACGGCAACACCATGCGCTACCAGCACGCGGCCGTGGAGGACGCCGGGGTGAGCGGCGGGTCGGTGCCCGGCCGGGCTCTCTACCTGAAGAAGATCACCTACACCGGGCTCGGCGACGCCGACGGCCCGTACTCGGTGACGTTCCTGCGGGACCGGGAGCTGGGCGAACAACGCCGGTCCGACGTGATGATCAACGCGCGCGGCGGGTTCAAGCACGTGGTGGCCGACCTGCTGCGCCGCGTCGAGGTGCGGCTGGGCGAGGAGCTGATCCGCCGCTACGACTTCGTCTACGCCCTGGGCGCCTTCAACAAGACGCTGCTGTCGAAGATCCAGCACTACGACGCCGCCGGCAGGCTGTTCAACAGCCACGAGCTGGCCTATTTCGACGACATCCGCGACGCCGCCGGCAAGTACGCGGCCTTCGAGCGGGTGGCCTGGACCTCGCCCGACGACGGCCTGTCCAACCGGCTGGTCAACGGGGTGCGGCCGGGCGCGGGCGAGTCGGGCGCGCTGAACGGCAACACCTCCACCAGCGCGGGCGGTCACCTGTACACCGGGTGGGGGCCGCTGCCCAGCAAGTCCAACTCGGTCGGCGTGAAGACCGGGTTCAGCCGCGGCTCCGACGAGGGACTGCTGGCCCTGCTCGACGTGGACGGCGACAGCCTGCCGGACAAGGTCTTCAAGGGCGGCGGCGGGTACGTCTTCCGCAAGAACCTGTCCCGCCCCGGCGGCGAGCCCCGCTTCGCCGAGCAGACCACGCCGCTGCGCAACCTGCCGGGCATCTTCGACCAGAGCTCCAGCTCCCGCACGGTCGGCGTCGAGGCCTACCCGGGCGCCGCCGCGGTGCAGCTCGACTACGTCGACACCATCAGCACCACCGACCGGTACTTCAGCGACGTCAACGCCGACGGCATCGCCGACCTGGTCAACGGCGAGAGCGTGCTGTTCGGCCGGATCGGCGCCGACGGGGTGCCGGTGTTCGGCGCGGTGGGCGACACCCCGGTGCCGATCGGCGGCAGCGAGGTGGACGCCGAGGATCTGCTGCCGGACTACGCCGCCGACCGCGCGCGACGCGAGCAGTCGTTCCCGCTGGTCGACACCGTGCGCCGGTGGACCGCGCCGTTCGACGGCACGGTCGCGGTGACCGGCCCGGTCACGCTGGCCGAGGTGGAGGGCGATCTGCCGGCGTTCGCCGACCCCGACGGGGTGCGGGTGGCCGTGCAGCACGAGAACACCGAGCTGTGGTCGGCCAGGATCACCGATCACGACGGGCACACCCCGCAGGGCGTGGACGCGGTGCGGGTCCAGCGGGGCCAGCACCTGTACTTCCGGGTCGGCTCCGTGCACGACGGCGCCGCCGACCGGGTCACCTGGAACCCGGCCGTCACCTACACCGACCTGCCGGAGACCAGCGACGCCAACGGCCTGTCGCTGACCTCCTACACCGCGGCCGACGACTTCACGCTGGCCGGGCGCGCGGCCACCGCGACCGTGCCCCGGGACGGCACCCTGACGCTGGGCGGCGCGCTGACCAAGAGCGCGGTCACCTCCGACGACCTGACCATCGTGATCTCCCGCGCCGGTTCACCGGTGTTCGAGCAGGAGGTGCCCGCGGGCTTCACCGGCGAGGTGCCGGTGGCCGCGACGGTCGCGGTCACCAAGGGCCAGGCGCTGTCGTGGCGGATCAAGACCGACTCGCCGATCGACGTGACCGCGCTGGCGTGGACGCCCACGGCCGCCTACACCGAGGCCTCGCCGGTGCCGGACGAGTTCGGGCAGGAGTTCAGCGCGCCGTACGACGTCGACACCTACACCGTCTCCAGCGCCTCCGCCCCGCCGCAGCCCCACACGGTGGCCGCGGCCGGGACGCTCACCGTCACGCCGCAGCCGGCCGTCGTCGACGGCGCGAGCGGCCAGGTGGTCTTCACGGTCAAGAAGCAGGGCGCGCTGCTGGCCAAGCAGGTCGTCACGCTGGGCGCCGAGCCGGTGCCGGTGCAGGTCGAGGCCGCCGCCGACGACAGGCTCTTCTTCGAGTTCACGGCGGCGAGCGGGCTGCTGACCGGGGCGTCGGTGCTGGTCGACGACGTCGAGGCGGCGGCGACCGTGCACAGCCCGGCCCTCGAGGGCGTCTACGGGCGGCCGTACCGGGGCTGGGCGTACGTCGGCTACAACGGCAACGGCGATCGCGCCACCCAGCCGATCCGGCAGAGCGACCTGGACAGCATGGAGGACATCCAGTCCCAGCTCCCCCAGGACGTCGATCCGCAGCGGGATCGGGAGGAGTTCGAGCAGGACCCGCGGGTCACCCCGCCCAACGCGATCTTGTTCGTGCCGGAGCCGGATCGCGACGCGTGGGCCTCGGGCGAGGACCTGTCGGTCTCCGGCGCGACGGTGACCAGCTCGCGGCTCGGCGGGCAGTCGATCGGGCTGCCCACGGCCGCGGACGTGTCCGGCGTGCGCGCGGTGCCGCGCATGTCGCGCTCCCAGCAGGTCTCGTTGACCGGCGGCGTCGGCGGCGGGGTGGGCAGTGTCGGCGGCAGCGTGGCCACCGGCACCTCCAGCGGGGAGCTGGACTACTTCGACATGAACGCCGACGGCTTCCCCGACGTGGTGGGCGCGGGCGGCATCCAGTACACCGACCCCACCGGGGTGCTCGGCGCCCGCCGTGGCGACACGCCGGGCGGATCGGTGCGCTCGTCGGACAACGTGTCCGGCAACGCCAGCGCCGGCAGCGCGGCGCGTACCATCACCACCGGGCGCGGCGACGCCGCGCCGAGCGGGACCACCTCGGCCAACACCTCCTCCTCGGGCAACGACATGCCGCCTCTGGGCATCGGCGGCAACCTCGGGTCGGGCACCTCGGACGCCGAGACCGACCTGCTGGACATCAACGGCGACGGGCTGCCGGACCGGGTGTTCGAGGACGGGCGGGCGGCGCTGAACCTGGGCTACCGGTTCGCGGCGGCGGAGCCGTGGCCGGGCGGGCCGCTGAACGACGGCAGCAGCGACAACGCCGGCGTCAACATCGGCTTCAACACCGACTTCTACGGCTTCGCCGGCGGCGCGTCGCTGAACCAGGGCGACGGCACCACCTCGGCCACGCTGGCCGACGTCAACGGCGACGCCCTGGCCGACCGGGTGTTCGCCGGGTCGCCGATCAGAGTGGCGATCAACACCGGCAGCGGGTTCGCCGCCCCGGTCGAGTTCGGCGGCAGCCTGTCCGGGCTGAACAGCGACGTCAACGCCCGGCTGGGCGCGGGCGCGTACTTCACCATCTCGATCCCGATCGCGTTCGGCATCGGCGGGTTCATCATCATCAACCCCGGCGCCGACACCTCCACCGGCGCCTCGCGCGCCGCGCAGGCGCTGCGGGACATCAACGGCGACGGTTTCGCCGACCACCTGGCCTCCAACGCCGACGACCAGCTCACGGTGGCGGCCAACCAGACCGGCCGCACCAACCTGCTCAAGACCGTCAAACGGCCGCTGCGCTCGAGCATCGAGCTGGACTACACCCGCGACGGCAACACCTACGACCAGCCGGGCTCGCGGTTCGTGCTGAGCTCGGTCAAGACCCACGACGGCCTGGCCGGGGACGGACAGGACGTCCAGCACACCACGATCGGCTACTCCGGCGGCGCGTACGACCGGCTGGAGCGCGAGTTCCGCGGCTACGGCACGGTCGTCAGCCGCCATCGCGACAGCGCCGGGCAGGTGTACCGGTCGCTCACGGAGGAGTTCGACACCCGCGGCCACTACACGCGCGCCCTGGTCACCCGCTCGGCCATGGCCGACGGCGAGAACCGGCCGTTCACCGAGACGGTCAACACCTACGAGCTGCGCGACGTGGCCGGCGGCGATCCCGGCGACGGCGGCAGCACCACCGCCTCGATCTTCCCCATGCTGGTCCGCACGGATCAGCGCTGGTACGAGGGCCAGGCCCAGCCGGGCAAGCAGACCCGGGTCGAGATGGTCTACGACAGGTACGGCAACGTCACCAAGACCACCGACTTCGGCGAGAGCGGCAGCGGCGACGACGTGGTCACCACCACGGGCTACACCGACTGCGCCGACACCCACATCGTCGGCGTGGCGAACACGTCGGAGACTCGCGGCGGCGGCAAGGTGATGCGGCGCAGCGAGGCCGACATCGACTGCGCCACCGGCAACCTGACCCGGCACCGGGCCAAGCTGGACGACGACAAGGCCGCGGTCACCGACGCGACCTACCACCCCGGCGGCACGCCGGCGACGCTGACCGGGCCGGCCAACCACAAGGGGCAGCGCTTCAAGCTGACCTACGGCTACGACGAGGTGACCGGCACCTACGTCACCTCCATCCAGGACAGCCACGGCTACGCCTCCTCGGCCACGTACAACCTGAAGTTCGGCCAGACCGAGACCTCGACCGACATCAACGACCAGCGGCTGGTCTACACCTACGACGACGCCGGCCGGCTCACCACCGTGACCGACCCGCGTGACGTGGGCGCCGGCAAGCCGACCATCGCCTTCGGCTACCACCCCGAGGCGACGGTCCCGTACGCCACCACCCGGCATCTGGACCGGGCGGCGGACGGCACGGTCAAGGCCGACACCATCGACACCGTCACCTTCACCGACGGACTGGCCCGGGTGGTGCAGACCAAGAAGGACGCCCGGATCGGCGGCGCCGACGGCATGACGGTCTCCGGCCGGATGGTCTTCGACGAGTTCGGCCGCACGGTCGAGCAGTACTACCCGGTCAGCGAGCCCAAGGGGGCGGCCAACACCGCCCTCAACACCTCCTTCGACCGGGTGTTCCCGACCACGAACAGCTACGACGTGCAGGACCGGCTGCTGCAGACCGTGCTGCCGGACGGCACCGGCAGCACCACCGTCTACGGCTTCGGCAACGACCGCTCCGGCACCCGGCAGTTCTCCACCGCGATCACCGACGCCGAGGGCAACACCAAGGCCACCTTCACCGACGTGCGCGAGCAGACCACCTCGGTCCGCGAGCCGAACCCGGTCAACGGCGGCCCGCCGCTGTGGACCAGCTACGTCTACGACCCGCTGAGCCAGCTCACCAAGGTCACCGACGACCAGAACAACCACACCACCAGCGCGTACGACGACCTCGGCCGCCGTACCACGGTGACCAGCCCCGACTCCGGGCGTACCAGTACCGGCTACGACCTGGCCGGCAACGCGGTCAGCAAGGTCACCGCGAACCTGGACGACCGGAACAAGAAGATCACCTACGAGTACGACTTCAACCGGCTGGCGAAGATCGACTACCCGATCTTCAAGGACAACGACGTCCGCTACACCTACGGCGCGCCCGGCGCGGCGTACAACGCGGCGGGCCGGCTGGCCAAGATCGAGGACGCCGGCGGCGTGACCACCCGCCAGTACGGGCCACTGGGTGAGATCGTCTCGGAGACCAAGGCGCTGCCCGGCAAGAGCTCGCACCCCAAGACGTTCACGACGGGCTACCGCTACGACAGCTTCGGCCGCGTGCTGCAGCTCACCTACCCCGACGGGGAGGTGCTGAGCTACGGCTACGACTCCGGCGGCCAGGTGGTGACGGCGACCGGCGTCAAGGGCGGCTACACCTACCCCTACCTGCGCGACATGCTGTACGACAAGTTCGAGCAGCGCACCAAGATCACGCTGGGCAACGGCACCTCCACCACGTTCACCTACGACGCCGCCGACCGCAGCCTGGCGCTGCTCAGCTCCACCCTGCCCACCGGGTACGAGTTCCAGCGCTACCGCTACGGCTACGACGACGTCGGCAACATCACCCGGCTGCAGAACGACACCAACATCCCCGACGGCTCCACCACGCCCAAGTTCGGGGGGCCGTCCACGCAGACCTACATCTACGACAACCTCTACCGGCTCACCCAGGCGAGCGGCCAGTACACGCCGGACATCCGCAAGACCGACAGCTACGCCTTCCGCCTGACGTACGACACCATCCACAACATCGTCGGCAAGCACCAGCGCCACGCCATCATCGACAGCGACGGCGTCGAGAAGGTGCAGCAGGACACCAGCTACACCCACGTCTACGAGTTCGACGGCGCACGCCCGCACGCGCCCACCGACGTCGGCCCGCACGAGATGCGCTACGACGACAACGGCAACCTCATCGACCAGGAGTCCGACCAGTCGGGCAAACCGCGCAGGCAGTTGATCTGGGACGAGGACAACCGGCTGGCCTGCGTGCACGACACCACCAGGAACGACACCCAGCCACAGGACCCCTCCGCCTGCGACGACCACCGCAAGCCGCCCACCGTCCGCTTCACCTACGACAACCAGGGCCAGCGGGTGGTCAAGGACAGCTCGCAGACCACCCTGTACCCGAACCAGAACTACACCGCCCGCAACCAGACCGAGTACAAGCACGTCTTCGTCGGCACCACGCGGGTCGCCACCAAGACGGCCAAACCGGTCGGCGTGTTCGAGAAGGACCAGTTCTTCTACCACGGCGACCAGATCGGCTCGACCACGTTCGGCACCGACGCCAACGGGCGCCTGGCCGAGCACCTCAACTACTTCCCCGGCGGCGAGACCTGGGTCGAGGAGAGCCCCGGCCAGCCCAACCCCTACCAGTTCACCGGCAAGGAGCTCGACCCGGAGACCGGCTACTACTACCACGGCGCCCGCTACTACGACCCGAAGCTGGGGCTGTGGAAGTCCGCCGACCCGATCGTGGACGACTACCTCGACGGCGAGGGCAACGACGGCGTCTACAACCCGGGCAACCTCAACCTGTACGGCTACGGCTACAACAACCCGGTCCAGAACACCGACCCCGGCGGCAACCTGGTCTTCCTGGTGCCGGCCGCCATCCTCGTCGGCAAGGGCGTCATGTGGGGCATGACCGCCTACAGCGCCTACCAGGGCGCCAGGACGATCGCCAACACCGTCAACGACGTCTCCGAGGGCCGCAAGACCTGGCAGGAAGGCGCCACCGAAGCCGGCTGGGCCCTGGCCGAAACGGGTGCCGAAGCCGCCCTCGGACGCCTGCGGGTGGTCGAACGGGCCGCCAACTGGGTCGGCAACACCCAGGTCGCCCGGCGCGCCGCCGACTGGGCGTCCGAGCGAGCGGGCGACGTCGCCCAGCGATTCCGCAGGACCGACGCCCCCGGCGGCTGTTCCCTCAACAGCTTCACCCCGGGCACGAACGTCCTGATGCCGGACGGCGCCACCCGACCGATCGAAGAGGTGGAGGTCGGCGACAAGGTCGTCGCCACCGACCCGGAGACCGGCCGCACCGAATCCAGGGCGGTCACCGATCTCGTCACCGGCGACGGCGACAAGAACCTCGTCAGGATCTCCGTCGACGTCGACGGAGACAAGGGCGGCAGGACCGCCGACATCACCGCGACCGCCGGCCACCCCTTCTGGGTGGAGAAGGCGAACCGCTGGGTCGACGCCGGGGAGCTCAAGGCCGGCATGTGGCTGCGCACGTCCGCAGGCACGTACGTCCAGGTGGACGTGATCCGCGCGTGGGTCACGACGCAACGGGTGCACAACCTGACCGTCGAGGGTCTGCACACGTACTACGTCGTCGCGGGCGGCACGCCGGTCCTCGTCCACAACTCCCCGCCGTGCCCGCGCGGGAAGGCGCCCGAGTCCCCGACGATCGACATCGACAACCACCGCGGCCGGCTCAACGCGTCGCTGGGCAGGCAGGGCCTGAAGCGGTTGCCGGACGACTGGGATTCCCATCACCGCATCCCGCAGGTGTTCCGCGACCATCCGGACTTCAAGGACTTCGACTTCCACAACCCGACGAACCTGCGCGGGGTCGCCGGGAGCAGAATGAACGATCGGACCAAGAACATCCATCAGGACATCACCACCGACTGGGAACGCTGGCGCGCCAACAACCCGAACGCCACCCGAGCTCAAATCGAAGAGTTCGCCAAGAAGATCGACGAGAAATACAGTGCCCATTACTGGACCGGAAGTTGACGACTGGATCGACGAGATGTCGGTCCTGGCCACGCGGTTCGTCGCCGGCTTCGAGGCGGCGTACGGATATCCGCCGGGCGAGAACCACGTGTCCCGAGCCTCCGGCGGCAGCGGCGGCGAGCTGCTCGCCGGGGCTCTGGGCGACGCGAGCGCGAGCGAACTGCGCACGTTCTTCTCGCGCGTCGCCCGGGTCTCCCTGCCGGACGTCGGATCGGGGTTCTTCGTGCACCCGGTGGAGCACGTGGTCGAGGGGCTGCGTGGCGTCAACCAGCCGACCAGGGTGGTGAGCACGGACGACCGGGAGATCGTGGTGTTCGGCTCCGACGGCGGCGGCGCGCTGTTCGCCGCCGACCGCCGTACGGGGGAGATCGTCCGCCTGGGCGATGGCGCCCTGCTGGGTGAGGTGTTCAAGGTCGACGAGGCCGAGGTCCAGGTGATCGCGCAGGATCTCGGAGGATTCCTGCGATTCCTCCATGGCGAGCTGCTCCGGCACATGCCTGCCGGGCCATAGCGGCAAGGCGGGCCAGCGCGCCGGGGCGGGCTCCCGGCCGCCGGTCAAAGCCGTTGAGAGACCGCGGCGCGCTGGCTAACCTGCCATCCATGATCTCACTCGCCCGGCGCCGCCTGACCCCTGCCGAAACCGGCCCGGCGCTGCGGGCGCTGTGCGCGTGGACGCCGGTCGACGCCCCGGGCGGCGGCCTGCACCCCGGGGACGTGGGGTGGTATCTGCGGTTCGACGACGCGGCCGTCTTTCTCTGGCTTGCCGATGACGTGCCGGTGGCGGCCGGCTTTTTCGACGGGCCCGTGCTGCGCGTGACCGCCGCGCCCGGCGCCGATCTCGGGGCGCTCGCGGCCGACGCCGAGGAGCTGCTCGAGCCCGGCAACGACTGGTCCGACGGTCTGCCGGTGCCCGGGTGGGAGGTCGAGCGGGAGTCCTGGCTCGTCCTGTCGTGGACCCCGCGGCCGGTGCCGGGCCGCGCCGAGCCGGTCGGTGAGGCCGATGCGGCCGACCGGGTGCTGGTGCAGCGGTCCGCTTTCACGGGCTCCACGTTCACCGTCGAGGGCTGGCGCACGATGATGCGGTCGCCGGCGGGCGAGCTGGCCGTGGAGGCGCTCGTACGCACGCCCGAGGGCGAACCCGCGGCCGCGGCGACCGGATGGTTCGCGGGCGCGGGCCGATGCGGGCTGCTCGAGCCGGTCGGCACCCATCCCGGCCATCGCGGGCACGGCTACGGGCGCGATGCCGTGCTGGGCGTGTGCGCGGCCCTCACCCAGCGGGGCGCGAGCGCGGTCGCCGTCGTGACACCGTCCGCGAACGAGGCCGCGGTGGCCCTCTACCGCTCGGCCGGCTTCACCGTCGTACGCGAGAACCGCGACTGGGTTCGCCCTCAACGGGCCGAACAGAGCAGATGATCTTGTGAAGGGTCGAGGGCCGGTTCAACGCCCGCCGTGACCCTTTTCACCGCACAGCGCGCGGGCGGAAAATGCGTTGCCGTAAATGCCGGCAAACCGTATGGTTTTGCGCTCGTGATCACAGTGGTGGAACGGGTCCTGCCTGCCCGGCTGGGGACAGGATTTCGATGGTTGCTGGCCTCGAGCTGGCTGACGAATCTCGGTGACGGGATCGCGGCCGCCGCCGGTCCGCTGCTGATCGCGACGTTGACCCGCGACCCGCTGCTGATCTCGCTGTCGGCCCTGGTGAGCTGGGCGCCGCCGCTGCTGTTCAGCCTGTACGCCGGCGTCCTGTCGGACCGGTACGACCGGCGCCGGATCGTGCTCGTCGCGAACGCGGTGCGGGCCGTGGTGCTGGCGGCGCTCGTCGCGCTCATGGTGACCGGCACCGTGACCGTGGCGACGGCGCTGGTGGCGCTCACGCTCCGGTCCGTCGCCGAGGTGTTCGCCGACAACGCCACGGCCACGCTGACCCCCATGATGGTCGGCAAGGACGATCTCGTCATCGCCAACGCCCGCCTGGGCACGGGGTTCATCACGCTCAATCAGCTCGCCGGGCCGCCGATCGGCGCGGCGCTGTTCGGCCTGGGCCTGACCTGGCCGTTCGCGGGCCAGTTGCTCCTGGTGGCGGCGGGGATCGTCCTGGTCTCCCGGATCACGTTGCCGCCGCACGGGCGGCAGGCCGGCGAACTCACGCCGCCCAACACCGTACGGGAACTGATCGCCGGGCTGAGCTGGACGATCCGGCACGCGGCGGTCCGCACGCTGGCGCTCACCATCCTGATCTTCAACTTCACGTTCGGCGCGGCCTGGTCGGTTCTCGTCCTCTACACCCAGGAGCAGCTCGGTCTCGGCGCCCTGGGCTTCGGTCTGATGACCACCATCGGCGGGATCGGCGGCTTGATCGGCACCGGCCTGTACGGGGCCATCACCCGCAAGGTGAGCCTGGGCGCCCTGATGCGGATCGGGCTCATCATCGAAACGCTCACCCACCTGGGCCTGGCCCTGACCCATTCGCCGTGGGTCGCCGGGGGCATCTTCCTGGTCTTCGGCGCGCACGCGTTCATCTGGGGCACGACCTCGGTCACGGTCCGCCAGCGCGCGGTCCCGCGGGACCTGCAGGGCCGGGTGGGCAGCGTCAACACCGTCTGCGTCTACGCCGGTCTGGTGGTCGGCTCGTTGATCGGCGGTGTCCTGGCCACCCATTTCGGTGTCGCGGCGCCCTTCTGGTTCGCCTTCGGCGGCTCGGCGGTGTTCGTGGTGCTGCTGTGGCGGCAGCTCATGCTCATCGCCCACGACGACTGACGGGCCCGGCAACCGGGCCGGTGACGTCGGCGGGGCGGGGCCGGGGGGACAGGGCGTGGATCGCCAGGGCCGCGGTCGCGTAGCCGGCGCCGAGCAGGCAGGCGGCGGGCCACCCGGCGCTCGCGTACGTCCACGTCGTGCTCACCGCGCCGAGGGCCGAGCCGAGGGAGTAGAAGACCATGTACGCGCCGATCACGCTGCCAGCCTGCCGGGGCCGGGCCGTGGTGATGAGGTGCTGGCTGCTGACGTGGACGGCCTGCACCGCCAGGTCCAGCAGGATCACGCCCACGCCCAGGAGCCACAGGGAGTGCCCGGTGCAGGCGGTGAACGCCCACGACACGATCAGGGCCACCAGCGCCCAGCCCGTGACCGGGCCGGCGTGCCCGCGGTCGGCCCACCGTCCCGCGCGGGCGGCGCCCAGAGCGCCGGCGAGCCCGGCGAAGGCGAACAGGCCGATCTGCGCCGGTGTCAGGTGCCAGGGCCCGGCGCCGAGCGGGAGCGCCAGGCCGCTCCAGAGCGTCCCGAACGAGGCGAAGACGAAGAACGCGATGGCCGCCCGGCCGCGCACCATCCGGTCCGTGGCGACGAGCCGCCCCATGGAGGCGATCACCTGCCGGTAACCGCCGGGTGCGCGCTCACGCGGCCCGTCCGGAGGCAGCGCCTGCAGGACGAGCCCGGCCAGGATCACCGAGGCGGCGGCCAGGGCGGCGTACACGCTGCGCCAGCCCGCCGCCTCGGCCAGGACGCCCGCGACCACGCGGGCGCCGAGGATGCCGACGACCACGCCGGAGGTGACCGCGCCGATGTTCCCGCCGCGCTCGTGCGGCGGAGAGACGGCGGCCGTGTAGGCGACGGTCGTCTGCACCACGACCGCGAACATGCCCGCGACGCCGAGACCCGCCAGCGCGAGCGGCGCCGTCGCCGAGGCCGCGACGAGAGCGCTTCCCGCCGCGGTGAGCACCAGGTGGCCCGCGATGAGCCGCCGCCGGTCGAGCACGTCTCCCAGCGGCACGAGCGTGACCAGCCCGGCCAGGTAGCCGGCCTGACCGATGGCGACGAGCCACCCGAGGCCGCCGGACGTGAGCCCCAGGTCCGATCCCGCCGCGTCCAGGACGGGCTGCACGGCGTAGATGTTCGCCACGGCCACCGCGCACACCACGGCCAGCAGGATTCTGCGCCCTCCACCGAGGATCGTCGACACGCCATTCTCCGATCAGTAGCACATTGCAACCGATCGGAGCTAAGGCAGAATGGTAGCGAAAAGCAACTGATTGGAGGACGCATGACGGCCGACCGCTGGACCGACCCGAACTGCCCGGTGGCCAGGACCGTCGACCTGGTCGGCGACCGCTGGAGCCTGCTCATCATCCGGGACGCGATGGACGGCGCCTCCGCCTTCACCGACTTTCACCAGCGGCTCGGCATCGCCCGCAACATCCTCACCGACCGGCTGCGCCGCCTCACCGAGCACGGCATCCTCACCCGTGACACCGCGCCGTCGGGCAAGCGGCAGACCTATGCGCTGACCGAGGCGGGCCGCGACCTGTTCACCGTGGTGCTGGCGCTGCGCCAGTGGGGTGAGCGCAACGCCTTCGCCGCCGGGGAGGAGCACTCGGTCCTGCTCGACCGGCGCGGAGAGGCCGTCCCGGAACTGCGGGCCCTCGACGCCACCGGCGCCCCGGTCTCCTCCAGTACGACTCGCGTGCGGAAGGTGTAGCGATCCAGGGGCGAGTTCACCGCCCCGACCAGGCCGAACGGCCACCGCCGCGCCGCGGGCGGACGATCTAACCCGGCACTCTGCTCATATGAGCAAAATCTGGCTCAAGTGTTGCACGCAGGTTAATACGCGACTTACGGTGCGTTATCTACGTCACATACGGAGGCCCAGATGCGCGCATTCCGGTCGCACAAAATTTCCGTTCTCCTCCTGATCGCCGCCCTGTCAGCGTGCTCGGTGTCCACCACGCCAGGCGGCGCCGCCAAGGACGCCGGCCAGCAGGCGGACGGCCCGGTCGCCATCGGTTTCAGCCAGGCGACCCAGCAGTCCCCCTTCTACGTCCAGCTCCGCGAGGGGGCCGAGGCCGCAGCCAAGAAGGCCGGGGCCACCCTCTACTTCGCCGACGCGGGCGGCGACGTCACCAAGCAGAACAACGACATCCAGGACCTCATCACCCGCCAGGTCGACGTCCTGCTGATCAACCCGGTCGACCCGCAGGGCGTGCAGCCGGGCATCGCCGCCGCCAAGGCGGCCGGCGTCTCGGTCGTGACCGTGGACCGGCCGGTGCCCGAGGGCGCGATCGCCCAGGTCGGCCGGGACAACAAGGCGATGGGCGCGCTCGTCGGCAAGCGCCTCGGCGAGCAGCTCGGCGCCAAGGGCGGCACGGTCATCGAGATCCGCGGCGACGCCGGCGGCGCCGTGGCGCGCGACCGCAGCGCGGGTTTCCACGAGGCCGTGGCGGCCAACCCCAAGATCAAGATCATTGAGGGCCCGTACTCGGACTACGTGCGCTCCAAGGCGGTCACCGCCATGCAGGACCTCCTCCAGGTCCACCCCGACGTGGCCGCCGTCTACGCGCACAACGACGACATGGCGCTCGGCGCCCTGCAGGTGCTCAAGGAGAACGGCAAGGACAAGGTCCTGGTCGCCGGAGTCGACGGGCTCATGGAGGCGGTCAAGCAGATCCCCTCCGGCCAGTACGTGGCCACCGCGCTCAACGACCCCATCTCCCTCGGCGCCAAGGCCGTGGAGACGGTGCTCCAGGTGCAGAAGGGCGAGAAGGTCGAGTCCTCCATCGACGCGGGCACCGCGCTGATCGACACGGCCAACGCCGCCCAGTACGCCGCCGGAACCGGCGAGTTCGCCGAAGCCGCCAAGTAACCGCGCACCGGTACGCACCGGCACATCAAGCACGCAAGGAAAGAAGGGCGACAGGATGTCGGAAACCATGCAGGCCGCGGTGCTCCACGCACCCGGTGACATCAGGGTCGAGCAGGTGCCCGTGCCCGTGCCCGGCCCCGGTGAGGCACTCGTCCGGGTCGCGGCCTGCGGCGTGTGCGGCTCGGACATTCCGCGCATGCTGCGCGCCGGGGCCTACCACTTCCCGATCATCTGCGGCCACGAGTTCTCGGGCCACGTGGTCCGCCTCGGCGACCGCCTGGCCGCCGCCGGCCGGGTCCGCGAGGGTGACCTGGTCACCGTGCCCCCGCTCATCCCCTGCCACGCCTGCGCGCCCTGCAGCCAGGGCCACTTCAGCCTGTGCAAGGACTACGGCTACTTCGGCAGCCGCAGGGACGGCGCCTACGCCCAGTACGTCACCGTGCCGGAGGAGAACCTCATGGTGCTGCCGGCCGATCTCGACCCCCGGGCCGCGGCCATGCTCGACCCGGCCGCGATCGCGCTGCACGCCCTGTGGCGCACCCGGATGCGCGGCGGCAGGCGGGTGGCGGTGGTCGGTGCCGGCCCGATCGGGCTGTTCGCCGTGCAGTGGGCCAGGCTCGCCGGCGCGGCCGAGGTGCTCGTCGTCGAGGTGAACGAGCAGAAGGCCGCCATGGCCACCGAGGCCGGCGCCACCCACACCGCGACCGGCGCGCAGGCGGCGGCCGAGGCGGCCGGCGACGGCTACGACGTGGTCATCGAGTCCGCGGGCGTGCCCGCCACCGTGGACCAGGCCGTGAGCCTGGCGGCCAGGCACGGCGAGGCGGTGTTCATCGGCATCCCGCACGATCCCGTGGTGCTGCCGAAGGCCACGTTCAGCTCGTTCCTGCGCCGCGAGGTCAGCCTGCACGGGGCGTGGAACTCCTTCTCCGCGCCGTTCCCCGGTGAGGAGTGGCGGGTCGCGGCCAAGGCGCTGGCCTCGGGCGAACTCGCCTGGAAGTTCATGATCACGCACGAGCTGGGGCTGGACGCGCTGCCCGAGACCATCGCCGGCCTGGGCGAGCGGTCGATCTTCAGCTCCAAGGTCCTCTTCCTGCCGAACGAGGAGTGACGATGACGGCTTTCCTCGCGCTCGACCTGGGGACCGAAGGCGCGCGAGCCGCGGTCTACAGCGTCGAGGGCGCGCCGATGGGGGCGGGCGACGCCGCGTACCCGACGGCCTTCCCCCGGCCCGGATGGGCCGAGCAGGACCCCGACGACTGGTGGCGGGCGAGCGTCCACGCCGCCCGCCAGGCGCTCGCCGAGGCGGGCGGCCCGCCGATCGCCGGGATCGCGGTGGCGACCACGGCCTCGACGGTGGCCGTCCTGGACCGAAACGGCCGCCCGCTGCGGCCGGCCCTGCTGTGGATGGACGGCCGCGCCGGCGAGGAGTCGGCGCTGACCGCGAAGACCGGGCACCCGGTCCTGCGCTACTCCGGCGGCTGCGACGCCGTCGAGTGGCTGGTGCCCAAGGCCATGTGGCTGGCCCGCCACGAGCCCGAGACCTACCGCGCCGCCGCGCGCATCGTCGAGGCGGTGGACTACATGGTGTGGCGGCTCACCGGGCGGTGGGCGGGATCGCGCATGAACGCCGTGTGCAAGAGCAACTACGACCCGCGCGGCGCGGGCTTCCCGCACGATCTGTACGCCTCGCTCGGCATCGGCGACCTGGGCGGCAAGCTGCCGGACGAGATCGTGCCGGTCGGCGACCCGGTGGGGCCGATCGGTGAGCGGGCCCGCGAGGAGTTCGGCCTCACCGGCCCCGCCGTCGTCGTGTCGGGCGGGATCGACGCGCACCTGTCGCTGCTGGCCATCGGCGGCGCCCCGGAAGGGCGGGTGTCGATCGTCTGCGGCACGTCCAACGCGTTCGTCACCGAGATCGACCATTCGGTCTTCCCGCCCACCGTCTGGGGGCCGTACCCGGACGCGCTGCAGACGGGACGCTGGCTCGTGGAGGGCGGCCAGGTCAGTGCGGGCTCCGTACTGGCCTGGGCGGGCGAGAAGCTCATCGGGCGGCCCCGGGCGGAGCTCGGCGGGCTCATCAAGGCCGCGGCGGAGCTGCCGCCGGTCGAGCACGGGCTGATCGTCCTGGACTACTTCATGGGCAACCGCACCCCGCTGCGGGACCCGCGCCTGCGGGGCGCGGTGCTCGGGCTGACCCTGGCCAGCTCCGCCGAGCAGGTCTACCGGGCCGCCGTGGAGGGCGTCGCGTACGGCACTCGCCAGGTGCTCGACTCCTTCATCGAGGGCGGGATCCCCGTGGAGGAGGTCTACCTGTCGGGCGGCATCCGGCACAACGAGCTGTGGCTCCAGACCACCGCCGACGTGCTCGGAAGGCCGGTCCATCTGGTCACCGGCGACAACCTGACGCTGCGCGCCTGCTCGGTGCTGGCCGCGGCCGGCACCGGCCGGTACACCTCGCCGGCGGAGGCGGCGGCGCAGTACGCACCCCGCGTCCGCACCGTGGAACCGCTCGCCGAGCACGTGGCCGCCTACCGCGGCGGCTACGCCGACTACCGCGCGGCCACCGCCGCCACCACGGAGATCTCCCACCGGCTGAGCGATCCACGGCGGAGGTCCGGCTCATGACCGACGACGACCAGCTCTACCAGGTGGCCGTCCGCTACTACGAGAGCGGCGAGACGCAGGAACAGATCGCCCAGGCGATGCACCTGACCCGATGGAAGGTGGGACGGATGCTGGCCGAGGCGCGCGAGGCCGGCATCGTCAGAATCGAGGTGCTGCATCCGCGTTCCCGGATGGGCGCCCTGGAGCGGGCGCTCCGGGAGCGGTTCGGGCTCCGGGAGGCCATCGTGGTGGCCAACGGCGCTGGCGGTGGCGGCGGTGACGACGAGCAGGCGCGCGAGCAGGTGGCCGCGGCCGGCGCCGACCACCTCGCGGCGATGCGGCCCGTGCCCCGGCTGATCGGCGTCTCCTGGGGCCGCACGCTCGACCGGCTGGCCGGCGGGCTGGCCCCCGGCTGGGCGACGGGCGTCAACGTCGTGCAGATCAACGGCGCGCTCAGCCGCTCCCGGCAGCCGACCAGCGCGGGCAGCACGGCGAGCCTGATCGCGCACCACGGCGGCGGCACCGCCACGCTGCTGGCCGCCCCGGCGATCCTGGAGCAGCAGAGCACCCGGGCGGTGCTGGAGAACGACCGCGCCGTCTCCGACGTGCTCACGCTGGCCGCGCGCGCGGACCTGTTCCTGTTCAGCCCCGGCGGCATGGGCAGCGACTCGGTGCTGGTGGACTCCGGCCAGATCGACGCGGGCGACCTCGACCGGCTCGCGCGGGCCGGCGCCGTGGGCGACGTGCTGGGCCGCTTCGTCGACGCGCGCGGCCAGATCGTCGACCCCGGCCTGGACGGCCGCACGCTCGGCCTGTCTCTGGACCTTCTGCGCTCGGCCACCACCTCGGTCGCGCTGGTCAGCGGCAGGGCGAAGCGGGCGGTGTGCCGGGCCGTCGTGACCAGCGGCCTGTGCGACGTGCTGATCACCGACGACCAGAACGCCACTCACCTCCTGGAGGAGTCATGACCGCGACCGCGGAACGGCTGCGCATGACCGGGATCGTCAAACGGTTCCCCGGCACCGTCGCGCTGGACGGGGTCGAGCTGAGCGTCGGCCCCGGCGAGGTGCACTGCCTGCTGGGCGAGAACGGCGCCGGCAAGAGCACCCTCATGAAGATCCTGGCCGGCTCCTACCAGCCGGACGAGGGCACGATCCTGCTGGACGGGCGGCCCTTCCACCCCGCCACCCCGCACGCGGGGCTGGCGGCCGGCATCGCGGTGATCTACCAGGAGCTGGACCTGCTGCCCGACCTCACCGTCGCGCAGAACCTGCTGCTGGGCCGGGCGCCACGACTGGGCCCGTTCGTCCGGCGCGGGCGGCGGGCCCGGCTGGCCCGCGCGGCACTCGACCGGGTCGGCGCCTCCTTCCCCGTCACCACCAGGGTCAGGGAGCTGCCGATCGCGGCCCAGCAGCTCACCGCCATCGCCAAGGCGCTGACCGCCGACGCGCGCGTCATCGTCATGGACGAACCGTCGGCCACCCTCGGCGAGAGCGAACTGCTGGCGGTGTTCGAGGTCATCCGCACCCTCACCGCGGAAGGACGCTCGGTGATCTTCATCTCCCACCGCATGGACGAGGTCATGGAGATCGGCGACCGCGCCACGGTGCTGCGCGACGGCCGCACGGCCGGCGTCTACGACCTGGCCTCGACCGGCCGCGACGAACTCGTGGCCGCGATGATCGGCGAGGCGGGCGAGCTCGTGGACGCCATCCACCGGCCCGCGCCCGGCGGGGAGCCGCTGCTGCGGATCGAGCGGGTCCACGTGCCGGGGCTCCTCGACGTCCGCGGCATCGAGGTGCGGCCGGGCGAGGTCGTCGGGCTCGCCGGCCTCGGCGGCGCCGGCCGGACCACACTCCTGCGCGCCCTGTTCGGCGACCTCAAGGCCCAGGTCACGGCCCGGCTCGACGACCGCCCGCTCAAGGTCGGCGGCCCGGCCGCCGCCGTGCGCGCGGGGCTGGCCCTGGTGCCGGAGAGCAGGAAGGAACAGGGCCTGATGCTGGGGCTGTCCGTCAGCCGCAACGCCGCGATCGGCGCGCTCGGCCGTCCCCCATGGCTGCGGCCCGGCCGGCTCGGCCGCCGCCTGGCCGGGCCCGCCCTCGCCGGCCTGGGCGTCAAGGCGGCCGGACACGGCCAGCTCGTGGGCCAGCTCTCCGGCGGCAACCAGCAGAAGGTCGTGCTCGCCAAGTGGATCACCCGGGGCGGGATCAGGGTCCTGCTGCTGGACGAGCCCACGCGCGGCCTGGACGTCGGCGCCAAGGCCGACCTCTACCGGCAGGTGCGCCACCTCGCCGACCAGGGCGTGGCCGTGCTGCTGGCCAGCAGCGAGCTCAACGAGCTGACCGCCAACGCCGACCACGTCCACGTCCTGTACGAAGGCCGCAACGTCGCCCGTTTCGACCCCCGCACCAGCCCGGAAAGCGTCATCGCGCACACCGTCATCACAGGAGCCACACCATGACCGCATCCCTCGGATCCACGGTGGCCGGGGCCGCCGGGAAGGAACACGGCGGCCGTTCGCGCCGCGGCGCCGACCTGATCGTCAAGTCCAACCTGCTGCTGGTCTTCCTCGCCCTGTGCGTGGTGGCCTCGCTGCTGGCCCCGCAGTTCCTGACCGGCCGCAACATCGCCAACCTGCTGCAGCAGTCGTCGCTGACCGGCATCGTGGCCATCGGCATGACCATGGTGGTGCTGACGGCGGGCATCGACCTGTCGGTCGGCAGCGTGGCGGCGTTCGGCGGGATGACCGTCGCCCTGCTCATGTCCGCGGGCGTGCCGGTCCTGCCGGCGATCCTGCTCAGCGTGGCGGCCGGCGCGGCGTTCGGCGCCCTCATGGGCGGGCTGTCGGCCTACCTGGCGCTGCCGGCGTTCATGACCACCCTGGCCGGGCTCACGGCCATCCGCGGGCTCACGTACCTGCTGACCGACGGCAAGCCGGCCGAGGCCGGCGGATCCGAGGCGTTTCAGCTCCTCGGCGGCGGGTTCATCGGCTACGTGCCGATCGTCGGGATCATCTTCGTCGTGGTCACCCTCCTGGCCGCCGGGGTGCTGCGCGGCACCACGTTCGGCGAGTACGTGTACGCGGTCGGCAGCAACAAGGAGGCCGCACGACTGTCCGGCCTGCCCGTCCGAGGCGTCATCACCACCGTGTTCGCGGTGTCGGGGGCGCTGGCGGCGCTGGCCGGGGTGCTGCTCACCTCCCGCCTGACCGTGGGCCAGCCCACCGCCTTCAACGGGCTGGAACTGGACGCGATCGCGGCCGTCGTGCTGGGCGGCACCAACCTGTTCGGCGGCCGGGGCGGCGTGTTCGGCACGTTCGTGGCGGTGATGCTGCTGTCGGTGCTGCGCAACCTGTGCAACCTGCTCGGCCTCGGCTCCTTCTTCCAGATGGTGGTGACCGGCCTCATCCTGCTGGTCGCCCTCATCCTCAACATGCTCATCGAGAGGAGGGGCGCTCGTGCCTGACTCCGTTCCCGGCCCGTTGCGGGCCTACCTGCACGGACTGCCCGGCGTCGACGAGGTCGGCGTGCGGCGGCGGGCCGCCGACCTGGCCACCCGCTCGATCAAGACCACGGCCAAACGGTACGCGATCGACCTGGCCATCAGGATGATCGACCTGACCACCCTCGAAGGGGCCGACACCCCGGCCAAGGTCCGCGCGCTGGCGGCCAAGGCCGTACGGCCCGACCCGGCCGACCCCACCGCTCCCCCGGTCGCCGCGCTCTGCGTGTACCCCGACCTGGTCGCCGTGGCCGCCGAGGCGCTGCGCGGCAGCGGCGTCGGGCTCGCCTCGGTCGCCACGGGCTTCCCCGCCGGGCGCACGTCACTGGAGGTGAAACTGGCCGACACCGCCGCGGCGGTGGCCGCCGGCGCCACCGAGATCGACATGGTCATCGACCGTGGAGCGTTCCTGGCCGGCGACTACCGCAAGGTCTTCGACGAGATCACGGCCGTCAAGGAGCGGTGCGGCCCCGCCCACCTGAAGGTCATCCTGGAGACCGGCGAGCTGGTCACCTACGACAACGTACGGCGGGCGTCCTGGCTGGCGCTGCACGCCGGCGCCGACTTCATCAAGACCTCCACCGGCAAGGTCGCCCCCGCCGCCACCCTGCCGGTCACGCTGATCATGCTGCAGGCCGTCAAGGACCACCGGGCCGCCACCGGACGCCAGGCCGGGGTCAAACCCGCCGGCGGCATCCGTACCGCCAAGGACGCCATCCGCTACCTGGTGCTGGTCAAGGAGATCGCCGGGGACGACTGGCTGGACCCCGCGTGGTTCCGGCTCGGCGCCTCGACACTGCTGAACGACCTGCTCATGCAGCGGACCAAGCTCGCCACCGGCCACTACGGCGGGCCCGACTACTACACCATCGACTAGGAGAGGCGTGGAGATCTTCGAGTACGCGCCCGCGCCGGAGTCACGATCACTCGTGTCCGTCCGGCCGTCGTACGACCTGTTCATCGACGGCGAGTTCGTCGAGGCCGAAAGCGGCGAGCGCATCGTCACGGTCAACCCCGCCGACGAGGAGCCGCTGGCCGAGGTGGCCGTCGCCGGCGACGCCGACGTGGAACGCGCGTTCGCCGCCGCGCGGCGGGCCTTCGAGCAGGTGTGGTCGCCCCTGCCGGGCGCCGAGCGCGGCAAGTACCTGTTCAGGATCGCGCGCATCATCCAGGAACGCGCCCGTGAGCTGGCCGTGCTGGAGTCGCTGGACAACGGCAAACCGATCAAGGAGACCCGGGACGTCGACCTGCCGCTGGTCGCCGCCCACTTCTTCTACTACGCCGGCTGGGCGGACAAACTGGCGCACGCCGGGCTGGGCACCCGCCCGCTGGGCGTCGCCGCGCAGGTCATCCCGTGGAACTTCCCGCTGCTGATGCTCGCATGGAAGGTCGCCCCCGCGCTGGCCACCGGGAACACGGTCGTGCTCAAGCCCGCCGAGACCACCCCGCTCACCGCGCTGGCCTTCGCCGAGATCTGCCAGGAGGCCGGACTGCCCCCGGGCGTGGTGAACATCGTCACCGGGGCCGGCGACACCGGCCGGGCCGTGGTCGCCCACCCCGGCGCCGACAAGGTGGCCTTCACCGGCTCCACCGAGGTGGGCAAGGAGATCGCCCGCGCCGTCGCCGGCACGCGCAAACGGCTCACCCTGGAGCTGGGCGGCAAGGGCGCCAACATCGTCTACGACGACGCGGCGCTCGACCAGGCCGTCGAGGGCGTCGTCACCGGGATCTTCTTCAACCAGGGCCACGTGTGCTGCGCCGGATCACGGCTGCTGGTCCAGGAGTCGATCGCCGACGAGCTGCTGGAGCGGCTGCGCGCCCGCATCGAACGGCTGCGTCTCGGCGACCCGCTGGACAAGAACACCGACATCGGCGCCATCAACTCCACGGCCCAGCTCGCCAGGATCCAGGAACTGGCCGCCGCCGGCGAGGCCGAGGGCGCCACGGGCTGGTCCCCCTCTTGCCCGCTCCCGGAACGCGGCTACTGGTTCCCGCCTACCGTGTTCACCGGCGTCACACAGGCGCACCGGATCGCCCGCGAGGAGATCTTCGGCCCCGTGCTGTCGGTGCTGACCTTCCGCACCCCGGAGGAGGCCGTGGCCAAGGCCGACAACACGCCGTACGGGCTGTCGGCCGGAGTGTGGACCGAGAAGGGCTCCCTGATGCTCTGGACCGCCGCCCGGCTGCGCGCCGGCGTGGTGTGGTCCAACACCTTCAACGTGTTCGATCCCGCCAGCCCCTTCGGCGGCTACAAGGAGTCCGGATACGGCCGCGAGGGCGGCCGGCACGGGCTGGAGGCATACCTTGGCTGACCACTCCCCGCGCCTCGCCGTGCGCAGGACGTACAAGCTCTACGTCGGCGGCGCGTTCCCGCGCTCGGAATCAGGCAGGTCCTACCCCGTGACGTCCCCCGCCGGAGACCATCTCGCCAACGCCGCCCTGGCCTCGCGCAAAGACGTGCGCGACGCCGTGGTGGCGGCCCGCAAGGCGTTCCCCGGCTGGTCGGGGCGCACCGCCTACAATCGCGGCCAGATCCTCTACCGGGTCGCGGAGATGATGGAGGGCCGGCGGGCCCAGTTCGCCGAGGAGGTCGCCGCGGCCGAAGGAGTGGGCCAGGCCAGGGCGCAGGCGCTGGTGTCGGCGGCCGTCGACCGCTGGGTGTACTACGCCGGGTGGGCCGACAAGCTCGGCCAGCTCCTGGGCGGCGCGAACCCCGTGTCGGGCCCGTACCTCAACCTCTCCGAGCCCGAGCCGACCGGCGTCGTGGGCGTCCTCGCCCCCGCCGGCTCCTCACTGCTCGGGCTGGTCTCGGTGCTCGCGCCCGTGATCACCTCCGGCAACACGGCGGTGCTGGTGGCGAGCGAAAACGCCCCGCTGCCCGCCATCACACTGGCCGAGGCGCTGGCCACCTCGGACCTGCCGGCGGGCACCGCGAACATCCTGACCGGCCGCCTGTCCGAGCTCGCCCCGCCGCTGGCCGGCCACGCCGACGTGAACGCCCTGGACCTGGCCGGCGCGGGGGATCTCGCGGGCCCGCTGGAAGCCCTGGCGGCGACCACGCTCAAGCGGGTCCTGCGCCCCGGCGAAGAGGACTGGGACGACCCGGATCCCGGCCTGTCCCGCGTCAAGCCCTTCCTGGAGGTCAAAACCGTCTGGCACCCCATCGGCCGCTGAGTGGACGCGACCGGCCCGCCGATCTAGTAGCATCCCGGCTCAGCGGGCTTGGCATGTCGACAACAGGGGGCGGGACGCCCTGCCTCCGATGCCTCGAACCGTGACCGAAGGAGCCGATGCTGGGATGACGGCAGGGCGGCCGATGCCCACACAGGACGACGTGCTCGGCTACTTCGACACGCTGTCGAACTGGGGTCGGTGGGGCGACGACGACGAGCTCGGCACTCTCAACCACATCACCGACGACGTCCGGCTGGCGGCGGCGCGGGCCGTGCGCCACGGCAGGAGCGTGTCGTGCGCATGGGAGGTCGCCGTCCCGAAAGACATGGAGCGGTCGACGACGACGTGCCCGTGCGCCGCCGACATGCCGGGCGCCGAGAACATGCCGGTGCCCGCATTCCACAACGACCGGCGCTGGGGCTTTTCGTCCGAACGACTCGGCATCACGTTCCACGGCAACACCCTCACCCACGTCGACTCGCCGTGCCACATCTTCTGGGACGGCACGATGTACAACGGGCGGTCGCACTCGTTGGTCGACGCCGCCACGGGATCGGCGTGGGGGGCCGTCACGGCGGCGGCGAACGGGATCATCACGCGCGGTGTCCTGCTGGACATCGCGAGGGTCCGCGATGTGCCGTGGCTCGAACCGGGGCAGGGCGTGTTTCCCGACGATCTCGAGGAGGCCGAGCGTCGCCAGGGCGTGCGGGTACGACCCGGCGACGCACTGCTCCTGCGGACCGGCTATGGCCGCGCCCGGCACGAGGCCGGTGAGACCGGCGGTTTCACGCAGGCCGGCTGGCACGCCTCCTGCCTGCCCTGGCTGCAGGAACGAGAGGTCGCGCTGATCGGCGCCGACACCCCCCAGGACGTTCAGCCGTCGGGGTACGAAGACGTGTTGATGCCGGTTCACGCCGTGAGCCTCGTCGCGATGGGTCTGTGGCTGCTCGACAACTGCGACCTGGAGGAGTGCGCGACGACGGCTGCCGAGCTCGGCCAGTGGGACTTCCACCTCACGGTCGCGCCGGTCCGCTTCGCCGGTACGTCCGGCAGCCCGGTCAACCCGATCGCCACGTTCTGACCCCGGTTCACGAGGGGGTGCGCGCATCCGGCCTCCTCACCCCCGGCTCCCACGGCTGACCCGTCTTTGGGTCGCCCGCGGTGGGTGGATCCGCCCACGCCGTTGATCGTGGGGCGCCACCGTGTCCTTGGCGCGCCTGGGACACGAAGTGGCCGTCACTCCGCTGGTCGATCACCGCTGCCGGACGTGAGGTCGCGGGTCGCGACGAGCCCGGCGTCGGTCGTCCGGCGCAGGAAGTCGGCGAGCAGCTTGAGCTGCTGCTCGTCGTATTCGGCGCAGATCGAGTCCACCGCCGAGTTCATGCCGGCGAACAGCCGGTAGATCTCCCCTCCGCGGTCGGGCAGCGCCCGGACGGTGACGGCGCGCCGGTCTGCCGGGTCGCGTTCGCGGGCGATCCAACCGGCCTGTTCCAGCCGGTCGAGAATCCCGGTCAGGGTGGCCGGGTGCAGCCCGGCCTGGCGGGCCAGGTTGCTCGGGCTCAGCGGCCCGTGCCGGCTGATGTGGTCGAGGCAGTCCATGTCGATGTCTTTGAGGGCGAGTTGGACGCCGACCTGGCGATTGAGCATCGACAGCTGGTTGTGCAGGCCGCGCAGGGCGTCCTTGATCTGGGAGGCGAGCTGCCTGCGGGTGCGCGGGTCCTCGGGTGTTACGTAACTCATATTGTATCTATCCCGAACTAAACTAATATGGTTTACGTATCATACGACATCGGAAGGACTTGACCATGATCATGATCACCGGCGCCACCGGCGTCGTCGGCCGGGAAACCGTACGGCTCCTCGTCGAAGGAGGAGCACAGGTCGCCGCCGTCACCCGCGACCCGCACGCCGACCTCCCCGCGGGCACACGGCTCGTCCACCCCGCCGACGCCACCACCCTCGACGGCGTCGAGGCCATCCTGCTCAGCCCGCGCGCCACCGGAGCCGCCGCCGCCGACCTCCTGGCCCACGCCCGCAAGACCGGCACGAGCAGGGTCGTCGTGCTGTCCGCCGTCACCGTGCGGTACCCGGCCGGGCACGCACGCTTCCGCCGGCAGTTCCAGGCCGCCGAGGACACCGCCAAGGGTTGCGGCCTGGACTGGACGATCCTGCGCTGCACCGACTTCGCCGCCAACACGCTGTCCTGGGCCGGGCAGATCCAGGCGACCGGGACCGTGCGGGGGGCATACCCGGAGGCGAGGACCTCGACCGTCGACGAGCGCGACATCGCCGCGGTGGCCGCCCTCGCCCTGACCCAGCCGCGACACGCGGGCCAGACGTACCTGCTCACCGGCGAGCAGTCGCTCAGCCAGCCGGAGAAGGTCGCCGCGATCGGCGCGGCGCTCGGCCGGACGCTGTCGTTCGCCGAGGCGACGCCGGACACGATACGCCGCGGCCTGCTCGCCGCCGGCCTGCCCGACGAGGTGCCCGACCGGCTGCTCGGCTCGCTGGCCGACTACGCCCGCGAGGCCGGGCCCACCAGCGATGACGTACGGCTGCTGCTGGGGCGGCCAGCGCGGACGTACGCCACCTGGGCGCTGGACCACCGCGCCGCCTTCACCGCAGACGGTGGCCGGCGGGCGTGACGTCACGGCTGCGGTCTGTCTGTGGTTTTGCGAAAGGAGAATCTTCAGAGCCACCCCCCTTTACAATGTAGATTTTTAGATGCTGGAGTCGGCGTTCGCGACTTCGCCCCAGGCCGGTCTCCTGTGCGCGCAATGACCCAGGTTGCCGGTGGAGCGCGCAGTTCGGCGCAGACCGGTGCTCGCTCGGATGGTGCCATGGCAGGACACAGGCCCCGGGAGCACTCTTGCCGCCGCTGTTCCCGGGCCCACACCGGTGCCGCGCCTCGCGGCACCGGGGCGATCCCATTGCGAGGAAGGACAACATGAGCATGCCTACCATGCGCCTGAGCAAGCCAATGACGATGGCGATCGCCGTCGGGGCGATGGCCGCGGCGGCCACCCTCACGGCGTCACCGGCCCAGGCCGACCCGGTCACCGGCCCGCCCCTGCAGATGATCCCGCAGAACGTCCCGCAACTGCCGCCCGGCCAGGGGCAGCTCGTCCTGACGGCCGAGGGGACGGTCGTGGGGTCCAAGGTGACCCTGCAGAAGGACCTGGGCCTGCGCTCGCAGAGATGGCGCCTGCGCTTCAACGGCGGCAGCGTCGCCCAGATCGTCGGCGACCAGAGCGGGCTCTGCATGCGCGGCGCCCTCGACGGCAACGTCATCCGGCTGGCCGTCTGCCCGGACTTCAACGATCTCACCCCGACCGTCCCCGAGCTGCGGACCTTCTGGAACGACCGCCAGCGCCTGCTCAACGGCGTGGTCGTGCACCGGTTCGAAAGCGTCCAGAACGCCCTGGAGCTGACCGTCAGGGACAGCGGCACCACGGTGGGCACCCTGCTGGAGGGCAAGCCGCTCAACGGCCAGCCGAACCAGTTGTTCCGCCTGAAGGGCTGACGGCCCCGCCCGGCGCCGGCATCGTGGCCTGGTCCGGCGTCGCTAGGGGAGCACCTCGAGCAGCCGTTCGGCCAGGACGGCCGCCGAGGCGGGATTCTGCCCGGTGAACAGGTTGCGGTCGACCAGCGTGTAGGGCTTCCACGCCTCCCCTTTGCTGAAGTCGACGCCCAGGTCGACGAGTTCGTCCTCCAGCAGCCAGCGCGCCTTCGGCCCGAGCCCGACCGCGTTCTCCTCCTCGTTGGTGAACGCGGTGACCCGGTAGCCGGCGAAGGGCGACACGCCGCGGATCCTGGTGGACAACATCGCGGCCGGAGCGTGGCAGACGATCGCGAGAGGCTTGCCGGAGGCGAGCGCCTCGGTCAGCAAGCGGCCGGCGTCGGCGTCGACGCAGAGATCCTCCATCGGGCCATGGCCGCCCGGGCAGTAGACGGCGTCGTAATCCTCCAGGCGGGCGTTCGCCAGCCGGATCGGCCGCCGCATCTCCTCCGCCGCGCGGATGATCGCCTCCAGGTCGAGGGCGATCTGCGCGCTGCCGGCCATCTCGGGGCGCAGGCTCATCATGTCGACGGTCGGGACCACTCCCCCGGGAGTGGCGACCACGACCTGGTGGCCGGCCTCGGTGAGCGCCTTGTACGGGGCCGCGAACTCCTCGGCCCAGTAGCCCGTCGCATGCCTCGTGCCGTCCTTGAGCGTCCAGTACGCCGTCCCCGTCATCACGAACAGTAGCTTCGCCATCGGACAACCGCCCCCGTCTACCTCTACTGCGGTAAGTGCACGTCCCCTACCAGGCAGTTTATGACCCGTGTGACCGAGCCCACACGGCGGGCGGCACCGCGAGCGCGTACGACCGTCTCCCCCGGCGCGGTCACGCGCGGTGGTACTGGACGGGGGTGCCGACCTGACCCCCGAGTTCCTTGGCGGCCCGGCGGGCCCAGAAGGGGTCGCGCAGGAGTTCGCGGCCGAGGAGGACGGCGTCCGCCTGGCCGGCGGTGATGACCTGCTGGGCCTGAGCCGGATCGGTGATCATGCCGACGGTCGCGGCGGGCATTCCGGCCTCGTTGCGGACCCGTTCGGCGAAGGGCACCTGGTAGTGGGGGCCCGTCACGATCTTGGCGCCGGGGGCGATGCCACCGGTGGAGACGTCCATCAGGTCCACGCCGCGAGCATGGAGTTCCTTGGCGAAACGGACGGTGTCGTCGGCGGTCCAGCCGTCGCGGTCGTCCTCGGGGTTCTCGGTGAGCCAGTCGGTGGCGGAGACGCGGAAGAAGAGCGGCGACTCCTCGGGCCACACCGCGCGTACGGCGTCGACGACCTCCAGGGCGAAGCGGGTGCGGCCCTCGAACGAGCCGCCGTACGCGTCGGTGCGGTGGTTGCTGTGCGGGGAGAGGAACTGGTGGATCAGGTAGCCATGGGCTCCATGGAGCTCGGCGACCTCGAATCCGGCCTGGAGCGCGCGCCGGGCGGCGTCGGCGAACTCCTGGACGATGGCACGGATGCGCTCCGCGGTGAGCTCTTCGGGGGTCGTCGACGCGGGGCCGAAGGGGATCGCGCTGGGGGCCAGCGGAGTCCAGCCGTACGGCTCGTCCGGGGCGATCGGGCGCCCGCCGTCGACCCAGGTGCGCTCGGTGGACGCCTTGCGCCCGGCGTGGCCGAGCTGGATGGCGGGGACGGTCCCCTGCGACTTCAGGAACGCCGTGACGCGCTGGAACGCGGTCACCTGAGCGTCGTTCCAGATGCCGAGGTCGTAGGGGGAGATCCGGCCCTCGGGGCTGACAGCGGTGGCCTCGGTGACGATCAGGCCGGTCCCCCCGGAGGCGCGCGCGGCGAGGTGGGCGAAGTGCCAGTCGGTCGGGGCCCCTGTGGTCTCACCCTCCGGCTCCGCGCTGTACTGGCACATCGCGGCCATCCAGATCCGGTTGGGGATGGTCAGCGACCTGAGGGTGACCGGGGTGAACAGGGAGGGCATGGCGGAACTCCTGGTACGCGCCTGAGAGGTCGCCGGGCGAGAGGCGCGTACCCGCACGCGACGATACGAAGAACGCTCTCAAGAATTGCATTCGCCGGCTGTTTATTCCCGCCGGTAACCCGCGCACGCAACCATAGGCGGGCGCGGGTGGCAGATCGTCCTTCGCTCAGCCGGCGCGGAACGAGTCGGCAGGATAGACCCCGAGGATCTTGACATCGGTGGTGAAGAACGCCAGCTCCTCCAGCGCGTTCTTCAGGCCGGGGTCCTCGGGATGCCCGTCGACCTCGGCGAGGAACTGGGTGGCCGCGAAGTGGCCGCCGACCATGTAGCTCTCCAGCTTGGTCATGTTGATGCCGTTGGTCGCGAAGCCGCCGAGCGCCTTGTAGAGCGCGGCCGGCAGGTTGCGGACGTTGAAGACGAACGAGGTGACCACCGGGCCCTCACCGCGCGGCGCCTGCACGAAGTCGGGGCTGAGCACCACGAACCGGGTGGTGTTGTGCTCCTCGTCCTCGACGTCGCGGGCGAGGATGTGCAGGCCGTAGATCTCCGCCGCGAGCGGCGGCGCGATCGCCGCCTGGGTCGGGTCGTCCGCCTCGGCCACCTCGCGCGCCGCGCCGGCGGTGTCACCGGCGATCACCGGCACCAGGTCGTGCTCGCGGATGATGCGGCGGCACTGGCCGAGGGCGTGCACGTGGCTGTGCACGGCCTTGATCGTGTCAAGGGTCGCACCCGGGGGCGCCATCAGGTTGAACTGGATACGCAGGAAGTGCTCGCCGATGATGTGCAGGTCGGAGGTCGGCAGGAAGTGGTGGATGTCGGCGACCCGGCCGGCGATCGAGTTGTCGATCGGGATCATCGCCAGGTCGGCCTCACCGTTCTCCACCGCCGCGAACACGTCCTCGAAGGACGCGCACGGCACCGTGTGCCAGTCGGGGTAGTGGAGCTTGCACACCATGTGGGAGTTCGAGCCGGGCTCGCCCTGGTAGGCGATACGTCGTGCGGTCACACCAGCATTTTCCCACGCGGCCGGACGCGGCCGGTCCGGCGCGGCCCGCTCGCCCGGCCAGGTCAGGACGTCTCGGCATGGAACGGCATGGAACGCCAACACGGTGAGAGCTGACGTCGGGGATCTCAGGGAGATCCCCGCGAAGGATTGGAGAAGAGCTTGAGATCGTTACGCAGATCGGCAGCGCTCCTGTTCGCGGGTGCGGCGGCAGCCGTAGTCGTGATGGCGCCACCCGCGCAGGGGGCCGCCGACCCTCCCATCTTCTTCCAGAACGGCCGTGACTTCCTGTGCCTGCAACCGGACCCCGCGAACTTCTGGAGCCAGGGCGCGGCGATCGTGCAGATGCCGTGCAACGGCACCGCCGCCCAGGGCTGGAACCCCCTGCCCGAGAGCAACGGCCGCTACCGGTTCCAGAGCGTGGCCACCGCCCTGTGCCTCGACGCGGCGGGAGGTGCCACGAACGGCACGCCGATCATCCAGTGGCCCTGCAACTCGATCAGCAACGAGAAGTGGACCGTGGTCGGGGCCGCGCCGGGTGAGGGCGATCTGATCCGTTCGGCGGTCAGCGGCACCAGCAGCCACTGCATGGACGTCATCGGGCAGTCGCACGCCCCGGGCGTCGCCGTGGAGCTGCAGCGCTGCGACCGGCTTCGCATGCAGGGCTGGTTCCGGGTCCGCCCGTAGACGCCCGTCCTCCCGCCGGGAGTGAAGTGGTCCGACGGTGGTGAAGTGAAGGAGAAGCGTTTCGGAAGCCTTGACTGCGACGCTGGCCGCGTAGTCAAGGAAAGGTCAGTTCACTTATGCGAAACAAGATCATGAGCGTGGCGGTGGCCGCCGCTGCCGTGGTGTCAGCGGCCACCGTCAGCGTGTTCGTGTCCGCTCCGGCCGGCGCCACGACGAGTGCGGCGGCACACTGGGAGTTCGTCACGGCATATCCGCGGACCACGGCGGGCTACAAGGCCTGCATGAGCGCCGGCAAGCAGTGGGAAGGGGCGTCGCGGTGCACCGCCTGGAGCGGCAAGCACTGGTCCCACAATGGCGCGGACTATCACCTTGAGATCTACACGGATTGACGCGTGACCGGCCCGCCTGCGGCCGAACGTGCGCCGGCACCGGCTTCACCCGGCGCCCAGCAGGTGGGCCGCTCGTTCCGTGCGCAGGTGAAGCGCCGTACGGCCCTTGCGCTGCGTCGACACCAGCCCCGCCCCGCGCAGTGCGCCCAGGTGTTGTGAGACCGCGCTCGGGGTGATGCCCAGGCGGCCGGCCAGGGCGGCGGTCGTCAGGGGTTCGGCCAGGGCGGCCAGCAGCGCCGCCCGCGTGTGGCCCAGCACCGTGGACAGGCCCGCCTGCTCCGGCGGAAGCGGCTCCCAGAGCAGGCCGACGCCCACGGCCGGATAGCGGATCGACGCGGCGGCGACCGGAGACTTGTCGACGCCCACGTTCGGCCAGTTGAAGACGCTGGGCAGCAGGACCAGCCCGTGCCCGCCGGCGTCCACCGTGTAGACGGCGTGCGGGGCGCGCCGTCCGTGCACCACCAGTTGGCCGCCGTCCCAGGCGATGTCCCGGTGCAGCTCGGCGAACAGCGCCTGCACTCCCCCGTCCACCAGGGTGAGCGCCCGCCTGGCGACGTCGGCCTCCAGCACCGCGCGCATCCGGCCCCACTGCGGCGCGATCAGCAGGTCGTGGCAGCGGTGGAGCGCCTGCGCCAGCCGTGGCAGCACCGCCGCCGGCTCGGGGGCCTCGTCGGCCGGTACGCCCGCGACCGCGCCGTACTCGCGCCGGAAGAACGCCTCCTCCGTGGCCCGCAGCAGCTCCAGCTCCGCCGCCATCGACGGCAGCCGCTCCTGCGGCACCGGGAACAGGAACGACGGCATCGGCCCGGCGATCAGCGCCCGCAGCAGCGGCAGCTCGCACTCGCCCGCGAGCAGCGGCCGGGCCTTGCGCACCCACGGCCGATGCACCACGTGCCCGCCCGTTCCCAGCAGGATCCGGAGGGCGAGCACCGTCTCCCCCAGCGGCGAGACGGCGAACCGTACCTTGGCGACCGACGCCGCGGTGAACCTGATCTCGACCGCCATCCGCGCCACCCATCATGTAGCCGTGGCTAAACAATAGCCATCGCCGCCGCCGCGCCCCAGGCTGCCGGACATGGAATTCTTCACCTCGTACGACGGCACCGAACTGGCCTTCCACGTGTCCGGGGACGGCGCGCCGGTGCTCTGCCTGCCCGGCGGTCCAGCGGCCTCCGACTACTTCGGCGACCTCGGCGGCCTGTCCGCGCACCGGCGGTTGATCATGCTGGACTCACGGGGCACCGGCCGGTCCGCGATGCCCCAGGACGTCGCGTCCTGCCGTTGTGACCGGCTCGTCGCCGACGTGGAGGCCCTGCGCACGCACCTGGGCCTGGACCGGATGGACCTGCTCGCGCACTGCGGCGGCGCGAATCTGGCCGTGCGGTACGCGGCCCGCCATCCGGGGCGCGTCGCCCGGCTCGCGCTGATCACGCCGAGCGTCCGGGCGGTCGGTCTCACGATCCCGGGCGACCTCCGCCTCGAGACGGCCCGGCTGCGCCGCGACGAGCCGTGGTTCCCGGAGGCGTTCGCGGCCCTCGAAGCGCTCGTGACCGGTGCGTCCTCGGACGGCGACGGCATCGCGCCGTTCTCCTACGACCGGTGGGACAAGGCGGCGCAGGCCCATCACGCGGCCTCCGCGGAGCAGCAGAACCCGCAGGTCATAGCGGCCTTCAACGCCCCGGGCGCCTTCGACCCGGACGCCACGCGCACCGCGCTCGCCCGGTTCGCGCCGCCCGTCCTGGTGCTGGCCGGCGAGGTCGACCTGGGAGCGCCTCCGCCCACCATGGCCGCGTACGCCCGCCTGTTCCCGCACGCCGAACTGGTCGTCCAGCCCCGGGCCGGGCACTTCCCCTGGGTCGACGACGCCGAGAGGTTCGTGTCCGCCGTCTCGGCGTTCCTGCTGGTGGCCGGGGACGATCTGGGCCAGGAGGCGCCACCGCTGCTGAGGGCCGATCGCCCGTAGTCCCGGCCCGCGGCCGGTGGTGGCGATCGTGCCGCGTTCATGCTGAGGTTCGATGGCGTTGAACCCGCGAGCGCCGGCGCGCGTACCTGGGCACGGCTACCCGGCCATGGCCCGGGTCCAGAAAGCTGCGCGAGATGAAGTCTCTTCGAATCATGGTGGCGTCCTTCCTGACGTTCCTGGGTGTGTGCCTGGCCGCGGTCACGATCTTCACTCCCGCGCCGAACGGCACCGCGGCCCGCATCGAGACCCACCGGCACTGAGGGACCCGTCGCCACCGTCCTGGGGCCGGCCCGCGGAGCTCAGCGGCAGAAGGGCGCCATGCCGAGTACGGACTTGACGCCGCCCAGCAGGTGCTGGACGAAGTACCGGTCGCCGTCCATGGGCTCGTCGGTCCACGCCCTGACGTCGTGGCCGAGGGTGGTGAGCCAGGCCCTGCCGCCGTCGTAGTACTGGCACCAGCTCACCGGGTGGTGCTCGCCATGGCCGGGATGGCCGAGGTTGCCGCGTACGCCGCGGGCGAGCGTGTCCTCGTCCACCTCGGCCAGCACCCGGACCCGGGTGGGGGCGGGGACCAGGTTGTACCACTCGTCGGAGAAGGTCCACGTCCGGGGCAGCCCCTGGGTGGAGGAATCGCGGCGGTCGACCGTGACCACGGTGCCGGGCTGGTTCGCGCTGTGGTCGTAGAAGTTGGCGTTGCCGAGCAGGCCCTCGTACCAGGGCCAGTTGTACTCGGTGCCGAAGGCGTTGTGCACGCCGACGAAGCCGCCGCCGGCGCGGACGTACTGGCGCAGCGCCGTCTGCGCGGCGTCGTCCAGGGCGTCGCGGGTGGTGCTGAGGAACATCACCGCGTTGTACGGCAGCAGCCGCCCCGCCGCCGAGAGCTGCCCGACGTCCTCGGTGTAGTCGACGGAGAAGCCGTTCTCCTGGCCCAGCTTGAGCATCGCCTTGACGGCGACGTTGTCGTCGTTGAGCGGCGGGTTGAGGCCGGGGGCGAGCGGGGTGCCGAGGTGGGCGTGGCGGGGGCCGGCCGTGCGGCTGTAGACGAGCAGCCGGTAGCCCTTGGCAGGGTCGAAGTTGCCCCAGTCGTGGTAGCAGCGGGGGTCGGTGCCGCGGCACACCCCGTAGTCGGGGTCGCCGAGGTTCTGCGCCGGTGAGGGGGAGGCGGCGGAGCTGGGAGCGGTGGCGGTGAGCAGGAGGGCCGCCGCTCCGGTGGTGGCGGCGATGGAGAGTTTGCTGCGCATGGGCACCTCTCGTTGCGATCCATCAGGCGGATCGATTGGTCCACTCAAGGGCTTGAGAGTAACCACGGATCTTCGCCGGGACAAGCTCTTGCCTTCACTCCCGGATCGGACTTATGGTGCGTCCGTCATATGGATCTAGTGGTCCACCAAGCGGACCACTGAAAGTTTGGTGCCAGTGGGACGACGTCACTTCCTCCTCGGCGCGGCAGCCACGCTGACCGCCACCGCCACCGCCACCGCCGCGGAGCCCGCCCAGGCCCTCACGCCGCCGCTGGAGCGGCAGCCGGCCTCCTTGGGCGTGACGGGCAAGGACTTCCCCAAGGTCTGCGGCAACCTTGGCAATCACACCACTCCCCGCTGAAACAGATCACCGCCCGCACGGTGCGGCGACTCGGCGGCGCCTGGCACGTCGACCTCGAAGGCGGCAGCACGTCCGCCGCCCAGCAGAGCACGTGCGTCGTGGAGAACGGCGTCCTGTACGTCCAGACCACCCAGCAGAACGTCGTCGCCGTGGACGGCAGGACCGGCGCCCTCAGATGGAAGACGAATCTGGGCGGCAGGCAGACGAACAGTGGGCCTTCAAGCTGGGCGGCAAGGTCGCGCCCGCGCCCGCCCCGGCACCGCCGAAGAAGCGCAACGACCTCAGGACGGCCGCCGTCGCCGGGACCACGGTCACCCTCGGACGGGTCTGGGACGCGGCGAACCAGCGGCCCGGCGCGACCGAGGACACTGTGGCCCAGAACGCCGTGTCGCCGCAGCACCTGCGGGTGCCCAGGGGCACGACCGTCTCCTTCGTCAACCCGGCCGACAACGCCGGCGCGCACGCCGCCGTCTCGTTCTTCGAGCACGAATTCGACAGCGGCGTCCTGATACCCGGCCGGTCCTTCACCCACACCTTCGTCGTGCTCAGAGCCAGGTGGGCAGGATGGACGGCGGGATCGGCCCCTTGTTGCGCCGCCCCTGCCCGGTCTCCTCCCAGGCGTGGGCCAGGATTCCGACGGATCTGCTGAGCACGAAGAGCCCGCGCGCCAAGGGCGCGGGGAAGCCCAGCTCGGCGTAGATCACCGCGGTCGCGCCGTCGATGTTCATCGGCACCGGCGCGATCAGCCGCTCGACCTCGATCGCGGCTCGCAGGTGCGCGCCCGGCACCACTCCGGCCGCGACGGCCTCGGACGCCAGGCCCAGCAGCGGGTCCCGGCGCGGATCGCGGGTGTGAAAGCGATGCCCGAACCCGGGCAGGTACTTGTCACGCGCGCGCCGGCGAGCGACCACGGCGGCCGCGTCGCCGTCCTGAACCACCTCCTCCAGCAGCGTGACGCACTGCTCGCCAGCGCCACCGTGCACGTCACCGAGCAGATTGACGCCTGTGGCGACGGCGTTGTTGAGCCCCACCCCGCAGGTGGCGGCCATCCGGGCGACGGCGATGGACGGCGCGTGGGGCCCGTGATCGACCGACGAGACCAGCGCCGCCTCCAGCAACGCCGCCTGACGAGGATCGGGCCGAGTGCCGCGCAGCATGAGCCAGATCATCTCGGCGAAGCCGATCCGCCCGATGAGCTCCTGAACCGGCTGCCCGCGCAACTCGATGACGTCGGGCTCGATCCGGGACACGCCGGTCGCCCACCAGTCGGCCGCCTCGGCCGCGCGGGCGGCGTCCACGGCGGCGGGACCGGTGTCCGCGCCGGTGTCCGCGCCGGTGTCCGCGGCGTTGGCCCCGGCTCGCTCGCTCATCGCGCGACCTCGAACTCGTCGTTGTGCGCGCCGAGCAGCGGGGCGGCCCCGCGGGGGCGCAGGGCGACGCCGTCGACGACCACGCCGTTCCCGGAGACGGTGACCTGCCGCTCGCCCGCTCCCGCGAACGGCACCTCCGTCAGGAAGCCGCGGTGACGGACCTGGTCGAGCGCGAGCGCCTGCGGGACGGTGAGGATGCGGGCGGCGGGCACGCCTTCGCCGGACAGGATCTCCTCCCACTCCAGCGCGGTCTTGGCCCGCAGCGCCTGATTGAGCTCCTGGTTGAGGGCCTGCCGGTGGATCTTGCGCGCCTCCCTCTCGGCGAAGCGGGGATCGGTGGCCAGGTCGGGCCGCCCGGTGAGCCGGCACAGGGTCTCGAACTGGACCTGCTGGTTGGCGGCGATGTTGAGGGGCCCGTCGGCGGCCTCGAAGGTGCCGGACGGAGCGGCGGTGGCGTTCTGGTCGCCCATCGGCTCCGGCTCCACGCCGCTGACCAGGTAGTTGGAGACGGTCCAGCCCATGGCGGAGATCGACGCCTCCAGCATGGACAGGTCAAGGAAGCAGCCGCGTCCGGTGCGGTGCCGTCCGGCCAGCGCGGCGGAGACCGCCAGGGCGGCCATCAGCCCGCCGATGGTGTCACAGATGGGGAATCCCACCCGCAGCGGGGCGGTGTCAGGGGTGCCGGTGACGCTCATCATGCCGGACAGCCCTTGGATGATCTGGTCGTAGGCGGGGGCGCCGCTCATCGGCCCGCTCTGCCCGAAGCCGGAGATCGCGCAGTAGACCAGGCCGGGGTTGAGTTCGCGCAGGCGGTCCCAGCCGTAGCCGAGCCTGGCCAGCACCCCGGCCCGGAAGTTCTCCAGCAGGACGTCGGCTCCGGCGACCATCGACTCGAAGGCGGCCCGCCCCGCCGGGCTCTTCAGATCGAGCTCGACCGACTTCTTGCCGGCGTTCTGGGCCAGGAAGGAGGCGCCCATCCGCTCCCGATTGAGCTCCGGGTCGGGTCCGAGCCGCCGGGCGAGATCCCCGGCGCCGGGCAGCTCCACCTTGACCACCTCCGCGCCGAACAGCATCAGCTGGTAACTGCAGTACGGCCCGGCCAGGACGTTGGTCAGGTCGACGACCTTGACGCCGTCGAGTGGCAACTGCTGCATTCACGCTCCATAGAGTCAGGTCAGAGGATGGTCGAACCCGCGCTCCGACATGCGCTTGGCGGCCTCGCGCAGATCCGCGGCGAATTCCTCCACACGGTCTTCGGTGAAGCGGACCGTGGGACCGCTGAGCGTCAGCGCCGCCAAGGCCGCGCCTGAGCAGCCCATGACCGGGACCGCGACCGCCGACAGACCGGGCTCGCGCTCGCCGTGGCTGGCCGCGAACCCGTCGCGCGCCGCCTCATCGATCCAGGCCCGCAACGTGGCCACGTGTGCCGCGCCATGGGGAGAGGCGCGGGCCACCCGCAGGAGCAGCCGCTCCGGCGCGTCCCTCAGCAGGACCTTCGAGGAGGCGCCCGCCCACAGGGGCAGCTCGTCGCCGACCCGCACCACGTGGCGGAGGGGCTGCGGGCTCTCCTGCTGGGCGATGCAGATGCGGCGCATGTCGCGCAGGACGTAGAGGTTGACGGTCTCCCGGTGCCGCGCCCCCAGGTCGCGCATGAGCTGGACGGTCTCGGGCGGCAGCTCCCACGCCGAACGGGCCAGGTGCGCCCAGCGCCACAGGGCCGGCCCCGCCGTGTAGCCCGTGGGCGTGGCCCACAGCAGGCCCAGGTGCTCGAGGGTCTGCAGCAGCCGCAGGGCGGTGGTCTTGGCCAGCCCCGTCTCGTCGACGACCTCCCGGATCGTCAACGTCCGCCGGTCCTCGGACAACAGCGAGAGAATGTCGAACGCGCGCTGGACGCTGCGCACGCCCCCGCTCTCCGCCGATGCCGCAGGAATGTTCGAAGGCACGGATCCTCACTTGTGAGTCGAAGGTGAACCTGCTGCTCACCCTCTCATGTGGTCCGTACGCTAACACCGAGTCCGCTTGGCGGTCCATATGCTCCATCAAGCGGAATGCCGGACCCCCTTGCCAGAACCTTCACGGTGCTCATACCGTGAGGCAGTCCACAGTGCGGAATATGAGAACCACTGCGCGGATCAATGGGAGTCATCGACCATGAACACCATCCACGAAGCCGGCTGCTTGGTCGCCGGAGAATGGTTGACCAGCGGCGATCACGCCGACCGCATGGGCCCTTACCTGCGCCACGTCGTCAGCAGGGCGCGGACCGCCCGGCCCGATGACATCACCACGGCCCTGACCTACGCACGGCGGGCGGCCGGGCGCGTGGCCCGGCTGGCGCCCGCCACCCGGGCCGACATCTTGGAACGTGCCGCCGCCACGGTCACCGCGCAGGGCGACCGGCTGGCCGGCCTGCTGGCGCTGGAGCTGGGCAAACCGCTCAAGGACGGACGTGGCGAGGTCCTGCGCGTCGCCGACACGTTGTCCGTTGCCGCCGCCGAGGCGAGGATGATCGGCGGCGAGGTGCTGCCGGTGGCGGGCTGGGGCCGCGGGGTGGGCAACACGGCGATCACGCGGCGGGCCCCGGCCGGCCCGGTGCTGGCGATCACCCCGTTCAACGCCCCCGCGAACCTGCTGGCGCACAAGCTGGCCGCCTCCTTCGCCGCCGGCAACACCACGATCGTCAAGCCGCCGCCCCAGGCGCCCGCGGTCTCCACGGTCCTGGTGGAGCTGCTGCTCGAGGCGGGGATGCCGGTGGAGGCGGTGCAGATCCTGCACGGGGGCGGTGACGTGGGCGCGCGGCTGTGTGCCGCGCCGGAGATCGCCGTGGTCAGCTTCACCGGCGGTGTCACGGCCGGACACGCCGTCGCCCACGCCGCCGGTCCGAAGCGGGTGATGCTCGAACTCGGCGGCAACGCCGCGACCATCGTCTGCGAGGACGCCGACGTGCCGGCCGCCGCGCGGCTGTGCGCCCGCACGGGCTACAGCAACTCCGGGCAGAGCTGCATCTCGGTCCAGCGGGTGTACGTCCAGCGCGGCCGGTTCGAGGAGTTCGCCGACGCGCTGACCGCGGAGGTGAAGGCCCTGGTCGTCGGCGACCCGCTGGACCCGGGCACCGACGTCGGCTCGATGGTGGACGACGACGCGGCCGAGCGGGTGGTCCGCTGGAGCGCCGAAGCGGCCGGCCAGGGGGCCCGGGTGACGATCGGCGGCACGCGCGAGGGCGCGGTGATGGCGCCGACCGTGGTCGCCGCCCCGCCGGCCGAGGCCCGGGTCGTGCGCGAGGAGGTGTTCGGGGCGCTGGTGGCCGTGCTGCCCTACGACGATTTCGGCGAGGTGCTCGATGAGTGCAACCGCAGCCCGTACGGACTGCAGGCCGGACTGTTCACCCACGACGTGCGCCGCATCGTCACCGCCTGGCGCGAGCTGGAGGTCGGCGGCCTGGTCGTGAACGGCTCCTCCAACTTCCGCCTCGACCACGTCCCGTTCGGCGGCGTGAAGGACTCCGGCATCGGCCGCGAGTCGCCCCGCTGGATGATCGAGGACTTCACCGTGACCAAGACCCTCCTGCTCAAGGGCCTGACCATCTGGGGAGACGAGTGACCACCACCACCGCCCACGCCCTCGTCGCCCAGCTCGAAGCGCTCGGCGTCGAGTACGTGTTCGGCACCTGCGGGCACACCAACATCGCCGTCCTGGACGCGCTGGCCGACAGCCGCATCCGTTTCGTCATCGCCCGCCACGAGCAGGCCGCGGCGCACGCCGCCGACGGCTACGCCCGCGCCTCCGGCAGACCGGGAGTGCTGCTGGTGCACGTCGGGCCCGGCCTGACCAACGCCGCCACAGGTGTCATGACCGCCGCCCTGGACTCGGTGCCGATGGTGGTGATCTCCGGCGACATCCCGTCCTACTACCACGGCAGGCATCCGCACCAGGAGATCAACCTGCACGCCGACGCCGACCAGGCGAGCGTCTTCCGGCCGTTCGTCAAACGCGCCTGGAATGTGCGCCGGGCGCAGGACCTCGGCCGCTTCGTCGAGCGGGCCTTCTGGACGGCCACCTCCGGCCGGCCCGGCGCCGTGCTGGTGAACGTGCCGATGGACGTCTTCTCCCGGCCCGCCGCGCCGTTCCCGCCGATCAGCCACGCGGCCCCGCCCGGCCTGCCCGGGACCACGGCGGAGCTGATCGCGGCCCGGCTGGCCGCCGCCGAGCGGCCGCTGATCTACGTGGGCGGCGGGCTGCGCGAGGAGTCCGGGGCCCTGATCCGCCTGGCCGAGCATCTCGACATCCCCCTCGCCCACTCGCTCATGGCCAAGGGCACGATCCCCGACGCGCACCCGCTGGTGCTCGGGATGCCCGGATTCTGGGGGCTGGAGCTCACCAACACGTACGCCCGCGAGGCCGACGTGGTGCTCGCGCTCGCGACACGCTTCGCCGAGACCGACGCCAGCTCCTGGGACCCCCGCTTCACGTGGGACTTCTCCGCCGGCACGCTGATCCAGATCGACATCGACCCGGCCGAGATCGGCCGCAACTATCCGGTGGAGATCGGCGCCGTCGCCGACGTGCGGCTCGCGGTCAAGGCGATCGCCGGCGCGGTCACCTCGCACGCCGCACGCGCCAGGCCCGAGCTGCGCAAGCAGATCCTGGAGGCGCGATCGGAGCTGTTCGCCGCCAGCCGGGAGCGGGGCAGGAGCGAGGACTTCCCGCTGCGGCCCGAGCGCATCCTGAAGGACCTGCGCGACGCGCTGCCGCCGGAGGCGATCCTGGTCACCGACGTGGGCTGGAACAAGAACGGCGTCGCCCAATGTTACGAGCTGCCCGCCGAGGGCCGCTTCATCACGCCGGGCGGCGCCTCCACGATGGGCTTCGGCCCGGCCGCCGCCGTCGGCGTCCAGCTCGCCGAGCCCGGCGGGACGGTGGTCGCGCTCGTCGGCGACGGCGGCATGAGCGCGCAGCTCCCGGCCCTGCCGCTGGCGGTCGAGCAGGGCGCGCCCGTCGTCTTCGTGGTGATGAACAACCACTCCCACGGCACGATCTCCGACCTGCAGTCGGCGCACTACGGCCGCAGCCACGGCTGCGACTTCACCGACCCGGCCGGCCGGGCGTACAGTCCCGACTTCGCCGCGCTCGCCCGGGCCTGCGGGGCCGACGGCCACACCGTCGCCACGCCCGCCGACCTCGGCACGGCGCTGCGCGAGGCCGTGACGAACCGGCGGCCCGCCGTGATCGATGTGCCGATGGTGAACGAACCGGTGCCGACGCCGGGCCACTGGAACATCAAGGACATCTACCAGGGGCTCTTCACCGACTGACCCGGGCGAAACCGTTGTCAATCCGAGATTCCCTGAGCCGCTTCCTGACGTTATAACGAACGTACTAGTCCGTGAATTAAGTCTCACCTACCCCCCTACGAGGTGAACCGTGCATTTCACGAGATTCTCCATCGCAGCCGCGGCCCTGATAGCCCTCGCCGCCTGCGCTCCCCCCGGCCAGTCCGGGAGCACCGAGGCGAACGCCACCGGCCCGATCAAGATCGCGAACGTCAACGCGCAGAGCGGGCAGCTCAGCTCCCTGGGCCAGTGGGAGCACAAGGGCGTCAAGCTCGCCATCGACGAGGTCAACAAGGCCGGCGGGATCAACGGCCGGCAGATCAAGCTCGACCTGTTCGACAGCCAGGGCGATCCCACGGTCGGCACCAACGTGGCCAGGAAGATCTCCGCCGAGAGCTACATCGCGATGCTGGGCACCGCCGAGAGCGCCGTCACCCTCGCCATGGCGCCTATCCTGAAGGACGCCAAGATCCCGAACATCACCTCGGGCCAGTCGCCGAAGCTGGCCGAGCTGAAGAGCCCGTTCCTGTTCCTCAACGCGCCGACCAGCGTCACCTTCGACGAGACACTGGCCAAGTACCTGGTGGACGACAAGGGCATGAAGAAGATCGCGCTGATCAGCAACAACGGCGCGTACGGCGCGGGCGAGCACGACGCCTTCCTGACCTCGCTCAAGAGCAGGAGCGTCACCCCGGTCGCCGACGAGGTCGTCACCCCCGACCAGAAGGACTTCAACTCCAACCTCGCCAAGATCCGCGAGCAGGACCCCGAGGTGCTGTTCGTCGGCGCCGAGGAGGTCCAGTCCGGGCTGATCGCCAAGCAGGCCCGCGAGCTGGGGCTGAAGGCGGTGTTCGCGGGCGGCGCCCCCATGGGCACCGACGTGTACGCCACCACGGCCGGGCTGAAGAACGCCGAGGACACCGTGGTCAGCTCTCCGTATCTGAGCAACGAGGCCAGCGAGGAGATCAAGGCGTTCGCCGCCAAGTACAAGGCCGCCTACAACGAGGACGCCCGCATGCACGTCGCCAAGGCCTACGACGGCGCGTCGATCCTGATCGAGGCGCTGAAGCAGACCAACGGCGAGGGCGGGCAGAAGCTGGCCGACGCCATCCGCGGCGTCAAGCGGGCCGGGCTACTGGGGAACTACGACTACGACGCCAACGGCGTCGGCATCCACGCCACGAAGATCGGCCTGGTCAAGGACGGCAAGGTCGTCCCCGAGGCCGCGAGCTGACGTGCAGGTCTTCCTTCAGACCCTGATCGGCGGGGTCACGTTCGGAGCGGTGTACGCGCTGGTGGCGATGGGCTTCTCGATCGTCTACCGCACCATGGGCCTGGTGAACTTCGCCCACGGCAGCGTGGTGATGATCGGCGCGTACGCCGCCTCCACCTTCTACATGGCCAGCAAGCTGCCGTTCGCCGTGGCGATCGTCGTGGCCATCGCCGTCACGGCGCTGATCGGCCTGGTCATCGAGCGTTTCCTGCGACCGCTGGAGAACAAGGACTTCACGCTGATGCTGATCGGCACGATCGGCTTCGGCGCGGTGCTGGAGGCCGGGGCGGTGCTCGTCTGGGGCGCCACCGGCCATGCCGTGCCCTCTCCCGTGGCGACCGGGCCGATCGACGTGGCGGGCATCCGCATCCCCACCTACAGCCTCCTGGTCATCGCCGTGGCCGCCGCCGCGACCGGGCTGCTGGCCCTGTTCCTGCAGCGCACCAAGCGCGGCGCGGCCATGCAGGCGGTCGCCATGGACCACCAGGCCGCCACCGCGGTCGGCATCCACGTCGGGCGCAGCAACGCCATGGCCTTCGCCATCGGCGCCGGGCTCGCGGCGCTGGCGGGCAGCCTGATCGGGCCCATGCTGTACGTCAACCCGACCATGGGCGGCACCCTCGGCATCAAGGGCTTCGCCGCGGCCATGCTCGGCGGGTTCGGCAGCATGCCCGGCGCGATCGTCGGCGGGCTGGCCTTCGGGCTGCTCGACTCCTTCGCCGCCGGCAACTTCCAGGAGTACTCCGAACTGGTCACCTTCCTCGTCTTCGCCGTCATCGTCATGATCCGGCCCACCGGCATCTTCGGAGAGGCAACGGTGAACCGCGCATGAAACGTCTGATTTGGCTGGTACCCCTGGCCGTCGCGGCCTGGCTGCTGCCCTACGGGCTGGGCGGTTACGCCATTCACGTCGCCGATGTCGCGATCATCTTCGCGATCCTGGCCGTCGGGCTCGGGCTGACCATGGGCGTGGCCGGGCAGATCAACCTGGCCCAGGTCGCCTTCTTCGGCGTCGGCGCCTACACGGTCGCCATCCTGACCACCCAGGCCGGACTCGGCTTCTGGACCGCGTCCGGGCTGGCGCTGCTGGCGGCCGTGGTGTTCGGCGTGCTGGTCGGGATCCCGGCGCTGCGCATGCAGTCGCACTATCTCGGCATCGTCACCCTCGGCCTGGCGCTGGCCTTCACCAACTGGGTCACCAACGCCCACATCGCCGGCCGCGCCGAGGGCATCAGCGACATACCGGTGCCGCCCATGTTCGGGATCGACCTGTCCAGCGGCTACCTGTTCTACTACGTCGAGCTGATCGTCTTCGCCGTCGCG
Source organism: Nonomuraea sp. NPDC050643 (assembly GCF_040654715.1). Lineage (NCBI taxonomy): Bacteria > Bacillati > Actinomycetota > Actinomycetes > Streptosporangiales > Streptosporangiaceae > Nonomuraea > Nonomuraea sp. NPDC050643. The sequence continues at coordinate 12,645 of NZ_JBFAIM010000057.1, read as the reverse complement.
CTGGTCTTCGCGTTGCTGGTCACCCGCTCGCCGCTGGGCCGGCGGCTGCGGGCGATGCGCGACGACGACCTGGCCGCGGGCGCGCTCGGCGCCGAGATCCCGCTGCTGCGGATGACCGCGTTCGTGCTGTCCGGCCTCTACGGCGGCCTGGCCGGCATCCTGTACGCCGGGCTCATCCGCTTCGTCGCCCCCGAATCGTTCAACATCGCCAACATGTTCCTGCTGCTGGCCATGGTGATCATCGGCGGCCGCAGCAGCATCCTGGGCTGTGTCGTCGGCGCGGTCGCGCTGTCCCTGGTCAGGGAGGCGCTGCTGGACGCCTCGGGCTTCGCGCAGCTCGGCTACGGCCTGGTGGTCGTGCTCGTGGTGGTCTTCGCGCCCAAGGGACTGGCGGGCCTGCCGGAGCAGCTCCGGTCGCTGCGGCGCGGGCGCGGCGGCGGCTCACGCGCCCAGCTCGGCCCGTTCCGGCCCTACGACGCCGTGTCCCCGGCCGCCGGGGAGGAGGCCCTGGAGATCAGGGAGGTGACGATGCGGTTCAAGGGCCTGGTGGCGCTCGACGCCGTCTCCCTCACCGTTCCCACGGGGCAGATCCGCGGCATCGTCGGTCCCAACGGCTCGGGCAAGACCACGCTGTTCAACGTGATCAGCGGCTTCTACCGGCCCGGCCAGGGATCGGTGGTCCTGAGCGGGCACGACGTGACCGGGATGGCGCCGTACCAGCTCTCGCTGCGCCGCGTCGCGCGCACCTTCCAGAACCTGCGCCTGTTCGAGGACCTCAGCGTGCGCGAGAACCTCCTGCTCGGCCTGGACCGCACACGCACCTGGTGGATCTGGCGCTACCCGAGCCTGCCGTGGAAGGTCCTGGGGTACGAGCGGGAGCTGCGACGGCGGGCCGGCGATCTCATCGAGCGCTTCGGGCTCACCGAGGTCTCCGACGCCGGACCACGCTCCCTGCCGTACGGCGTCCAGCGCCGCATCGAGCTGGCCCGCGCCATGGCCATGTCCCCCACCCTGCTGCTGCTCGACGAACCCGCCGCCGGGCTCAACGGCGAGGAGGTCCGCCAGCTCGCCGACATCGTCCGCTCCATCAGGGACTCGGGCGTCACCGTGATCATCATCGAGCACAACATGGGCCTGGTCATGTCCCTGTGCGACCAGGTCACCGTGCTGTCCAGCGGCAGGGTGATCGCCGACGGCCGGCCCGCCGACGTCGCCGTGCACCCCGACGTGGTCGCCGCCTATCTCGGCGACTCGATGTCCGCACCGACCGAGGAGAGCGCCGAGGCCGCTGTCGAGGAGGCAACCCGATGACCACGCTGACCGTGGAAGGACTGTCGGTTCACTACGGCGGCGTCCGTGCCGCCCACGACGTCTCCTTCACCGTCGCACCCGGCCAGTCGCTCGGCATCATCGGCGCCAACGGGGCGGGCAAGACCTCCACCCTCAAGGCGGTCATGGGGCTGGCGCCGCGGCAGGCCAGGACCATCCGCTTCGGCGAGCACGACCTGCTCCGCGCGCCCGCCCACACCCTGGTGCGGCACGGCATCGGCTACGTCCCCGAGGGCCGGCACGTCTTCCCCGGGCTCACCGTGGAGAAGAACCTGCTGCTCGGCGCGTACACCAGGAGCTGGAAGAGCACCCCGATCGACGAGGTGTACGAGCTGTTCCCGGTGCTGGGCGAGATGCGCGGCCGCCTGGCCGGCGCCCTGTCCGGCGGCCAGCAGCAGATGCTGGCCGTCGGCCGCGCCATGATGTGCCGGCCCAAGGTGATGCTGCTGGACGAACCCTCCATGGGGCTGTCGCCCAAGCTCGTGGCCGACATCGCCGGCGTGCTCAAGAAGCTCAACGCCGACGGCCTGGCCATCCTGCTCGTCGAGCAGAACGCCAAGCTCACCTTCGACGTCACCACCACCTGCCTGGTCATGGAGAACGGCGAGATCGCCGCGACCGGCACCTCGGCCGAGCTGAGCAGCGACCCCCAGGTCCGGCGGATCTATCTCGGCCTGTGACGGCCGGCGCTCTGTGGTGTGTCCATCAGTCGGATGAAACCGTCCAAACGTTAGGGGATGCTCATGGTCCGTCGACGAGAGTTACTCATGGGTGCCGTGGCCGCCGCCGTACTGACCGGGCCGGAGGCGGCCGCCGCCACGCCGCACCGGCCCGACCGGGACTTTCCCAAGATCGGCGGCAATCTGGCCAACCAGGGCTACAGCGGGCTGCGCGACCTGCACCGGCGCAACGTCGGGCGCCTGCGCGGGGCCTGGGTGAACCACATCGAGGGCGGGCTCATGGCCGGCAACAGCCAGAGCACCGCCGTGGCCGTGGACGGCGTGCTCTACGTCGAGTCGGCGGTGGGCAACGTGGTCGCGGTGGACGGCCGTACCGGGGCCACGCTCTGGAAGTACGCCCAGACGCGCGGCGCGGTCACCCGGCGCGGGGTGGCGGTCGGCGCCGGCCGGGTCTACACCTGCGCCAACGGCAACTGGCTCATCGCCCTCGACCGGCGCACCGGCCAGGTGCTGTGGGAGCGGCAGCACGACGGGTACGGCAACCTGGAGAAGGTCGCGGTCACCTACCACGACGGCATGCTCTACTGCGGCACCAACGACGGCCCGCGCGGCGCCGCGCTCGCCTTCGACGCCGAGACCGGCGACCTGGCCTGGCACTTCTGGGGCACGCCCGGCCCCGGCGAGTTCGGCAACGACACCTGGGAGGGCGACTCCTGGCAGAACGGCGGGGCCACGCCGTGGATGCACTGCGCCATCGACCCGGAGCTGCGCCTGGTCTACTGGACGTTCGGCAACGCCCGGGGCAGCAGGTCGTCGCAGGACGGTTCGGAGCGCGGCGGCCAGAACCTGTTCGCCAACTCGATCGTGGCCATGGACCTGAAGACGGGCGCCTACCGCTGGCACTTCCAGTCCATCCACCACGACATCTGGGACATGGACAACGTCATGGCGCCCGTCCTGCTCGACGCCCGCATCCGGGGCCGCGTCCGCAAACTCGTCGTGTACGGCAGCAAGACCGGCATGTACTACATCCTCGACCGCGCCGACGGCTCGGCCCCGCTGGGCATCGACGAGCGCCCGGTCCCGCAGGAGCCCCGCCAGAAGACCTGGCCCACCCAGCCCTTCCCGCGCCAGGGCGGCTGGACCGAGCAGACCCCGGTACGCCAGCCGCTCGGCACCGAGATCCCCGGCGCCCCGCACCGGGCCGTGCCGAACTACCGGATCGGCCCCCTGTTCACCCCGCACTGGGACGAGCCCATCCTCACGATCCCCGGCCACGGCGGCGGCGCCGACTGGAACCACCAGTCCTACAGCCACAGCACCCGCCTGGTGTACACCGGTTTCGGCTACGTCGCCGCCGCCCACTCCCTGACCGAGGCGTCCAACGGCCTGCGCCCGCCCGGTGAGTACATGACCGGCGGCGTCGTGGCCGTGGACCCCGCCACCAACCGGGTGCGCTGGAAGCGGAACCTGCCCTACTCGCTGGCCCACGGCAACGGCATCCTCACCACCGCCTCCGACCTGCTGTTCATCGGCCAGCCGGACGGCAACCTGCTCTGCCTTGACGCCCGCGACGGCCGCGAGCTGTGGCGCTGGCAGACCGGCGCGGCCGTCAGCAGCGCCCCCATCTCCTACGAGATCGACGGCGAGCAGTACATCGCCGTGTACGCCGGCGGTACCGGCATCCCCTACGGCAACTCCGCCCCGCGCGGCGACCACCTGTGGGCCTTCAAGCTGGGCGGCGCCGTCGCGCCCGCCGCCACCCCGCCCGCGCCCGTGGTCCGCCGGCCGGTCTCCGGTCAGCCGGTGGACGGCGCCGCCGTCGGCAACACCGTCGTGCTCGCCCGGGTGTACGACAACGGCCAGGTCGGCGCCGTCGAATCCACCGCCGTCAACGCCATGGCCCCCACCCACCTGCGCGTCCCCGCCGGGACCACGGTCACGTTCGTCAACCCCGCGGACAACGTCAACGTCCACGGCGCGACCCAGTTCTTCGAGGGCCTCTTCGACATCCGGCTCAAGCCCGGCGAGTCCTTCCAGTACACCTTCACCAAGCCGGGCGAGTACTTCTTCAACGACACCTTCAGCCCCCGCCCGACCGGCAAGATCGAGGTCCTGCCCGCCTGACCGCGTTCCTGACCGCGTTCCGGAGCGCGTTCCGGAGCGCGTTCCGGAGCGCGGGAAGGCGGGGCTCAGGGCGCGATCAGCGCGACGTCGGGGCCCAGGAGCGGGAAACGTTCGAGCACCAGCGGATCGTGGCCGGCGACCACCAGTTCGGGGCCGTCGGCCAGCTCCTTGATGCGGTCGAAGGCGCCGTACATGCCGGTCATGCTGTGCAGGATCGGGAAGGGCCGGTCGCCCTCGATGTTCTCGTAGAAGTGGCTGGCGTCCGAGGCCAGCACCACGTGGCCGCGGGCCGTCTCGGCCCGCACCACCTGCATGCCCGCCGTGTGCCCGCCGACCAGGTGCACGCTCAGCCCGGGGACGACGAACGCGTCGCCGTCCACCACCTGCACCCGTCCGTCCTTGCGGGCGGAGTGCAGGTGGGCGAGGTCGTGCTCGTTGAGCAGCCAGCGTTCGCGGGCGATGCGCTCGGCCCACGGGCCGCTCCAGTAGTCGAGCTCGGCCTGCTGCACGACGTATCGGGCCCGGGGGAACTCGTGCGCGGTTCCGGTGTGGTCGTAGTGCAGATGGGTCAGCACCACGTGGTCCACCGACTCGGCCGTGACGCCCAGCTCGGCCAGGGCCTCGACGGGCGAGCAGCGGTAGTCGATGCCGTCCACCCGCGCCGCCCGCTCCGGCGCGATGCCGGTGTCGACGACGACAGTGTGCTCGCCGGAGACCGCCAGCCAGACGTAGTAGGCGGTCGGGTGTGAGCTCTCCCCGCCGGGCTCGTAGCCGTGGAAGTGCTCGCCGCGCCGGGCGGCGCGCCGGGCGTAGCGGACGGCGTGGACGCGGAAGCCGCTCACACCGTCACCTTCCCGGCGGGCCTGGGCCCGAGCTCGGCGGTCGGCACCTGGTAGGTCTCCCGGCCGGTCGCCACCGCGGCCACGTTGACCAGGCACACCACCGCGGTGATGACCGAGACGCCGAGCCAGCTCTCCGGACCGGTGCCCGCCACGGCGGTGGCCACGGTGGGCGCGAACCCGGCGATCGCGAAGCCGATCTGGGTGCCGATCGCCATGCCGGACAGGCGGACCCGGGTGGTGAACATCTCGCCGTAGAACGACGGCCACACCGCGCTGGTGGCGCTGTGCACGATGCCGAACATCACGATGCCGGCGATGAAGATCAGCAGGTAGTCGCCGACGGAGATCGACCACAGGTAGGCGAACATCAGCACCGCGCATCCCAGTGATCCGCCGATGAAGACCGGCTTGCGGCCCACCCGGTCCGACAGCTTTCCCCACAGCGGGATCGTGATCACCGCGGCGACGTTGGCCAGCACGCCCACCCACAGCATCGGCGTGCGTTCCAGGCCCATGGTGTTGACCGCGTACGACAGGGCGTGCACGGTGAAGATCGTGCTGACCGACGCGATGACCGCGGCCACGACGACGCGCAGCACGTCGCGCCACTGCTCGCGGAAGAGCACCGCCAGGGGCATCTTGGCCACGGTGTTGGTGGCGACCTCCTGCTCGAACGCCGGCGTCTCCTCCAGCGTGCGCCGGATGATCAGCCCGACCACCGCCACCACGACGCTCAGCCAGAACGGCACCCGCCAGCCCCAGCTCAGCAACTGGTCCTCGGGGAGCGCGGCGATCGGCAGGAAGATGGCCGTGGCGATGATCTGGCCGGCCTGCGTGCCGTTGAGCGTGAAGCTGGTGTAGTAGGCGCGCCGGCCCTCCGGCGCGTGCTCCAGCGTCATCGAGTTGGCACCCGCCTGCTCGCCGGAGACCGAGAAGCCCTGCATCAGGCGCAGCACCACGAGCAGGATCGGCGCCAGCAGGCCCACCTGGTCGTAGGTGGGCAGGCAGCCGACCAGGAACGTCGAGCCGCCCATCATCACCAGCGTGGTGACCAGCACCCGCTTGCGGCCGAACTTGTCGCCCACGTGCCCGAGCACGAAGGCGCCCACGGGCCTGGCCAGATAGCCGACGCCGAACGTGGCCAGCGCGAGCAGCGTTCCCGTGGCGGGCGAGGAGGAAGGAAAGAAGATCTTGTTGAAGACCAGCGCGGCCGCGGTGCCATAGATGAAGAAGTCGTAGTACTCCAAGGCACTGCCGATCCAAGCCGCAATGGCCGCTTTGCGAGGTTTGCCCTGCACCGTCACAATATGCTCCTCACGGTGACGTCGGGGGGTAGTGCGGTGACAGGAAACTAACTCACCGGTTCGTACATTACAAGGGTGTCATCCGGGGATTAAGCGTTCGGACCGGGATCAGGCGCCCGAGCCCCGCACATAGGCGACGACCATATCCCCCACCATCGCGCGTAACCGGGCACGATGCTCGGGCGCGGTCATGTCGCGGCCGAACAGCGCACCGAAGGTGTGCTGATTGGCCACCCGGAAGAAGCAGAACGAGCTGATCAGCATGTGCACGTCGATCGCGTCGGCCTCGGTGACGAAGTCGCCGCTCGCCGTGCCGGCGTCGAGGATCGCCTCGATGAGGTCGAGCACGGGCGTGCCCAGGTTCGCCAGCGCCTGCGACCTGCGGATGTAGTCGGCCTGGTGGATGTTCTCGATCGTGACCAGCTTGATGAAGTCGCGGTGCAGGTCGTGGTGGTCGAAGGTCAGCTCGGCGAGGGTGCGGATGGCCTCGACGGGGGCGAGGTGCTCGACCTCGATCGCCCGCTCCATCTCCCGGACCTCGGCGTAGGCCTTCTCCAGGACGGCGACGTAGAGCCGCTCCTTACTGCCGAAGTAGTAATAGATCATGCGCTTGGTCGTGCGCATGCGGGCGGCGATCTCGTCCACCCGCGCCCCCGCGTAGCCGTGACGGGCGAACTCCTGCTGGGCGACCTCGAGAATCTCCGCCTTGGTGCGGTCGGGATCCCGCTGACGTTCGGGGGCGGCGGGCTGGGACGTCACCCACTCATCCTAGTGACCTGCCGCGTGCTGCACCGCGAGCCGGATGGGGGCGTTGCCGGCGCCGTAGCCCTGGTAGCCGCCGATCCGCTGGACGATCTCGAAGAAGACCCGCCCCACGGTGACGGTGTACACGTGCAGGAACGCGCCGTGCTCGTCCCGGTCGTACAGCACGCCGAGGTCGCGCAGCCCGGGATCGACCTCATGGCGGGCCTCCAGGTCGTCGTAGTAGTTGCCGGGAATCGGCAACAGCAGCCCGGGGTGCTCCCTTCGCAGCCTGCGGGCGACGGCCACGACGTCATCGCAGGCCAGCGCGACGTGCTGCCACGGCAGGTGGTCGGCGCCGACCTGGGCGATGTTCACCACCACGCGCACCGCCCCGTCGGGGCCCGACATGGCCTTGCTGCGCAGCAGGCCGTACGGGTCGGGCAGTTCCAGGCTCTCCTGCGGGCGCAGCCCGAGCACGCTGCGGTAGAACAGCGCCGCCTCGTCGAAGTGGTGCCACGGCTGGGCGAGGGCCACGTGGTCGATGCCGGTGACCGGGCCGGGCACGGGCCCCGAGGGGACGAAGTCGGCGAGCCAGGCGTCGTCGCAGAAGAAGATCTCGGTGCCGTCCGGGGCGGCCACCGCCTCCAGCCTGGCCTCCTCGGAGGTGCGCTCGCGTGGCAGGATCGGCGAGAGCAGCGACTCGGCGTGCTTGGCCGCGCCGGCGGGATCGGGGCTGTCCAGGCCGATGGCGATCAGTGCCGGGTCGGCGCCCGTGGCGTTGAGCAGCAACCGCGCGCCGCCCTGCTCCCACAGCTCGACCGGCTTGGTGGGGTGCGTCCCGGTACGCGCGAAGCCGAGCGCGGCCAGCATCCCGCCGACCGCCCCGGTGTCGGCCAGCTCGGCGAAGGCGAACCCGGCGGGCACGGCCGGATGCGTCACCTCGTGCGCACCCTGCTCGTGCGCACCCCGCTCGTGCGCACCCCGCTCGTATGCTCCCCGCTCGTGCGCACCCTGCTCCAAGGCGATCAGCGAGCGCATGCCGTCCAGTGCGGTGCGCTCCGCCGACGCCTGGCGGAAGACATCGTTGAACACCTCCAGCGACAGCGGCCCGACGTAGCCCGCGCGGCGCACGCTTTCGACGAGCCCGGCCAGGTCGAAGTTGCCCTGCCCGGGGAAGCAGCGGTAGTGGCGGCTCCACTGCAGCACGTCCATGGCCAGCAGCGGCGCATCGGCGAGTTGCAGGAAGAAGATCTTCTCGCCGGGGATCGCCTCGATGCCGATCGGGTCGGAGCCGCGCGACAGGATGTGGAAACTGTCCAGGCACACGCCCAGGCCGGGGTGGTCGGCCAGCCGGGCGATGCGCCAGGCGTGCAGATACTCGTTGACGTGCCGCCCCCAGGCCAGCGCCTCGTAGGCGATGCGGATCCCGTGCGCGGCGGCCCGCTCGGCCAGCAGCCGCAACTGCTCGGCGGCCAGTTCGTCGCCGCCGATCGCGGCGGGCGAGACGTTCGAGCAGACCAGCAGCAGGTCCGCGCCGAGACGCTCCATGACCCGGAACTTGTGCTCGGCCCGGCGCAGATTACCCGCCAGCACCTCGGCGGGCACCCCCTCGAAGTCACGGAAGGGCTGGTAGAGGTCGATGCCGAGGCCGAGGTCGGCGGCCCTGGCCCGCACCTCCTCCGGCGGCAGCGGGCAGGCCAGCAGGTCGTTCTCGAAGATCTCCACCCCGTCGAACCCCGCGGCCGCGATGGCCTCCAGCTTCTCCACCAGGGTGCCGCTCACCGACACGGTGGCGATGGACTTGCGCATACGTTCCTCCTTCAGACGGCGATGAGATCGGTCAGGTGGGCGAGCATCCGCTCGGCGTCCGGCTCCCGGCCCGTGAACAGCCGGAACGCGTGGACGGCCTGGAAGACGACCATGCCGCCACCGTCCAGCGTCCGGCAGCCCGCGGCCCGCGCGTGCCGCAGCAGCTCGGTCTCCAGCGGCCGGTAGACGATGTCGGCCACCCACAGGCCGGGATGGAGGAGCTCGGCGGGCAGCGGCATGCCCGGATGGTGGGCCATGCCGGTCGGTGTCGCGTGCACCAGCCCTTCGGCCTCGGCCAGGAGCTCGGGCAACTCGGCCGGAGTCGCGTGGTGGGCGCGTTCGGCGCCGTAGCGGGCGGCCAGCTCACCGGTGAGGGCGCGCGCCCGCGCCGGGTCGGAGTCGACCACGGTGATCCGGTCGGCGCCCATCGTGAGCAGCGCGTGCGCGACCGCGGCCCCCGCTCCTCCGGCGCCGAGCTGCACGATCTGGTGGGCAGGCGCGTCAGGCAGGCCCCGGGCGAACGACTCGGCGAAGCCCGTCCAGTCGGTGTTGTGCCCGATGGCCCGCTCCCCGTCGAACACCACGGTGTTGACCGCGCCGAGCATGCGGGCGTCGGGCGACAGCTCGTCCAGGTGCGGGATGACGTCCTGCTTGCAGGGGTGGGTGACGTTGAGCCCGTCGTAGCCGAAGCGCCGGGCCGTACGGACCAGGTCGCCCACGTCACCGCCCACGCGATCGATGTCGAGCAGCCGGTAGACATAGTGCAGCCCGTGGTGCACGGCCTCCTGCTCGTGCAGCGGTGGGCTCAGGGAGGGGCCGATGCCCGAGCCGATCAATCCGATCAGGAATGAATCCATCACTTCTCCCTTTCCAGCAGGTGCGACAGAGGGGTGGCCGTCGGCGCCCTCCTAATGTACGTACTAGTGAGTTAGGTGGCTAGCGCACAGTCGCCGCGGCTCGTACGGAAGCGATCTCTCCCTTGACTTCACCGCGCCGCTGCCGCAGCGTTGTGAACTATCTAGTCCGTACTTTCGGGACGGAGTGCCCCATGCGCCCTCTTCTGGCCTGCCTGTCGCCCTACGAGGTCATGTGGTCCCGTTCCTTCCGCCACCTGCTCGACGAGGGATACGCGTGGGTCTTCACCCAGGCCGCCCAGGCGCTCACCGGCCCGCGGGACGCACGCCCCCTCGGCGATCTCCAGGTCAGGACGCTCATCGCGACGGGCCAGTCCCAATCGGCCTCCCGGCTGGCCGTCTACGCCAACTCGGTGCACCCCCTCGCGCCCGTCTATGACGTGATCACCATCGTGGACGGCGGCGTGCGCATCCGCCCCGACCTGACCTCCCGGGTCTTCAAGACGGCCGGCGTGTCCGGCCTGCTCGCCGGGCCCACCGCGCCGTGCGTCTCCCCGGCACGCAGCAACCTCCCTTACGAGTACGTGCTGAACGCGATGTTCGACCACGCCGTGCGCTGGGCCCGGGAGAACCGGCGGCCGCCCACCGCCCCCAGGCTGGAGGTCACCGACACCACCACCAGCGCCTGCCGCCAGGGCGGCACCTGGATCCCCTTCGACGAGACCACCTTGGAGGAGCTGTATCCCCGCCACCGCGACCACGTGACCAAGGTGCGCCAGGCCACCGAACGGAACCTGCGAGACGGCTTCATCACCCGGCGGGACGCCGACAGGACCGTCCGCGATGCCGAACGCTCCGACGTGGGCAGGTGAGAAGGTGACACGGGCAGCGGACGGTCCGGCCGTGGGTGGGCGGGCGGCGGACGGTCCGGCCGTGGGCCGGCCGCTGGCGCTAGGCCCCGCGCGCCTGCGCAACCGCTTCGTCGCGGCGCCCATGGAACGCAACTACTGCGAGATCGACGGCACCGTCACCCACCGCTACGTCGAGTACCTGGCCCGGCGGGCGCGCGGCGGCGCGGCACTGGTGTTCGCCGAGGCCGCCTACGTACGCGCGGACGGCAGGGGCCGGTTGCGCCAGATGGGCGCCGACACCGACGCCCGCGTCCCCGGCATCGCCCGGCTGGCCGCCGCCGTGCACGCCGGGGGCGCCCTGCTCGGGGTCGAGCTGAACCACGGGGGCCGGACCGCCCAGAGCGCGGTCAGCGGGCTCCGGCCGGTCGCCCCCTCCCCCGTCCCCTGCCTGCCGGCGGGCGGCGAGACGCCGCGCGAACTGCCCACCGCGGAGGTGTACGAGCTGGTCGAGGCCTACGCCGAAGGCGCCCGCCGCTGCCGGGAGGCGGGCGTGGACGTGATCTCGATCCATGGCGCGCACGGCTACCTCGTGCACCAGTTCCTCTCCCCCGCCCGCAACCTGCGCACCGACGAGTTCGCCGACCCCCTCCGCTTCCTCGACCTCGTCATCGAGGCGGTCCGGCGGCAGGCGGGAACCGGGGTGGCCGTCGGTCTGAGGATTTCGGCACACGAGGGGTTCGAGGGCGGACTGACCGCGGACGCGACCTTCGGCCTGATCTCACGCGCCCGCCTGGACCTGCTGGACTTTCTCGACGTCTCGGCCGGGTCGTACGAGGCGGGGCAGTGGATCATCCAGCCCGGCGAGTGGGAACGCGGCCTGCTCGCCCCGTTCGCCGAGCCCTACCGCGCGCTGGGGCTGCCGGTCGGCGTCGCCGGCCGGATCAGCACACCGGAGAGCGCTGAGGCGATCGTCGCCGGCGGCCGGGCCGACTTCGTCTCCCTGGCTCGAACGCTCCACGCCGACCCCGACTTTCCCCGCCACGCTCTCGGCGGAGGGCTTTACCGGCCGTGCATCGCCTGCAACCACTGCATCGACCGGCTCGGCACCGGGGAGCCGATCCCCTGCTCGGTCAACCCCCAGGCCGGCCGCGAGCACCTCGGCGCGCCGGCAGCCCCCTCGACGAAGGCGTCGGTGCTGGTGATCGGCGCGGGCCCGGCCGGTCTCGAGGCGGCACGGCAGTTGGCCGAGCAGGGTCAGCGGGTTCGGGTGCTGGAACGCGCGGGGCACGTCGGTGGCCAGTTCGCGCTCGCCGGCCGCCTCCGGGCCTATCCGGAATATCACCGCATCCTGCGATGGTGCGCGGCCGAGCTGGACCGGCTCGGCGTCACCGTCCACACCGGTGTCCCCGTAACCGCGGAGGTGCTGGCACGGCATGAGGCGGACGCCATCGTGCTGGCCACCGGCGGCACCGGCCGCCTGCCGGACGTCCCGGGCATCGCTCTGCCCCACGTCTTCGACGTACGCCGCTGGCTCGCCCTCGACGAGGACGTCCCCGACACCTGCGTCATCTGGGGCGCCGACCGCGAGGGCGTCGCCGTCGCCGACCACCTCGCCGCCGCCGGGGCCGAGGTGCTGCTCATCGGCTCCCAGCCGGGCCTCGCCCCCGACGTCGGCCGCCGCGCCAAGATCCTCATGGTGCCGAGGCTCACCGGGAACCCGAAGGTGCGCATCCTGCTGGCCGCCGCGATCTCCTCCGTCGAACCGGACCGCCTGCTCGTCCGGTCCGGCGACCGTGAAGAGTGGATCCCCGTGTCCGGGCCGCTGCTGCTCTCCCATGGCGTCGTCCCGCGCACCGGGCTGCTCGCGGCGTGCGAGGCTCGGCGGCCGCGGCTCGGTGTCCACGCGATCGGGGACGCCGGGGGCAGCGGCGGCTCGATCCACCGGTGCTTCCTGGCGGCGGAGGAGGTGGCCTGGACGATCGGCCGGGCGTGCGAGGCCCGCTGACCGATCTAGTGCCGTAGCAGATTGGGTTTGCCCTGTTTGTGGTGACACGCCGATCAAGGTCCCACCTCGGCGGTCGTGATCGCTTCAGACTCTGCTCGTG
>NZ_JBFAIM010000056.1:0-96593 GCF_040654715.1 Nonomuraea sp. NPDC050643 | reverse complement strand
GTGGAAGCCGGGGTCGTCCAGTTCGAGGCCGAGCGCGTACTTGAAGTCGATGCGACAGCGCACGGCCTCGGCGGCATCGCGGTCGGAAAGGTCCAGCACGAACTGCAGCACGCTCACCGTGGCCAGTTGGGCGGGTGAGAGTCCCGGCCGGCCGTCGCGGGGATACCACTGCGCGAAGTCCTCATCGCTCCATAACCCGTCCAGCCGGTCGCGGATCCACATGGCCGGGGTGCCACGGGGATTACTCGCTCGTGCTACCTGGGCGGTGAGCTCCGGGATCTCCAGCGCGGACCGGGGACGAACCGGTAGAGACACCTGACCACCTTGGGGGAATGACCGACTTCGCCGACCCCAGAAGCCTCACAGTTACTGATCAGTCGCCCTTCGCGACATGCCGGATGTTTTCAAGATTCCCGACAGAGTCAAGCTGAGGCCTCCGCCGACGCCACCCGGAAACTCATGAGCTATTACGGGGCCCTGATCGCCGACCGCCGCGCGCACCCGGGCGACGACATGGTTTCCGCCCTCATTTTGGCCGAGGTCGACGGGGAGCGGCTCAGCGACCAGGACGTGGGTGCCGTGCTGCTGCTGCTCGGGGTCGCCGGAAACGAAAGCACCACGAAGATCTTGGGTAACGCCTGGCTCCAGGCCGCCCGCCACCCCGAGCAGCGGCGCATGGCGTTCCAGCCTGGCCGGACCGACGACTGGGTGGAGGAGACGCTTCGCTATGACTCTTCCGGCCAGATGACCGCGCGGCTCGTCACCCGCGACGTCGAGTGGTACGGCACCATCGTCCCGGCTGGATCTCGGCTGCTGCTCATTTTCGCCGCGGCCAACCGCGACCCCCGCGTCTTCCCGAACCCCGACACGTTCGACATCGATCGCGACCACAGCCGCACACTCGCATTCGGGACAGGCCCGCACTTCTGCCTGGGTGCGAGCCTGGCCCGCCTCGAAACTCGTATTGTGCTGGAGGAACTGATCGCCGCCATCCACGACGACTACGATGTCGGCACCCCCGTTCGCGTTCACCACCCAAACATCCACGGGTTGAGCAGCTTGCCGACCGTCATCAAGCCGCGCTAGGGAGCGGGACACGGCCGAGGCCGCCGAGGATGCCAATCTCCTGGCCGCTGACCCCTTCGGAGATTCCGTCCGGATGCCAGTCGGTGATGGGGACCAACCCGGGCTCGATCAGTTCGAGCCCGGTGAAGAATCGGTCAATCTGTGCCCGGGTGCGCATCTGGTATGACATCGCGTGCTCGTACACCGACCGCACGCCGGCGACCTTTTGGGGGTCAAATCCGTCGAGGGTACCGTGACTGATGACCAGGTAACTGCCTGGCGCGAGCGCGCTGACGCAGGAGGCGACCGCCTGGTGGGCTCCTTCCTGATCGCGGACGAAATGCAGTAGGCCGACCATCAGAAGCCCTATCGGCTGCCCGAAGTCGAGGTGCTCGATTACCTGCGGGTCCTCGAGTATCGCATTCGGATCGCGCACGTCGCCTTGAATGACCCGCACCTGGCCGCCGTCCCCGCCAGCCATCAGCACCTCCGCGTGTGCGATCACCACGGGATCGTTGTCCACGTAAACTACGCGCGCTTCCGGCGCGATCTCATGCACATTGCCCGCAGAGGGTAGACCTGCGCCGATGTCGAGGAATTGCCGAACCCCGAGCTGGGTCAGGTGCCGTACGGTACGGCGCAGGAAGTGGCGGTTCTCGCGCGAGGCCGCCATGGTGATCGGCACCAGATCCTGAACCTTACGAGCCGCCGCAACGTCTGCGTCGAACCTTGCCGCCGATGAAGTAGTTATACATGCGAGCAGAGTTGGGGAGATTCGGGCGAACTCCGGTGCGCCAGTCTACGGAGGAATCCTGATCTTTCATGAAGATCACCATAAATCCGGGCGTCGCTCCTGTCAGCTCCAACGTCAAAGTAATGACACGACATCCCGACTAAGGACTGTTTCTTAGATCAGGTGCGGAGCCAGATGGCCAGGGCGGCCAGGGTGACGGTGCCGAGGAAGATGTAGGCGCGTTTGTCGTATCGCGTGGCCACGGCCCGGAAGTTCTTCAGCCGGTTGATCGCCCGTTCGACGACGTTCCTGCCTTTGTAGCGTTCGGCGTCGAAGCCGGTGGGCCGTCCTCCGGCCGAGCCGCGCCGACGCCGGTTGGCGCGTTGATCGCGTGGTTCGGGGATGGTGTGGCGGATCTTGCGACGGCGCAGGTGGGCGCGGTTGGCGCGGGAGGAATACGCCTTGTCCGCGGCCAGGCTGTCCGGCCGGGTGCGCGGGCGTCCCGGTCCGAGCCGGGGTATGCGGATGTGGCCCAGCACCCGCCGGAACTGCGGGCTGTCGCCGTACTGGCCCGGCGTCAGGACCAGCGACAGTACCCGGCAGCGGCCGTCCGCCGACAGGTGGATCTTGGTGGTGAACCCGCCCCGGGAGCGGCCTAAGCACTCCCCAGTCTGACCACCTCCGCCAGCCGGGCGGTCAGTGTGGCCAGCACCGGATCGCCCCGGTTTGTCCCGGCGACGTCCCCCTTTTTACCGCCCGGCGCGGAAGACGGCGAAGCCGCCGACGGCGGCGTACGTGGCGCGCCGGCGGCGTGCTGGTGCGCCCGGACGGTGGTGGAGTCCACCGAGATGTCCCAGTCCACCCGACCCTCGCCGTCCTGCTCGGCCTGGATCGCCGTCAGCAGCATCTGCCACGTGCCATCAGCCGACCAGCGGCGATGCCGCTTGTAGACCGTGATCCACGAACCGAACCGCTCGGGCAGATCACGCCAGGGCAACCCGGTCCGAGCCCGATACAACACACCGTCGATCGTCGTGCGATGGTCATTCCACCGCCCGCCCCGACGACCCCCCTCGGGCAACAGCGGCCTGAGCCGCTCCCACTCGGCGTTCGTTAAGTCACCACGACCCATGCGCCAATCGTGACAACATCACCACGAATAGTCATCAGATCTAAGAAACAGCTCTTAAGAGCTGAACGTCCTGTCAATCCATTGCCCAGGCGGCTTCCCGCTCCACCCGCGCTCGAATCCTCACCAGCTCCTCCATCGCATGCTGCGGTTTCGACGAGGACAGCGCCAGCCGCGCATGAGCCATGGAATACGCCATCACGCTCGGAGCGTCGGCCACCAGCATGTCCTCCGAGAGCTCCGGCACCCACACCACATCCGGCTGCCCATCCTCCGGCAGCCGGAAAAGCATGAACGTGCCACCCCGCGGACGATAGCAATCCGGCCCCCCGCGGTTGATCTGAATGCTGACATCGCGCCTCTGGGCCAGCTCTATCAAATGGTCGATCTGGCGTAGCTGTACATCCGTCCCGCCCACATCGTTCAGCAGTGCTGACTCCTGCAGCACCGCCCAAATTGGCACCGGGCGCTCGTCCAGCAACCGCCGCTGCCGCTCGCGCGTCAACTCCATCGCGAGATCGATCTGGTCAACCGGCACCTCTGGATAATGGGCCGACCGCCGCACCGCCACGGCGTAGTCCTCGTGCTGGAGCAGAGCTGGCAAAGTCGCGTCGGCGTACATGCGTATCTGGTCGGCGCTGTCCTCCATCTCCAGATTCATGATCAGCCACAAGGGCAGGCGCTGGAAGTAGCGGAACCACCATCTCGTATCCAAACGGCCCAAGGCGGCCGACACGAACAGTTCCTGTCGGTAGGAGTCGCTCACCCCGTATCGGGTCAGTAACGTCCGCAACATGGCGATAGGCGGCATGGTGCTGCCCGCCTCGATCCCTTCCACCAGGCCCCGCTCCCCGCCGATTACCAGGTCAGCCTCAGCCTCAGACAGTCGTGCCAACTTGCGCAATTCACGCAGCCGGCCGCCCACCCGATTCGGCGGAGTGTGGTCTCCTCCCGGTGCGAACGCCTGCTGGACGTACTCGAACGGAAATGGATGATGAATCCCCTGGCTGGCCGAGTTGGCGGCCGGGTTGGGCCGTCTCCGTGCCGGCGGATTACTGCCCCAGCCCACTGGGGGCAGTCGATCTGCCCGCCGCGCCAACGCAAGCACCACTCGCATCACGTCGCGCGACTCGTTCGACAAGCTGGCGAATGGTGCATCATCAGCAGGGTCGGATTCACCCAGGAGGTACGACGCTCGCACCTCCAGCACGTGGGCCAGCGCCGTCAGATGCGCGATGCTCGGATTCTTGCGCGCGTCAGTCCGCAGTTGCGCAACGTATTCGCGGGTTATCTTTACGTTGGTCTGGTCGCAGACCATGGCCGCCACCTGAGCGTCCCTCAGTCCACGACGTTCCATGACTTCTTGCAGCCGCGCGGCGAACAGTTCCACCCGGTACTCCTCCTATTGGCGCTTCAGCGCATTCGGCTCAGGGTGACACAGCCGCCCATCATCGGCGTGCACATGTTGACATAGCGTGCCCGAAGCGCGACTATCGAACGCCTTGCTTGTAACTGACGACCGCACAAATGTAACTGGCGCCGCAAGGCGCTGCCTACTGTCACGCGGGGGCGGATGGTGGACGGGTGCGGCCGCGTCTGTCGTCGTACCGGCCGTCGCCCAGAGAGGCCCGGATGTCCCCGCAAGTCGCAATTCGTTTAGTTGCCCCGGCCGAGCTCGGTCTCGGCCGAGTCGTCACCCGACAGCGCGGCGGGAGCCTTGAGCTTCTACTGGACCGGACCGTCGTTGACCCCGCTGCGCTCCCTGCACTGCTTGAAGCGCGGGATATCGCGTTCGCCAGAGTCCTCCCGATAATCGAGTCGGACCGTCCACCGCCCCTGATCCGCTATTTCATGGAACGCAACATTCCGGGCGGCGGACTTGTGAGTGTGGACGTTCACCCCGTGCAGACCGACGTGTATCTGCAGTACGGCCTCATGCCGCAGGACATGGCCGACGAGGTCGCCGGCCACTCGACAAATATGCTCCGTCATTTCACCCTGTAGGAGATCGTGATGGCAAAACCCGTCAAACGATGCAACTGCCGTGATGGGAACGGCAAGTTACTCGGTAAGGCATGCCCCAGGCTGACCAAGCGCGATCATGGCGCCTGGTGGCAGCGCTACGAAGCACCACGCGGCCCCAATGGCGAGCGGCGGCGGCCCTGGGCCGGACCCTATAAGACCAAAACCGAGGCCGAGCGAGAGGCCTCGAAACTGGCCCACAGCGTCGCGTCCGGCGCCCCAGTCCCTGACCGCTCGCTCAAGGTAGGGGCGTACCTGCGTAGCTGGATCAAGGGCAAGAAAGGCCTCAGCGAGAGGACACGAAGCGGCTACACCGAGCACATCGACCTTTACCTGGAACCCGGACTGGGCCATGTGGTGCTCAACGAGCTCCGCGAGGAGCACGTTAGCGAGCTGTATGAGGCGATGGGGCAGATTAACCGACCGTTGAAGGGCGAGCCCAGCGAGATACTGCGCCGGCTACTCGCGGTACGTGCGAAGGCCACTTGGGATTCGGCTCGGCCGAATCAGCTGCACAACAGAAGGCCGTTGTCGCCAGCGCGGATCGTCCGCGTGCACGCCACGCTGTCCAGTGCAATGTCGACGGCGAAGCGCCAGAAGAAGATCAGGCACGATCCCTCAAAGAATGTCGAGTTGACGCGACCGAAGAAGCGCCGTCCCCTGCTGTGGACTCCGGAGAGGGTGGACCGGTGGCGGGCGATGATGGCCGCCGAGGCGGCCAAGCCGTCCGAGCGTAAGCCGATGCCGCGGCCAGGACCGGTCATGGTGTGGACGCCGGACCTCGCGGGTGAGTGGTTGGACCTGCTGGTGGAATGGGAGGTGCGGCTGTATCCGCTGTTCCACTTGATCATCACCCGCGGGCTACGCCGCAGTGAGGCGTGCAATCTGGAGTGGCCCGACACCTCGCTCACCGGTCCCGGCCCCAAGACGATCAGCGTCCTGGAGGATGAGGACGCCGAAGCCGAAGCCGGGATCAAGTCGGAGTCATCACGCCGTACGGTGGTGCTCGATGACATCAATACCAATCTGCTGCAGAGTTGGCGCAAGCTGCAGCGGGCCGAGCAACTCGCCGCCAGCGAAAAGTGGCCAGACAGCGACAAGATCTTCACCGACGAGTCGGGGAGACCGCTGGACCCTGCCAGACTGTCGGACCACTTCGAGTGGCTGATCAGGCGATCTGGCCTACCGCCGGTGCGGCTGCACGACCTTCGGCATTGTGCGGCCACCATCATGCTCGCGTCCGGCGCCGACATGAAGGACGTATCGGCCACTCTCGGACACCGGCAGTTCTGGTTCACGGCTGACACCTACACCGTGGTGTTGCCCGAACTGGCCGCAGCCTCGGCCCAGGCCGCCGTAGCGATGATTCCACGACGCAAGCCGGCGTGATGACGTCGATCCGCCGGAGGCAGAACAAGAGGCGGCACGCACAGCAAGACGTTCGACTGGCGGCAGCAGGCCCGTGACTGGGGACTTCAAACGGAGCAGGCGATCCGGCACGGTACGTGGGAGGACCCGCGGCTCGCGCAAGCAACGCCATCGCTCGGATCTTCGCAGAAACGCGGTCCTCCGCCGGATGGTCCAGCAATGGTCCGATTCAGCGATCATTCGACAGTCGGACCCTAGTAGACGATCAAGGAAATGCCTGGTAGAAGCTAAGCGCGCCCTGCAGGATTCGAACCTGCGACCGTCGGATTAGAAGTGAGGGCGACATCGAACGGCTTTCATGGCACTGACCTGGGGAGATGCTTATAGCATCAGCAACGCCCATCATGCGCGGGGAACGTATTGGGAATCGACACCCGCTGAAAGCGCCTTCGTAGAGACGACAGCCGCCCCTGAGCACCGAGTCCAGACAGAAGACGTATGACCCCTCTCCAGGACACTGGAGAGCTTGATTGATGGATCGAATCTTGGCTGCGACGTAGCTCCATGAGCCACACAGCCCTACACGGAGTGATTGCCGTGACCTTGACATTCCCTCTCGCAGTCGGGCTCTGCCCAAGCGCACCGGACATGCATGAACATCTCCGATACGATCAGCCCGGCGAGCATGGACGAGAGGTGTCACATGAAAAAAGGCTTGGCGTTGCTATTGGTCGCCATGACAGGGATTGGTGGATGCGGAGGTTATGGCGCAGCTGGATCTCATCAAACGCTAGACGAGTGCTACAAGGAAGATGGCCGCAAGAGCCAGCAGCTCGCGAGAGAGATAGGACCTCTGTTGGAGCCGGATGTGCGGTCGACGCTTCATGAGGGCAGTGCCTGCGACTCCGAGCCAGAGGGAGGTGCGTACGTAACCTATATTCTGGATCCTCATGTCCCTCTAAAAGAAGTTATGGAAGAATTCTATTCCACTGGCTGGGTTGATTCGCCGCAGGCTATAAGGCCCTGCCCAGACTCCTGCATCGCGGGGGTAGGCAAGAAGGTCGATGGCGGACGCATTGAGGCAACGGTGGAAGAGTCTGACCAAGGATCCCGTACGCTTGACGCTTCATTCATCGATAACAGCTAATCATTCGCCGTAGCCCTCTGGGTGACATTGATATCCACGGCAGCCATTGCCTGATGATCTTCTCGTTGGCGACTGTTATCACTCCTCGCACACGCAAGTTGAGACGTCCATTCGGGCATGTTGATGACGAGATCCAGATAGGCACGGCCCGTGACGAAGGCTGGGGAACGAGCAAGTCGCGAGGCGGTGTTAACTTGGCCAAGGCGGCTCCGGAGGGCTCGCCCTCACTCTTGTTTATGGACCTATCCGGAAACTTCCCTCTCTCCTTCCAGCAGGCACTGACACCGTTGACACTGTTGACGCCGTCGGCCTACGGGGACCATGCGAAGCCACTGCCCCGCTTCTTCCTGCGTTGACGAGTGTTGACCAGCGTTGACACTGCTCCGAACCCGCCCCGCTCTGTCACCGAATGTCATCAGCAGTCAACACGGCTGGCTGGCGAGAAAGTCACACCAACTTGTGCTCCTGCGTGCCCGTCAGCATCGTCACCTGCGTCAACACTCTGTGAGTCTCATCATCCTGCCCCACGCTCATCAGAGTGACCTCGTCAGGGAGAGTCGAAGGTGACTTGCCAACCAACCTATCCATGCCACCGGTCCGAGCCGTCCCCATGCCGACTCCGTCCAGGGCGCCCGACGTGCAAAGATGAAAGACTTAGTGGATTACAGCGGTTGCGGGCAGAACGGTTGCGGGGATATCCGCCACCTTAATGATTTGGTTCGGACCGATGAAACGTGCCCCCACTAGTACTCCTGCATCATGGGCCATCTGGCCCGCATGACTCGCTGAGGCGTCTTCGATGAGCCAGGGCGTAAGGTCCAGTTCGAACGCATCCACGGCTGTCTTGAGTACACAGCTCTCCGTGGCAATGCCACAGACGTAGAAGTCTGTCCAGCCATTCTCACGTACGAGGCGAAGCCCTTCGTTGTTGAAGAGGCTATACATGGTCTTGTCCACAACAGCCTTCGCCCTCTCAGCGTATGGCATGAGTTCGGGCACGATGTCGATCTCTGGCGACTCCATGCACTTCGACCAATCGAAGAGCTTCTCAAAGTTGCTCCCCGGATAGTTGAGATAGCGCGTGAATACGACGTCAGCGCCAGCCGCCTGCCAGCGCGCCACTAGATTGACGATTACTGGGACTACATAGGCTGACTCTTCGCGAATGAAGCCATTCTGAACATCTACGACAATTAGGACGGCCGAGTTGTTCGGCATTGGACCTACCTCTCGCTTTCACGAAGGACGTCGATGGCTTGAGCGAGGTGGTCTAGGAGACCACTCGTTTCCAGTATGGCTGATCGCATAGAGCGGTGCTGGGAAGTTTCCTGTGGCCTAGCGTTAGTAAGCCGGGAGCGCACGCCACGCAGAAAGCGCCAACCATATTCGTCTGGCACATAGGGATCTTTGCCTTGCTCGACCTGGCCATTGATATGTTCGCAGTAGGTCCACATTGCTTGCGTCGCGAGTTCCGTCGTCACCAGTTCCTCTTGCGTCAGCGCGCGCCGAGGAGCAAGCGGACAGTAGACGACACCAGACCATGAGGCATGGCCGATCGCAATGCCCTTCAAGCCGAAGGGGACGATCTCGGCGTGGTCGAAGCCTTGAGTGAATAGCGAGCGCTCGACCAGCTCGGCGTGCCCAAGTGAGGCATCGTTTTCCTCGTCATCTCGCTCAAGGAGCACACGCGGCGTGGACATGATGCGGACCGCAGTGTCCAGCTCGCCGCCAGACCATATCGGCGAGTGCAGCCAGTAGAGGCTGAGGACGTAGGAGGCATTGACGGCTTCGCCAACGAGGCTTGAAAGATGGCCGGACGCCCACCGCAGGTTCTCCACATACGACCGGCGACGCCATATCGCCAGGTTGGCGATGTTGGGGAGGTTCAAGTCCTCTGCGAGATGAAGGATGGCCGTGCCGAAGGGCCACGCGTACAGGTGACAGGGGCCACTCGAGTGGGACGCTTCGGCGACGTGGCACGCGAGGCCGAAACACGGTTCTCCGGGCGCGGCCTGGCCGGTGGCCACGAGGCCGGCGGCCTGCTCTGCGCCGATGAAGGCGCACACGAACTTGTGGGAGCGGACGCCGAAGGTATCCGCCTGAGACGGGGCCGGAGCCGTGACGTGGCCGAACAGTTCGTGCTGCGTGGCCTCGTAGACCAGGCAGTACAGCTCGATGTAGAGCGGATCGCGGCAGGCGGCCCGGCCGGTCTCGTGTCGATACAGGGCCTTCTCGATCGCGTCGGCGTCAGGGACGCTGAGGCCGCGACCGAGCCCGGCCCGTTCGAGTTCGCGCGCCGCCCGTATGCGGCTCCACCCCTTCGCCTCCCGGCGGGTGATGAGCACAGTGTTCGGCATCAAGCGCTTCGCCGCCTGACTCCCGTCTCCGGACATGACGCGTGTCCCCCCGTGTCCTCTCCGTCATCTAGATCTCACTCAGTGTGACGGGCACTGTTGATGTTGTGAAGGACACGGCGACTGAATCAGTCGGAGGAGGTGATGCGCAGATGAGCTTCGATGGCGGCCACTCGTTCGCGGAGTTCCGCCAGCTCGTTGCGGAGCTCCGCCACGGTGGCGGACTCCCCCGACGACTGGACGGGCTCGCGGCCAGTGTCGGCTACCTCCTGGAGGTAGGCGTCAGGCAGGCCGAGCGCGCGGGATATAGCCGTCAGCAGGGCGGGCTGCCGGTTCTTGTCTTGCCCTTGCTGGATCTGTCGCAGGGTGGCCGTCGAGACTCGCGAGACCTCCGCGAGCTTCTTCTGAGTCCAGCCGAGCGAGGTAAGGCGCTCGTTGATCACTCGTGCCACGGCGGGCCAGTCGCCCACGTGGGCCTCCTAGGTCGTAGGTAAAGATTCGCCTGTTCGCAGCGTAACCAACCGACTGCGCTATTGACAGCGCTACTTCTAGCGCTGAAAATAGCGCTAGAAGTAGCACCAAGCCAAGGAGACGTGCTTCATGACTGACCGTTCGCACCTCGTCAGCGTGGATCTGACCAGGACCGACACCGTCCCGACCATCGACGACCTTCGAGACGACCTCATCGACGCCGGACCGCTGTGCGGGCCGGAGGACGGTGAGCTGTTCACCGGCCCCGACGAGGACGAGGCCGACGACGTACGGCTCGCCAGGGAAGCGCTGGCCAAACAGATCTGCGCGGGTTGCCCGGCGATCACCGAGTGTCTCGCCTATGCCCTGGCCGTTCGCCCCGAGGTGGGCGTCTGGGCGGGCCGTACGGCTGAGGAGATCAACGCCATGACCGCCCTGAGCGGACGGGAGGTGGCGTGATGAGCCTCTTCCAGTGCCCCGACTGCGGGACCCGCTCGCGCAACGGCATCAGTTGCCGCCGCTGCGGCACCACCGCCCACCGGCAGATCCAGGTCTGCCAGATGCACGGCACCCGCTGCCTGCCTGGCTGCCGAGTGTGCCGCATCCTCACCCGCTCTCAGTCCGACCACTGATGGGAGGCCAGACCATGAACGCACAACAGCCCCGCCCGCTCAGCGAGGGCGAGCACACCGCCGTCATGGTGACCGCTGCGGTTACCGGCGTGCTGGGCCTGCTCGGCTTCGTCAACAGCTTCGACCGAGTGGCCGAGGCTGCCGCGCCATCGTTCGGATGGTTCGCCTGGACCGTTCCACTCGGCATCGACCTCGGTATTGCGGTCTTCTCCGCCCTGGACATCGTCCTTGCCCGCCTCGGTATGCGGCTCCCCTGGCTGAGGCTCATCCCGTGGGCACTGACCGCCGCCACCATCTACCTGAACGTCGAGACCTACCTCCTGGCCGACCAGATCGACGGGTTCGCCGTCGTCTCACACGCGGTGCTGCCGCTGCTATGGGTCCTGGCCGTCGAGGTCGGCGCGCACGTCATCCGGAAGCGCGCCAATCTCACCAAGGCCGACCGGATGGACGGCATCCGCCGCTCCCGCTGGCTGCTCGCTCCCCTGCCCACCTTCGCCCTGTGGCGCCGCATGGTGCTCTGGGAGATCCGCTCCTACCCCGACGCTCTGGGCCGCGAGCGTGACCGCATCCTGGCCAAGACCGACCTGCAAGACCGCTACGGCCTCATGTGGCAGTTCAAGGCCACGCGCCGCGAACGTGCTCTGTACCGCCTGGGCGAACTCGCTCCCAAGGACACCATCACGGTGGAGGCCATCCAGATCACTCCCCCGGTACCGGCACCTGCCGCTCTCCCGCCCGCCCCGCCGCGTAAGCGGACCTCACCGGCGAGTACCAAGCGGACCCGCGCGACCAAGCGCCCCACGCCTGATGTGGACGACCTCATGCCGCTCGGCTGGAGGATCGCCGCCGACCTCAAGACCAAGGACCTGCCGCTGACCAGAGACCGACTGCTGTCCGCCGTCCGCGAGACCGGACAGTCCCTGTCCACCGAGCGCGCCTCAGCGCTGCTGACCCGCCTCAAGACCGAAGAGCCTGCGACCGAACCGACGCCACTCGTAGCCGTACAGAGCAAGCCGGAAGACGAGGCCGCCTGATGAACCGCCCCACCAGCACGAACGACCCACCCACCACTGACGGGACCGTCCGACCGGACGACGCGCGGATCGACCGCACATCGTCCCCGACCACAACTGAACAGGGCGCGGCCCCAACTCCGCCAAGAACCGTGACCGCGCCCCGCCACCCCGCCGCCAGCAACGACCACGAGGTGACCTCATCATGACGCACAACCCGGACCGGTCCGACGACATGCCAGAGCAGCCCGCCACGCCAGACGAGGACAGCAAGGGCGCGGACATCGTCAACCTGAACGCAGCCCGCGACCGCCGCCACCCGAACACCCCGGACGAGTCCGCCGGACCGGACGCGGACCGTCCGGCGGACGGACCGCCCGTCAGTCCGCCGGTCGGTCCGGTGCTGGAAGGCGAGATCGTCCGCGTGGACCAGCCGGGCGGCGAACGCCTCGACTGGCTCACCGACCTGGAGAACAAGGCGCGGACGCGACGCCCGATCGTCCCACTGTGGCTGCGCTCCCGTGGCGAAGCCGTCGCCACCATGAAGTGGGTCAGCCTGCACTACCTGCACGTCGCCGGTTACCAGGCGAGCCGAACCCCGCTCTACGCCGGTCGGCTCACCTTCCGGTCTCCGCGCGGACTGTTCCGGCTCGTCGCGGGCGTGATCAAGTGGACGTTCGACCTGGAGGGCGTGCCGGTCCGGCTGGCCGCCGTACAGAAGGCCGACCACGAGGCATACCTCAAGCTGTCTCGGCAGCGAGATGTGCGGGTTCGCGGACGCGGCATCGTCGCTCTGATCGCCCTGGGCACGGTGATAGCCGCAGGCATCTTCGTCGCCTTCGCGCCGACCGCAGCGCAGTGGGCCGCACTCGCCGCGACCGTGGCGGTGCTGGGCACGCTCGGCAAGCCCGCCGACCGGCCGCTGATCAACCGCGCGGTCATCCCGACCACGGTAGAGAAGCTGACCAGCGACATCGTCATCCGGGCTCTGAGTGCCATCAGCGTCGCGGGACTGAACGGCAAGAACTCCGACATCCGGTTCGTGGCCCCGATCACCCGCGACGGCCCCGGCTGGCGCGCCGACGTGGACCTGCCCTATGGCGTCACTGTCACCGACGTCATGGACAAGCGCGACCGCCTGGCCTCCGCGCTGCGCCGCCCGATCGGCTGCATCTGGCCCGAGGGTGACAGCTCCATCCACGAGGGCCGCTTGATCCTCTGGGTCGGCGACAAGGACCTCTCCAAGACGACCGTTCGCACTCCGCTGGCCAAGGCGACCAGCCACGACGTGTTCAAGGGCGTGCCCTTCGGTGCCGACCCGCGAGGCCGAGCCGTGGTCGTGCCGCTCATCCAACACAACATCCTGATCGGCTCCCAGCCGGGCCAGGGCAAGACCGCCGCCGTGCGCGTGCTCGCCTCCGGCGCGGTGCTCGACCCGTCGGTGGAGCTGTGGATTCAAGAACTCAAGGGCACCGGCGACCTCGACCCGCTGGAGCCGAACTGCCACCGGTACGTCTCCGGCATCGAGGACGAGGCCATCGCCTACGCCGCCGACTCGCTGACCCTGCTGCGTAAGGAGGTCATGCGCCGGGCCGCCGCGCTCAAGACGCTTCCCGCGGATCTGTGCCCGGACAAGCGCATCACCCGTCAGATCGCCGACAAGCGGTCCCTGGGCCTGCACCCGCTGGTCTGCATCATCGATGAGTGCCAGAACTTGTTCGCGCACCCGGACTTCGGCGACAAGGCCGGTGACGACGCCGAGTTCATCATCAAACTCGGTCGCGCCCTGGGCGTGGTGCTGATCCTCGCCACCCAGCGCCCCGACAAGGACAGCCTGCCAACCGGCATCTCCGCCAACGTCTCCATCCGGTTCTGCCTGCGGGTGGCCGGCCAAATCGAGAACGACATGATCCTCGGCACGTCGGCCTACAAGAACGGCATTCGCGCCACGGTCTTTCAGCCCGGCGCGGACGCCGGTATCGGCTACCTGGTCGGCGCTACGCCGATGGCCAAGGTCGTCCGAACCGCCTACCTCGACACCCCGGCCACCCAGCGCATCGCTGACCGCGCCCACGCGCTCCGCAAGGCCGCTGGAACGCTCTCCGGGCACGCGATGGGCGAGCGTCCCGAGGCCATCACTCCGGCCTACGACCTGCTGGCCGACATCATGGCCGTCGTCCCGACGAGCGAGGCCAAGGTGTGGAACGAGGTCGTCGTGGATCGCCTCGCCGAGCTGCGCGCCGAGATCTACGGCGCATGGGCCTCTCTGGAGGGCGGGGCCAAGACCGCCCAGCTCACGACGGCGCTCAAGCCGTACGGCATCCGCACCATGCAGGTGTGGGGCACGCCGCAGGGCGGCGGCAAGGGAGCCAACCGGATCGGGATCGCCCGTGAGGACATCCTCACGGCCATCACCGAGCGTGATGGCAGGAAGGGTTCTGGGGCCGCCTCGTAGCCCTCAGTAAGCCTCTAGGTCTAGAGGCCAGCACCTCTAGACCTAGAGGCCCGCCTAGACCCAAAAACCGATCTCCACCAGGGATCTAGCAACTAGACCCTGACCTGCGGAAATCCACGAAAACGGCTCTGGAGGCCCCTGTGGCTACCGTCATCGTCCTTCTAGCACTCTGCCTACTCATCGTCACTCTGAGCTATCTCGTCTGCTGCCTCGCGTCACCCTGGGGCACCTGCCTGCGGTGCCGACCGGGCGGCAAGAACCGCACCTGCCTGGCCTGCAACGGCACCGGCAGACGGCCGCGCATCGGTTGGCAGCTCTACGTCTATCTGCGCCGCTTGCACCGCGACGGCGGCCAATGAGCAGCCGTCCCGCCGACATGGAACGGCCCCGGCGCATAGCCACCAAGCCCGACGCCGAGGCCACGCCCCAACCGAAGACCAGCCCCAGCGGGCCGGTAGAAGGAGCAACGCCCATCATGACACTCGCATCCAAGAGCGCCCAGGCTCACCGCCTGGACCACGCCCTGGCCGCCGCCCGCCGAGGCTGGCACGTCTTCCCGCTCCGCCCCGGCGACAAGCGGCCCTTGAAGGGCTTCACCGACTGGGAGCACCACGCCACCACCGACCCGGAGGTCATCCGCCGCTGCTGGTCCCGCGCGCCGTACAACATCGGTATCGCCTGCGGCCCGTCCCACCTCGTGGTGCTCGATCTCGACACCCCGAAGGACGGCAAGCGTCCGCCCGAGCCGTACGACGTGCCCGGCGTCAACGACGGGGCCGACGTGCTGGCACTGCTGTGCGAGCAGCACGACCAGCCACTACCGCTGGAGACGTTCAGCGTCCGCACGCGCCGCAACGGCCTGCACCTGTACTTCACCGCCTCGGAAGGGCCGCCACTGGCCAACACCTCGGGACGGCTCGGCTGGCTGATCGACACCCGCGCCTGCGGCGGGTACGTGGTCGGCCCCGGCAGCCACGTCACCCTGCCGGACGGCACGGGCGGCTATGACGTCCTGCACGCTCCCGAGCCCGCGCCGCTGCCTGCCTGGCTCGCGGTACTACTCGCACCCACCGTCCCGGCCGCCGCGCCGACGACTCTCACAGCCGCCGACGTGCTGACCGCGACCGGCGGGAGCCGAGCTGCTGGCTACGCCCACGCGGCGCTCCGCAACGAGCTGGAGCGCGTCTTCGCCGCCGCACCCGGCACCCGCAACGCCACGCTCAACCAGGCCGCGTTCGCCCTCGGCCAGCTCGTCGCCGGTGGGCTTCTGCCGCGCCACCTCGCCGAGACCGCCCTGCACACCGCAGGCCACGCCATCGGCCTGTCCGTCACCGAGACCTTCGCCACCACCCGCTCCGGCCTGGACGCCGGAGAGCACCGACCACGCAGGAGCGCCGCATGACCGCCAGCAACGCCAAGCCCGCAGATCGCGCCGCCGCTCTGCTCGCCAACCTCGGAACGGACCAAGTCCTGAACGCCATGCACGCACCCGCCTGGGACCCACCAGTCCCGCTCAACGCCCGCGCCGCGCTGCCGAGCTTCCCGGCGCACACGCTCCCGGCCTGGGCCGGAGACTTCACCACGGCGCTCGCCGAGGAGACGCAGACGCCGGTGGACCTGGCCGGATGCATCGTGCTCTCCGCGATCTCGACGGCCGCCGGGGGCCGCGCGCTGGTGAACGTACGCGGCACCTGGTGCGAGCCGGTCAACCTGTTCATCGTCGTCGCGATGCCACCCGGCTCCCGCAAGTCACCGGTCTTCCGCGCCATCGTTGGGCCGCTCCAGGCCGCCGAGAAGGCCCTCCAGGAGAAGGTCCGGCCCATCATCACCGAACGCCAACTCGCCCAGAAGGTCGCCGTCGAAGCAGCCGACAAGGCCGCCCGCACCGCCGCCAACGCAAGCGGCGCATCCGCACACGACGCGCTCTCTGACGCCACGTCTATGGCACTCGCGGTGGACGGCATCAGCGTGCCAGCCGAACCCCGCCTGATCGCCGACGACATCACACCCGAGGCCGCCGCCACCCTGCTCGCCGAACAAGGCGGACGCCTGGCCGTCCTGTCCGCCGAGGGCGGCATCTTCGCCACCCTCGCCGGTCGCTACTCCGGCGTGGCCAACCTGGATCTCTTCCTCAAGGGTCACGCCGGAGACCTGCTGATCGTGGACCGCCGCAACCGGCGCGAACGCGTCGACCACGCCGCGCTCACACTCGGCCTGGCCGTCCAGCCCGACATCGTCACCGAGATGGCCGCCTCACCCGGTTTCCGAGGCAAGGGCCTGCTCGGCCGCATCCTCTACAGCCTGCCCGCCAACAACGTCGGCTTCCGCCGCATCGACCCGCCCGCCGTACCCGACGCGGTAGCCGAGACCTACCGCGCCAACCTGGAACGCCTCGTCACCACCATGTGGGCCTGGGAAGACCCTGCCCGCCTTCTGCTTTCACCAGGAGCCGCCGACCTCATCCACGCTCAACGCGAACGCACCGAACCACGACTGCGCCCCGACTCCGGAGACCTCTCGCACATCTCCGACTGGGCCGCCAAGTTCGACGGCGCGGTAGCCCGCATCGCCGGACTCCTGCACCTGGCCACTCATGTAGACGACGGCTTCCGCCGTCCGATCGAGGCCGACACCATGGCCGCCGCCATCGAACTCGGCGAGTACTACACCGCCCACGCCCTGGCCACCTTCGACGCCATGGGCCAGGACCCGAACATCGCCGCAGGCCGCACCCTGCACGCCTGGCTCACCCGCACCGGCAAGACCCACGTCACCAAGCGCGACGCCCACCGGGCCCTGCAACGCCACTTCAAGAAGGCCGCCGACCTGGAACCCGCCTTCGACTACCTCGAACAGCTCGGCTGGCTCCGCCGCGAGCCCGAGCCGCCCGGCACACGCGGCAACCCATCGCCCCGCTACGCCATCCATCCCGACCTGCACAAGCCCGGCGCATAGCCACCAAGCCCGCCGCCGGCCACCCAACCGAACAGCACCAAAACAGGGAGCACCACCATGCCAACCGGCACCAAACCACGAGGGACCATCACCCTCGCCGAACTCTGCGAAGAACTCCAGATCGCCCGATCCACCTTCTACGACTGGCGAGCCAAAGGCCGCGCCCCGCGCTGCCTCAAGCTCCCCAACGGCGACCTACGCATCCGCCGCATCGACCTGGACCGCTGGCTCGCCGACCTGGAGGACGCCGCCTGATGAAAGACATCACCTACAGCACCCGCGTCTACGCCATCGAGACGCGCAAGAACACGGACGGCAAGGTGACTTCCTACCGCGTGGCCTGGCGAACCGGCGTACGGACGTGGAAGCGATCCTTCAAGAACATCGCCCAGGCCGACACCTTCCGAGGAACCCTGCTCACCGCAGCACGAGGCGGAGAGGCATTCAGCCTGCTCACCGGAGAGCCCATCTCTTGGAAGAGAACCGAGGCCCCGGTTATGGGCTGGTACGAGTTCGCCTGCAAATTCGCAGACATGAAGTGGAAGGGAGCGTCCGCGAAATATCGCCAGGACATCGCCCGTGCACTGACCGCAGCCACGCCCGCCCTACTCACAGGTCAGCGTGGGAAGCCTGACGACCTCGTTCTTCGCACGGCCGTGCGCCGCTGGGGCTTCAACAAGAAGCAGAGGGACGAAGCCCCAGAGGAGATGGCCGCCGCGCTGCGGTGGCTCGCGAACAACAGTCAGCCCGTTTCCGCACTCGCGGACAACCCGACGCTCATGAGGAGCGTTCTCGACACCGCCACCTCGCGGCTCGACGGCAAACGCGCCGCGACCAGCACCGTACTAAGGACCAAGACCATCCTGCAGAACGCTCTCGACTACGCCGTAGAGCTCAAGCTTCTACCGACCAACCCCATCAAGGGCCTGAAGTGGAAGCCGCCAAAGAGCACCTACGAAGTGGACAGTCGCAGCGTCGTCAACCACACCCAGGCCCGCGCGCTGCTGGCCGCCGTAAAGGCCCAGAAGCCGAGCGGAGAACGGCTCGTGGCCTTCTTCGCGCTCATGTACTACGCCGCTCTCCGGCCGGAGGAGGCCATCAACCTGCGGGACTACAACATCAACCTCCCGCCCCTGCTCCTGGACGGGAAGTCAGGGCAGATGATGGAGCCCACGGAGGAATGGGGAGAACTGCGCCTTACCAAGGCTGCGCCCTTCGCCGGACGTGAATGGACCGACGACGGCACCCTCCGCGAGGAACGCGCTCTCAAGCATCGCGCGGACGGCCACAGCCGCCACGTCCCGATCCCACCCGCACTCGCCACCATCCTGCGGGCTCACCTGGCCGCCTCGTACGGCAAGAACCCCGGCGGCCACCTCTTCCGAGGCACGCGCGGCGGCGAGCTGCCAGACATCACCTACCGACGCGTATGGGCTAGGGCACGCACCGACGCGCTCACGACGAAGGAGGCCGCCTCACCGCTGGCCAAGCGGGTCTACGACCTGCGCCATGCCTGCGTCTCCACCTGGCTCAACGCAGGCGTACCGGCCACTCAGGTAGCTGCCTGGGCCGGACACAGCGTGGAAGTGCTGCTGCGCATTTACGCCAAGTGTGTCGCTGGTCAGGACGAGGCCGCCAAGCGCCGCATCCTGACCGCCCTCCAGCAGGACTGATCGCCTGGGAAGGCATTGGGAAGGATCATCCGGTGATGCCTGGCGATAGCCGTACACCACCGGACTCATAAAGAGGGCCTCTGACCGGCGTTACCGCAGGTCAGAGGCCCTCTTGTGCTGCTTGTGAGTTGCGCGCCCTGCAGGATTCGAACCTGCGACCGTCGGATTAGAAGTCCGGTGCTCTATCCAGCTGAGCTAAGGGCGCTCCCGCCTTATTGTGCATGATCCGGCGACTTGTCACGCACAAGTTTTCCCCGTGTCAGCCTGTCAACCCGATCACACCCCACATGAACAGCGTTCCCGCCACCGTCATCATCAGCGTCCAGCCCGTGGCTCGGCGGGGTGTGTGGGCCTCCGGGAGGATGTCCGAGGTGGCCAGGTAGAGCAGGAAACCCGCGAAAAACCCCAGGTACGCCCCCAAGGCCCCGTCTGGGATCGTGATCACGGTCGTCAGGGTGGCCCCCGTGATGGGGGCGAGGGCGTCCAGGAGGAGCAGGGTGAGGGCGCGGCGGCGGGCGTTGCCGTACAGGGAGGTGATCGTGTACGTGTTGAAGCCGTCCGTGAAGTCGTGAGCGATGACTCCTATCGCCACCGCCACGGCCAGGGAGGTGTCCGTCTGGTACGCGGCGCCTATGGCGGCCCCGTCCAGGAAGCTGTGGATGATCAAGGCGGAGCCGGCGGTGAGGCCGACGCCCGCTCGGGCGTGTCGGTGGGTGGCGTAGTCGCCTTCGTGCGCGTCGTGCATGCCCATCGCGCGCTCCACGATGTGGATGCCCAGGAAGGCCAGGGCGAGGGTGAGCATGGGGACGGGTACGCCGTGCAGGCGCGCCGGGTCCAGGGCCAGGGACTCCGGGAGGAGGTCGAAGGCCACGACGCCCAGCATGACGCCGGCCGCGAAGCCCAGGACGAGGTGGCGGCGGTGGCCGACGCGGTCGGCGACCAACCCGCCGAGGAGCGTCATGAGGAACGCCGCCAGCGACAGCAGGATGGGCACGGAGGCCCACGCTAGTGGGGGCGGTACGCGGTGCCCAGCTTGGAAAAGGCCAGGCGGGGGCGGGGCAAATTGGTCTAAGCTGTGGTCGCATGGTCGCGACGCTCCTGCGTGAAATTCCCTTGCAGGGCGGGGACGTGACTGACGGGGTGGTACGTGTTGGTGACACCGTGCGCAGACCGTCCAGTACGTCGACGCCCTCCGTGCACGCCCTGCTGAGGCACCTGGAAGCCGCCGGGTTCGACGGCGCGCCCCGAGTCGTGGGGATGGACGGTGCCGGGCGCCAGATCCTCACCTATGTCCCGGGTACGACCGGGTTGCGGCTGGAGAGCGTGAGTGATGGGGCGCTGGCCGAGTTGGCGGTGTTGCTGCGGCGGTATCACGATGCGACCGCGGGGTTCCCGCTGTCGGCCAAAGGCTGGGAAGGCGGGTCGAATGACGACAAATCGCCAGAAGTCATCGGGCATTGTGATTTAACGCCAGAAAACGTGATCTTTCGCAACGGGAGCCCCGTCGCGGTGATCGATTTCGACCTGGCCCGCCCGACCACCCGGCTCTTCGACATCGTCACCACCCTCCGCCACTGGGCCCCGCTCGCCGACCCCCTCGACCGCCACCCCCTCCTCCGCTCCCTCGACGTGGGCGCCCGCCTGCGCCTCTTCTGCGACGCCTACGGTGTCCCGTCCCGCGACCGCCGCCGCCTCCTCGAGCTGGCCAGGGTCCGGTTCCAGCGTTCCTACACGGTCATGCGCACCCGCGCCACGACCGGCGGCAACTGGGCGAAGATGTGGGCGGGCGGCGCCGGTGAGCGGATCCGCCGGGCGGCGGCATGGCTGGACGTGCACGAAGATGAGCTTCATGCCCATTTGGTATGACCCCCTGGGCCTCGCTCTCGGCGTGGCCCTCGACCGGCTCGTGGCCGATCCGCAGAGCCCGGCCCATCCTGTCGCGCTGTTCGGCCGGGCGGCCGGGCGGCTGGAGACGGCGCTGTACCGCGACGAGCGGCCGCGCGGGGCCGTCCACGTCGTCATCTGCGTCGGGAGCGCCGCCGCCCTCGGCGTGCTGGCCCAGCGGGTGCCGGGCCGCGCCGCGCGTACGGCCGTGACCGCCGTCGCCACCTGGGCCGTGCTCGGCGGCACCACGCTCGCCCGCGAGGGCGCCTACCTGGCCGACGCCCTCGAGCACGGCGACCTGGAGCGCGCCAGGGCCCGGCTCCCCCACCTCTGCGGCCGCGACCCGTCGCGGCTGGAGGCCCCCGAGCTGGCGCGGGCCACGGTGGAGTCGCTGGCCGAGAACACCTCTGACGCGGTCGTGGCGCCGCTGTTCTGGGGGGCGGTGGCGGGGGTGCCGGGGTTGCTGGCGTACCGGGCGGTCAACACGCTGGACGCCATGATCGGGCACCGCTCCCCCCGCTACGAGCGCTTCGGCTGGGCAGCCGCGAAGCTGGACGACGTGGCGAACTACGTACCGGCACGCCTGACCGGGCTGCTCACGGTGCTGACCGGGCCCGACCCGCGGCAGGCGCTGGCCGTGCTGCGGCGGGACGGGCATCGGCACCCCAGCCCGAACGCCGGCAGGTGCGAGGCCGCGTTCGCCGGCGCGCTCGGGGTCACGCTGGGTGGAAAGAACGTGTACGGCGGGCGGACGGAGAACCGGCCCACGATGGGCGACGGACCGAAACCCGGCGTCAAGGACATCCGCCGCGCCGTACGACTGACGCGCGCCGTGAGCCTGGCCGCCGCGGGGACCGCCATCATCACGGCCTGGGCGCTACGGCGCGCGATCGTTCGGTGATCGGCTGATCACCGTCCTCACATGACGCGGTTGAGGTTGAGCACCAGCCAGACCACGAATATGGCGAACAAGGTGATACCGATCATCGACCTCGCGGCGTTGTGCGCCGTCACCTTCCTGGCCGTGACCTGCCTGGCGCTCTGTTTCCAGACCTGACGGGTGAGGAGCATGGTCTGGAAGCGGCGGCCCAGCGCGAACACGGCCAGGCCGATGAGGATGAACAAGATGACGCGACCGTCTGCGGGTTGCATGGAGATCCCCCCTGCACCTGGAAGAGACGCAACGCCCCCGAAACATTTGCGAACACAGAATACTCGGGCGACAGCAAGATGTAATGGGATTTATGCCTCCATGTCCACCACGATCGGCGCGTGATCGGACGGACCTTTCCCCTTGCGGGCCTCGCGATCGACGTACGCCGACCGCACTCGCCCGGCCACGTCCGCGCTGGCGTACACGAGGTCGATGCGCATGCCCTTGTTCTGGTGGAACATCCCGGCCCGGTAGTCCCAGTACGTGAACGGGTGCGGCCCCTTCATCGGCGTCGGCACCACGTCCCGCAGCCCCAGCGAGAGCAGATCGTCCAGCGCCTGCCGCTCGGCGGGGGTGACGTGGGTCGAGCCGACGAACAGGGCCGGATCCCACACGTCGGCGTCCGTCGGCGCCACGTTGTAGTCGCCGCACGCCACCAGGGGCCCGGCCGCCAGCTCGGCCGCCAGGGCCTCCCGCAGCGCGGCGAACCAGTCGAGCTTGTAGGCGAAGTGGGGCGAGTCGACCGTGCGGCCGTTGGGCGCGTAGAGGGACCACACGCGCATCCCGCCACAGGTCGCGCCGATCGCGCGGGCCTCGGGGCGGGCCGCGCCGACCCCGTCGGCCGCGGCGAAGCCGGGCTCGCCGGGGAAACTCAGGGTCACCTCGTCCAGCCCGGCCCTGGACAGGATCGCGACCCCGTTCCAGCGCCCGTCGCCGTGGGCGGCGGTGGCGTAGCCGAGCGCGCCGACCTCCGCCGCCGGGAACGCCTGCGCGGGGCACTTGGTCTCCTGCAGGCAGACGATGTCGGGCCTGGTCTCGGCCAGCCATTCGAGCAGGCGGGGCAGCCGTGCCTTGACCGAGTTCACGTTCCAGGTTGCCAGGCGCATCCTCCTAGCCTGCCATCGACGGCACCCGTTCCGGGGCCCGGCAGGCGCGGCGCACCGGCGACGGCCGGGCGGCCGTCGCCGGATCACCCCGGATTCCGGGTTCAGGCCGTGGTCACCGGATTCCGGGTTCAGGCCGTGGTCACCGGATTCCGGGTTCGGGCCGTGGTCAGCGGATTCCGGGTTCGGGCCGTGGTCAGCGGCTGGACCAGAGGGGCTTGTTGTCCTTCGAGTAGATGATGACCCGGCCGTCATTCGTGACCGCCAGCCAGGCGCCGGGGTTGCCGGCCGTCTTGGTCGTCCACAGCGCCTTGTCGTTACGGTCCACCACGACCCAGTTGCCCTCGGGCTGCATGATCGATCGGGCGCCGGGGTTGCCGGCCGTCGGCGTGGTGAACAGGGGCTTCTGGCCGTCGTACAGGACCGCGTTGCCCTCGTCCTGCTGGATCAGCCGGTAGCGGCCGTCGGCCGACTGGATGGACTGGCCGGGCCGCAGCACGTGCCCCGAGGGCAGCTTGCCGACGTGCGCCTTGGTCGACCACAGCGGCCTGTCGTCCCTGGAGTAGATCACCAGGTTGCCGCTCTCCTTGGGGAGCAGCAGGTACGCGCCGGGGTTGCCGGCGGTCGGGGTCGACCACAGCGGCTTGTTGTCGACGCCGTAGATGACGAGGTTGCCCTCCTTCTGCATGGTCGCGCGGGCGCCGGGCTTGCCCGAGGTGGGCGAGGTCCACAGCGCCTGGGTGCCGTCGTAGAACACCAGGTTCCCCTGCGCCTGCTGGACCAGCTTGAACCGGCCGGAGGTCAGCGACCGCCCGGGCAGCAGCCATTCGCCGGGGCCGAGCCTGTCCCCCCTGAGCGTGGTCACGGCGCCAGCCGGCTGTGCGAACGCGACAGTGGCCACCGGGCCGGCGAGGAGCGAGCCCGCCAGGACGGCGATCGCGGCCTTCTTCGTGATCAACTTTCGTCTCTTCCTGTGTAGGCGTAGATCGTGAGCCCAAGACGTTGGCAGAGGCCGTTGGCGTTTCGTTGGCGTCCGGGGACGTTTAGCGCACTTTTAGCGCGTTGCAGCATGCTGTGACAGGTGGATCACTTGGAGTTTCGCCTGTTCGGCTCCATTGACGCCTGTGCTGGGGGACGCCGCCTGGAGCTCGGGCCGCGTAAACGTCGTCAGGTCCTGGCCGCGCTGCTGCTGGACCTCAACCGTCCGGTCCCGGTGGAGCGGCTGATCGACGCCGTGTGGGAGACCGATCCCCCTGACAGCGCGCGGATGACCGTGCAGGGACACGTGTACCGGCTGCGCCGCGCACTCGCCGGCGCCGAGGGCGCGGAGGTGGAGACCGATCCGTCCGGCTATGTGCTGCGGGCCGACCCCGAGCGCGTGAACGCGCTGCGCTTTCGCCGCCTGATCGCCGAAGCGGCCGGGGAGGGCGACGAGGCGGGCGCGGCGCTGCTGGAGGAGGCGCTCGAGCTGTGGCGCGGCGCGGCGCTGGGCGAGTCGGGGGGCGGCAGGTCGCTGGAGGTGGCGGCGGTCGAGCTGGAGGAGGCGCGGCTGGCGGCCGTGGAGGAGCTGGCCCGCAGGCGGTTGCGGCTGGGCCAGCCCGAGCGGGCCGTCGCGCCGCTGCGCGCGATCGTGACGGCCGGGCCGCACCAGGAGCGCCTGGTGTCGCTGCTCATGACGGCCTTCTACCGGGTGGGCCGACAGGCGGAGGCGCTGGAGCTGTACGAACGCACGCGCCGCCTCCTGGCCGACCAGCTCGGCGTGGACCCGGGCCCCGAACTGCGCGCCACGTTCGAGTCACTCCTCACCACCCAAGCCTGACCCGGGCACCGCGATACCGCTCAAGCCCGACCGAGCCGCCGCACACCGCCCCGCTCAAGCCCGGTCGAGTACGGCCAGCGCGGCGGCCTCGTCGAGCCGGTGCCCGTACGCGCGGTGCAACTCGGCGGCCTTGCGCGCGTGCTCGCGCCCGGGCGGGCAGGCCCTGGCCAGCACGGTGAGCGCCTGCCCTTCGAGCCGCCGCAACCCGTGCCGCCCGGCCGCGTCGCCCGCCTCGCGCGCCAGGTCCGCGGCCTCCTCGGTCCGCCCACCCTCGAGGAGCACCTCGGCCAGCCACACCCGGGCGCGGACGTCGATGTAGGGATAGGTGCGATCCCGGTAATAGTCCAGGACGTCTCGCAGCACCCGGATCCGCTCCCCGATCGCCATGGACGCGTCCACCTTGGCGAGCGTGCTGCGGGCCTCCTCGTACTCCCTGACCATCCCCCCGGACGCCGCCACCTGGACGGCCCGCCGCGCCAGCTCCACCGCGCCGTCTCCGTCGTCCCGCGCGTGGGCGACGATGGCCGCGCTGGACAGCGCGGCGGCCAGTTCGCCGCTCTCGGCCTGCTCCAGGCCGCGCTCGAACGCCTCCATGGCTGCGCCGAGGTCGCCCAGCGCCAGGTGGATGTCGCCCAGGATGGAGTAGGACCTGCCCCGCCAGCCCTGCGGCTGACGGTCCGGGTGCTCCTCGCGCAGCCGTACGGCGCGCTGCTGCCGTTCCAGTGCCTTGCCGGCGAGCCCCGCCCACATGAGCTTGATCGCGAAGTTCTCCAGCAGCGCGGGCAGCCGGGACGGGTCGTGGGCCTCCCACAGCCGCACGATGCGCTCGTACTGGTCGAGGCCCTGGTGCAGGACGCCGAGCGTGCCGCCGGCCACGACGAGGTTGCTCAGCGCGACCAGCACGCCGGTCTTCCAGCCGATCTCCTCGTAGAGCTCGGCGGCCCGCTCGCAGTGGCGGGCGGCGGGGCGCGGCTCATTGAGCGTGAACCAGGCCCCGGCCAGCGTGTGGTGCATGGCCGCCTGCGCGCTCGGTCTCCGCCAGCACCCGGCTCGCCACCGAGATCACCACGCGGGGGTGGTAGTCGGCGTACGTGAACGCGCGCGGTGTGCAGATAGTACGCCTGCAGCGGCGCCGGGTCGTCGTCCTCCGTGCAGTGCCCGCGGGCGTAGAGCCCGACGAGGTCGTGCACCCGGAACCGGCCGGGTACGTGCACCTCGACCAGGTGGGCCGAGGCGAGCCGGGCCAGCACCCGCCTGGCCGCCGCCGGATCGCCCCCGGCCAGCCTGGCGGCGGAGGACGCGGTGAAGTCGCAGCCCGGTGCGCCCGATGAGGTTCGCGCCCGCGATGGCCAGGGCCAGCGGCAGGTGGCCGCAGAGCTCGGCCAGCTCGGCCGCCCCCTCGGGGTCGGACGTGAGCAGGTCGCCGCCGACGAGACCGGCCAGGAGGTCGCGGGACTCGCCGGGCTTAGCGTGGCCAGCCGGACGGGCCGGGCCCCCTGCAGGGCCAGGCCGCGCAGCGTGTCACGGCTGGTGACGAGCGCGGCGCAGGACGGGCCGCCGGGGAGCAGGGGGCGTACCTGCTCGGCGTGCGCCGCGTTGTCGAGCACGACGAGCACCCGCCGGTCGGCCAGCGTCGAGCGGTAGAGGTCGAGCTGCGCGGCGGCCTCGCCGGGGACGGGCACGCCGAGCGCGCCCAGCAGGCGGGGCAGCACCCGCTCGGCCGGCAGCGGCTCGCCCTGGCCGTGGCCGCCGAGGTCGACGTGGAGCTGCCCGTCGGGGAAGTCGGCGGCGACCTGGTGGCCGACGTGCACGGCCAGCGCCGACTTGCCGATGCCGGCCGGGCCGGTCACGACGGTGACGCGGCCGGCGCGCAGCAGCGTCCGCAGGTGCTCGGCCTCGGCCTTCCTGCCGACGAAGCCGGCACGTCCCTGGGGAGCTGGCGCCGTCATGGCCAGCGCGTGCGGGGTCTCCCTGAGCGGCTCCTCGTTCCTGAGCCCCTGCAGCAGCGTGGGCACCTCGCGGTGGCGGCCCAGCCCGATCAGGCCGGCGGCGTGCTCTTCGAGCAGGTCCCAGAGCTCGCGCAGCAGCGGCACGCGTACGCGCCGCTCGACCCAGGTGGCGCCGACGCCCTGCAGCGGCTGCCCGCGCCACAGCTCGATCGCCCGCTCCCAGGCGGCGGCCGCCTGTTCGGGGCCGCGCGCCGAGCGGCCCTCGGCGGCCAGGCGGCGGAAGCGGGCGAGGTCGACCTCCTCGTCCGGCACGGCCAGTGAGTAGCCCGCCGTCGTGCTGGAGATGCGCCCGGCCAGTGTCTTGCGGAGCTGCGAGACCTTGAGCTGCACGATCGTCTTGGCGGTCTTGGGCGGGTCGTCCTCCCAGAGGGCCTCGATCAGGCGTTCCACCGGCACGTAGGAGCCGTGGTAGGCGGCCAGGACCCCGAGCACGCACTGCTGCTGGGCCCCCTCGATCGGTAGCTCGGT
Organism: Nonomuraea sp. NPDC050643; assembly: GCF_040654715.1. Lineage (NCBI taxonomy): Bacteria > Bacillati > Actinomycetota > Actinomycetes > Streptosporangiales > Streptosporangiaceae > Nonomuraea > Nonomuraea sp. NPDC050643. Next base: position 69,356 of record NZ_JBFAIM010000056.1, on the reverse strand, counting down.
GCCGCCTTCGCACACCTCGACCGGGCCGAGCACGCGGATGTCCATCCCGACCGAGCATAATGCGTCAAACCGCCTTCATCAGCGCACCCGACACCTCCGTCAGCAGCCCGCCGACGCCCTGGTCCATGGCCGCCTTGGCGTGCCGCGCGGCGTCGAGCGCGTTGCCCGCGGCGCTGGGCGAATCCTCCACGACCATGCGCAGCTCCAGCTCCAGCGGGGATCCGCCGAACCCCTCGCCCTGCAGCCGGATGAAGGCGATCTTGCGGTCGTCCATGAACGGTACGTACTGGGCGCCGACGTGCGTCGAGGTGCCCGCGCCCGTCGTCTTGGTGGCCTTCTTGCTCTTCATGCGGGCGGGGTCCTCCAGGTTGACGAAGTCCATGTTGCCGCCGCCGAGGAGCTGGTAGCCCTCGGTGAGCCGGACGCCGCTGCCGGTCAGGGCGTCGACCAGCGCGCGGTGCACGAGCGTCGCGCCGAACGAGCTCTTCAGGTCGTCGCCCACCAGCGGCAGCCCGGCCCCGGCGAAGCGGTCGCGCCACTCGGGCGAGCGGGCGAGCACGGCGGGCATGCAGTTGACGAACGCGCATCCGGCCTCGATCGCCGCGCCCGCGTACAGCTCCGTGGCCCGCTGCGCGCCGGTGGGCAGGAAGTTGAGCACGACGTGCGTGCCCGTCGCCCTCAGGTGGGCGGCGACCTCCCCGGGCGTCGCGCCGCCGCGTGGGTCGATCAGGCCGGCCGAGCCGGGCCCCACGCCGTCGGCCAGGATCCCCTCCACGACGGGCACGCCCAGACGGGGTACGCCGGCGAACCTGCGGGAGTTGTTGGGCGGCGTCCAGATGGCCTCCGACAGGTCCAGGCCGAGCTTGGCCGCGCCGACATCGAACGCGGCGGTGAAACGGACCTGGGAGATCGCGTAGCCGGCGCAGACCGGGTTCGGCAGGCCGGGGGCCTTGCCGTCGCGGTAGTGCTCGACGCCCTGCACCAGGGAGGAGACGCAGTTGCCCACGCCGATCACGGCGACGTTCACAGAAGTCATGCCGGGATTAGATCAGGCCGGTACGGCGGGCCAGCGCGGCGGCCTCCACCCGGGAGGCCACGCCCAGCTTGGCCATGATGTTGGACACGTGCACCCCGGAGGTCCTGGCCGAGATGAACAGCCGCTCGGCGATCTGCCGGTTGCTCAGTCCCTCGGCGACCAGGCCGAGCACCTCGCGCTCCCTGGCCGACAGCACCAGGCCGTCGGACAGGCTCACCCGCAGCGTGGCCGCGGCCGTCTCGACCTCGCGTCGCAGCGGCTCCGAGCCGAGGTCCGCGGCGATCGCGGCGGCCTCGCGCAGCGGCCCGGTGGCCTGCGCCGGGTCCTGCTCGGCCGCCCGGACGAGGGCCTGGCCCAGCGCGTACGGCTGCCCGACCGCCCGCCAGCCCGCCACGGCCGTCGTCCAGGACCCGCCGCACTCGGCCTCGAACGTCGCCCGGTACGCCTCCTGGACCCGCCCGGTCGTGGCGATGCCCGCGGGAGCCCGGCGTACGCGGCCGATCCTGGCGGCCAGGGCCAGCAGCGGCCAGGCGTAGCGGCGGCTCAGCGTCAGGTCGTGCTCGGTCAGCACGTGGTCGACCGTCCGCCGTGCCGCCTCCAGGTCGCCGCGGGCCACGGCGAGGCGGCATTCGAGCAGGTCGGGTTCGAGGCACGAGTCGTAGCCCCGTGACCGTCCCCGCATCAGCGGCCGGGTCCGGCCGACGATCTCCGCCGCCTCGGCGTGCGCGCCCTCCCAGACGGCGACCGTGCCGAGCACCATGAGGATCCAGGCCCGGTGGATGGGCGGCGGATCGAGCGCGAGCGCCGTGCGCATCACCTCGCGCGCCTCCCGCCAGCGGCCGAGCGAGGCGAGCGGCTCGGCCAGGTTCGCGGCCAGGTGCCCGCCTCTCGATCGGGCCAGGCCCAGGCCGCGGGCCCTGGCGATGCCCCTGCGGGCGACCGACTCGGCCCTCGTGTGCTCGCCCGCGGCCTCCAGGACGTCGGCCTCGCTGGCGTACGACATGAGCAGGGTGTCGTCGTCGGGCGCGGACGTCCTGGCCTCGGCGTACAGTCTCGAGGCCGCCGCGAGGTCGCCGTCCAGGGCGGTGAGGGCGGCCAGCGTGATGAGGGACCGGTCGTCACCGAGCAGGAGCGCCTCCTCGGCGTGGGCGCGGGCCTCGGCGTCCTGGCCGTTCCAGGCCAGCACGGTGGCCAGGGCTCCGATCAGCCTGGACTCGCGCGGCGCCAGGCGTACGGCCTCGCGCAGGTCGCCGAGCCCCTCCTCGCCGAGCAGGTCGCGGATGGCGACGCGCAGCTCCAGCAGGTGCGCGGCCCTGAGCGGGTCGTTCACCTCCTCGATCGCCCGGGTCGCCAGCTCCTCGGCCCGCTCGGCGTCGCCCTCGGTCAAGGCGTCGCGCGCGGCCAGCTCCAGCACCCTGGCGTGCTCTCCGGCGTCATCGCCCGCCGCCTGGTCCCACAGCTCCAGGACGCGCTCCCAGCGGCGGGAGCGCCAGGCGGCCTGGAAGGCGCGCCGCCGGTCGCCGGCCGCGTACCAGTGGTCGGCGGCGAGGTCGGGCTGGGCCTCGGCGCAGCGGGCGTGCAGCCGGCGCCGCTCCCCCGGCAGCAGGTCGTCGTAGACGGCGTCGCGGATGAGGGCGTGCCGGAAGGTGTAGCCGTCGCCGTCCACGAGCAGCAGCCGGGCGCGTACGACCGGCCGCAGCGCCTCGTCCAGCGCCAGGTCGTCCAGCCCGGCGACGGCCCGCAGCACCTCGTGCGGCGTCCTGCGCCCGGCCACGGCGGCGATCCGCAGCACGTCGAGCCCGTCGGGCGGCAGCCGCTCGGCCCCGGCGAGCAGCACCTCCCGCAACGAGGCCGGGGTGGCGACCCCGGCGCGGCCGGAGGAGGCCCGGGCGCGGGAACCCGCCTCGGCGTCGGCGAGGGCCTCGGCGAACAGGGGGTTGCCCTCGCTGCGCGCCACGATCGACTCGACGTCCTCGCGTCCCAGCATGCGCGCCACCTCCTCACGCCCCAGCGGCGGCACCCTGATCACCTCGGCGTCCGGCAGCCGCAGCGGCTCCCTGGAGGTCGCGACGATCAGCACGCCGGGCGTCATCAGGTTCCGCAGCAGGAACAGCAGCAGGTCGATGGCGGCCTGGTCGGCCCAGTGCAGGTCCTCCAGGACGATCACCAGCGGGCGCCGCTCGGCCGATCGCTCGACCAGCAGCAGGACCTCCTCGAACAGCCGCGCCCGCCCCAGGCCGGGCAGGTCCTCGACCTCGCCCAGCTCGGGCAGCAGCCGGGCGAGCCCGCGCCGGCCACCGCCCGGCAGCAGCCCGGCGCCGTACTGCCGCACCAGGCGGCGCAGCACCGGCACGAACGGCGCGTACGCCGTGCCGCCCGGATCGGCCCCGCCCTCGGCGACGAAGACACCGAGAGGGCCGGGGGCGCCGAGCCCGGACACGAACTCGCGGACCAGCCGCGACTTGCCGATCCCGGCCTCACCGACGACCAGCACGGCGCCCGGGGTGCGCTGCCGCGCCGCGGTCAGGCGGGCCAGCTCCGCCTCACGTCCCACGAACACGCCACCCATTATGAAGAAGCGGCTAAGCATCATGCCCGATGTGCCCGGAACGCCGTTTCGCGACCGTCGTACGCATGATGACGCGCTCGATGAACCTGATGATGGCCGCATCCACGGCCGGGCTGCTCGGCTTCTATCTGCTGTTCTCCGCCGTACCGCTCTATGCCACGACCGGCGGCGCCGGTGGGCTCGGCGCCGGGTCGGTCACCGGCGCCATGATGCTGGCCACGGTGGCGGCCGAGCTGGCGGTCCCGTGGCTGCTGTCCCGGCTCGGCTACCGCGCCGTGATGGGGCTCGGCCTGGCGCTGCTCGGGCTGCCGGCGCTGCTGCTGCCGCTGTCGGCCGCGCTGGGCTGGGTGGTGGCGATCAGCGTGGTGCGCGGGGCCGGGCTGGGCGTCCTGGTGGTCACGGGGACCGCGCTCACCGCCGAGCTGATCCCCGCCGAGCGCCGCGGCGAGGGCCTCGGCCTGTACGGCGTGGCCGTCGGCGTCCCGTCCGTGCTGGGCCTGCCACTGGGGTTGTGGGCGAGCGACGCCCTCGGCCACGCTTCCGTGTTCGTCGTGGCCGGTCTGGTGCCGCTGGCCGGGCTGCCCGCCGTGCTCGGCCTGCCGGCGACGCGGCCCGTACGCGCCGTGGGGAGCCGTGAGCGAGGTCAGGGGACGGGCGAGGTGACGCGGCTGGCGGTGGTGTTCGCGGCGGTGACGACCGCGACGGGCGTCATGGTGACGTTCCTGCCGCTGGCGGGCTCACCCGAGCTGGCCTCGGTCGCGCTGCTCACCCAGTCGCTGGCCACGCCGGCGGCGCGCTGGCTGGCGGGCCGGCACGGCGACCGGCACGGCTCGGCCGGGCTGCTGAAGCCCGGCCTGCTGGCCTGTGCCGCCGGGATCGGGCTCCAGTTCTGGACCGGGGGGCCGGTCGCGGTGGTGGCCGGGATGGCGCTGTTCGGGGCGGGGTTCGGGGTGCTGCAGAACGCGACGCTGGCGCTGATGTTCGAGCGGGGCGAGGCTTCCAGGGTCAGTGCCCTGTGGAACCTGGCGTTCGACGCGGGCATGGGCGTGGGCGCGATGGGGTTCGGGCTCGTGCTGGGGCACACCGGCTATCCGGTGGGGTTCGCGCTGGTGGCCGTGCTGATGGCGGTCACGCTCCCGCTGACCCGGCTCAGGACCGCCGCGTACGCTCCACTCCCACGGTGATCTCGTTGCCCAGCCTGCGGCCCAGCAGCAGTTCGAGGTCGTCGCCGCTCCAGAACCGGCCCGGGTCGTACCAGTTGGGGCGGCGGCCGGTGGGCAGCAGCCCCATCTCCTCGTAGGTGACGGCCACGACCTCGGCGCAGTAGGCGCTCTCCAGCGTCTGCTCCTTGCGGCTCCCGCGCGGGACGCGCCCCCTGGCCCAGCGGGCGGCCAGCCGGGCGGTGGACGGGAACGGGGTGCCGTCGAGCCGGGCCACCGTGCGCAGGGCCGCGTCCTCCATGTCGGGGGTCGCCTCCGGGTCGAGCTGGCGCAGCCACGCCCGCTGGTCGTAGCGGTCGGCCCAGGTCGTCACCGCCGCGCGCAGGTCGTGGAGCTGCACGCCGCGCTGGTGGGTGCCCGACCACAGGTCGAGCAGCGACCTGCCGAGCTCGGCGTGCCACATCATCGGAGGCAGGTCCTCGACCACGATGGCCATGCCCACGTGGTTGACCGGGCTGTTGGTCATCGTCTGAATGGCGCGATCGGGTACGGAACGCCCGCGGAAGATCCAGAGATCACCGGTTCGCGTCACCTTGACGGCCTCATCGAGAGTCAGCACAGGACTAGCCTAGGCAACATGCGCTGGTGGAAGATGCTCGGTCTGGCCGGAATCATGGGTGTGGCGGCCACAGGGGTGGTGATCGCGCGGGCCGAACGGCGCCGCCGGGCCTACACCCCGGAGGAGATCAGGACGCGGCTGCGTGAGCGCGCCTCGGAGATCGAGAGCGCGGGCGGGGATCAGCCCGAGGGCCGCAGGTCGTAGACGAAGACGACGTCCGGGTAGGCCGGGTTGTCGTCGTAGCCCTGGACGGCGCCCAGGTAGGCCCGCTGTGACTTGACCACCCAGGTCATCGCGGCGGCCGCCCGCTGCTCCAGCACCCTGTCCGTGGCCTGCTCGTAGATCCGCTGCGCGGCGGGTTTGTCGGTCACGGTCAGCTCGGGCGCGTTGTCGAGCAGCGCGTCCAGGCCCTGGTCGTTGAGGTAGGCCAGGTTCAGCACGGGCGGGTCGGCGCTGCGGAAGACCTGGCCGAAGTAGGAGTAGCCGTCGGCGTAGTCGGGCCACCAGTACATGACGAAGATGTCCTGGCCGCGTTTCTTGCCCTGCTCCCACTGCTCGTTCCAGTGCATCCCCCGGGTCTCGAGGGTCACGTTGAGCCCGCGCAGCGTGCTCTGCAGCCGCCTGGCGAGCACCTCCTCGTCGGCCTCGCCCTCGCCGTACGTCAGCCGCAGCCGCAGCGGCCTGCCCCCTGGCCCGTAGCCGGCCCGCTGCAGCAGCCGCGTGGCGGCGGCCAGGTCCTGCTTGGGCACCTGGTCGGGGACGTGGCCCAGCAGCCCCTCGGGGATGATGCCGCTGGCCGGCATCACCGAGCCCTTGAGCCGCTTGATGAGGCCCCGGTAGTCGACGGCCTTCTGCACGGCTCGGCGTACCCGGATGTCCTTCATCGGGCCGGTGGCGGTGTTGAACAGCATCATGGCCGTGGTGAACGACGGCCGGTCAGACGTGCGCACACCCGGCGCGGCCGTGGCCTTGGCGAACAGCTCGGGGTCGAGCCGGTCCACGAAGCTGGCCTCGCCGCGCTGCAGCATCCGGTACGCCCGCTCGGGGTCGGGCACGGCCTTGTACTTGATCGTGTTGTAGTGCGGCCGCCGCCAGCCGCCCCAGTAGTCGCCGTACGCCGAGAGCGTGAGCTCGTCTTCCTTGCCCTTGTTCCACTTCGTCACCGTGTACGGCCCCGACCCCGCGTCCCTGCCCTCCTTGAACCACTTCCCGAGGTCGGGTGCCGCCTTGGTGTCGTAGACGTAGGCGGCGTACCCGGCGGAGGCCACCAGGTCGAGCGGGACCGGGTACTTCAGCGCGAACGTGACCGTGAGCGGCCCCTCGGCCCTGATGGAGGAGACCGCGTCCCAGATGTAGGAGGCGCCGGTCTTGGCCGCCATCGTGCGCTCGATCGACGCCTTGACCGCCGTGGCGTCGAGCGGGTTGCCGGTGTGGAAGGTCACGCCGGGGCGCAGGCTGAACGTCCAGGTCCGGCCGTCGGCCGACGAGCGCCATGACGTGGCCAGGCGGGGGGCCGACTTCTTGGTGACCGGGTCCCAGAGCGTGAGGGTCTCGTAGACGTTCTGGAAGGCGATGATCTCGTTGGAGTAGGAGCGGCTGGGGTCCCACTCGGTGACGATGTCGGTGTTCTTGACGTAGACGAACGGCGACTCACCCACCGGGGCCTGCTGGGGCTCCGGGGGGACCGAGCAGGCCGCGAGGAGGATCAGCGCGGCGGCCGCTGCGAGTCGACGGCGCAACGCATCTCCCTCTGTCGCCTATGTATCCCGGGAAACCTACTCCAAGATCAGGCAGACGGTGGCCGCGTGTCCAAAAGTCCCGAAAAATTGGGCATTTTGGTGATCCAATTGCTATCCTCGGGCGTTGTCCCGTCCGGCCTTGCCAGCAGGGGACCGACCGGGGAGAGGTGCCATGGGTCGTAGCCGAACGATCCGTATGAAGATCATCGGACTACTGCTCGTGCCACTGACCTCCATGGTGGTGTTGTGGGGGGTCATCACCGCCGTCACCGCGAGCGAAAGCCTGGAGCTGCGCCAATACAAGACAGTCTGGACGAACCTCCGTCTTCCCGCGTACAAACTCATCAGCGAGATCCAGCGTGAACGTCTAGTCTCAGCCAGGCACTTGCGTAACATGGCGGACAAATCCTCTGTAACCGCACAGCGCACCCGGACTGACACCGCCAGGGACGCGTTCAGACAGCTCTCCAGCAATTCCAAAGACAGATCGGAAGAGATCCGCACACAGGTGGACGCGGTGGACACGCAACTCGAGAGGCTCGACTCGATCCGAGGTGAGATCGACACGGGCCTGTCCGACCGTCTGCACACGGTGGAGGCGTACAGCTCGATCATCGACACGCTGTTCGGCCTGCACCGGCGCGTCGCGCTCATCGACGACATCCCGATCTACGAGCAGTCCCGCGTGACCATCGACATGAGCTACGTCAAAGAGCTGCTGACCAGGGAGCAGGCCATCGGGCTCGGCACGGTCGACGCGGCCGAGCGGCGGCTGTTCACGCGGCTCGCCGGCAACCGGCGCTTCCTGCTCGACCAGGCGCTCGCCGAGCTCGACCGGGAACTGCGCGATCCCCAGGTCGCCCTGATCACCTCCCCCGCCTACCAGCGGATGCGGATGATGGAGGACCAGATCATCGCGGGCGGCACGCCGTCCGGCTGGCTCAGCACCACGGAGGGACTGGCCGACTCGTTCCAGAAGGCCCAGATGCGGGCCAGCAACATCCTGAACGAGCGGGCCGACCCGGTGGCCGACCAGGTGCTGTCCAGGGCGTTCCTGCTCGCGGGCACCGCCCTGGCGCTGGTGATCGTGTCTATCGCGTTCTCGCTGCGCATGGGCAACCGGCTGTCGAAGGAGCTCGGCGCGCTCCGGCTGGCGGCGCTGGAGGTGGCCCAGGAGCGGCTGCCGCAGGTGGTCGCCAAGCTGCGCAAGGGCGAGACGGTCGAGATGCCGGAGGTGTCGGTGGCCGGCACCACGGTCGAGATCGACGACGTGGGGCAGGCGTTCTCCACCGTCCAGCAGACCGCGGTCGAGGCGGCCGTCGGCCAGGCGCAGCTCCGCGAGGGCGTCGGGCACGTGTTCCGCAACCTGGCCAGGCGCAGCCAGACGCTGCTGCACCGCCAGCGCATCCAGCTCGCGGACATGCAGCACCGGGCCACCGACCCCGACCAGCTCGAGGACCTGTTCAAGCTCGACCACCTGACCACGCGCATGCGCCGCCACGCGGAGGGCCTGATCATCCTGTCGGGCGCCACGCCGGGGCGCGGCTGGAGCAGGCCGGTGCCGCTGCACGACGTGGCCCGCGGCGCCGCGGCCGAGGTGGAGGACTACCAGCGGATCGTGGTCGAGCCGATGACCGGCCAGCGCCTGGCCGGGAACGTCGTCGGCGACGTGATCCACCTGATCGCCGAACTTGTCGAGAACGCCACCGTCTACTCCCCCGCGCACACCCCGGTCATCGTGCGCGGCGAGGAGGCCGCCCGCGGCTTCGCCTTCGAGGTCGAGGACCGCGGGCACGGGATGGAACCAGAGGAACTGGCCGACTACAACGAGCGGCTGGCCAGCCCGCCCGAGTTCGACCTGGCCGACAGCGACCGGCTCGGCCTTTTCGTCGTCTCCCGCCTGGCCGCCAGGCACGACATCCGCGTGACCTTGCGCGGTTCACCATATGGAGGGACCACCGCGATCGTGTTGATCCCGGAAGAGCACGTGGCCGAGCCGGAGGCCCCGGCCGCCGTCGAGGAACCGGCTCGCCCCATGCGGGTGGTGCGAAGTGAGTGAAGAGCGCTGGCTGGACGAGGATGCCGGCCCGATCGTCCCCGCCTATCTGCTGACCAGGGGCCGGACGGTGCCCGCGAGCGAGGCCATCGACCTCATCGCGGTCATCATCACCTCCGGCGGCCTGACTCCGCCCCGCGGCCTCGCCCCCGAGCATCTGATCATTCTGCAGAAGTGCACCCAGCCGACCCGGCTCGTGGACGTCGCGGCCGAGCTGAACCTGCCCATCGGCGTGGTCAGGGTGCTGGTCGGCGACCTGCACGCGCAGCAGCTCGTCCAGGTCGAGCTGCCCCCGCCCGCTCCGGACGCCAAGGTGCTGCTCGAGGTGATCAGCGGACTGAAAGCCCTGTGACCGCCGCGCGGTTGAGGCGCCCGTACACGGCCGCGAACAGCGCGGCCACGACGCCCGCCGCCGCGGCCGCGCCGAAGACCCACCGGAAGCCGTCCAGACCGGGCTGGGCGGCCAGGATGGCGGCGATCGCGGCGCCGGCCGTGCTGCCGCCCACGACCCGGACGAGCGCGTTCACCCCAGCCGCCGTGGCGGTCTTGGCCGGGTCGACGTGCTCGACGGCCATGGTGCCGAGGGCCGCGTATCCGATGCCGAGGCCGATGCCCATCAGCGAGGACGCCACGTACAGTTGCGCGGGGGCGTCGTGGGCCGCCACCAGCCAGAGCGCGGCCAGGGCGGTGGCCCCCGAGCCCACCGCCACCATGGTGGAGGCCGCGAAGCGGCGCATGAAGCGGCCCGCGAACAACGAGATCACCAGCATGAACAGCGTGCTGGGCAGCAGATAGATCCCGATCTCCAGGGTCGACGCCGCGAAGGCCGCCTGGGCGAAGGCGGACATGCCGGTCAGCAGGGTGAAGAACGAGAACCCGAGCAGCATCGAGGACACCGTCGCGCCGACCGTGCCGCGGTGCACCAGCATCGCCATCTCCACCAGCGGCTCGGCCACCCTGCGCTCGACCAGCACCCAGACGGCCGCCAGCCCCGCCGCGGCGGCGAAGAGGCCGAGCACGCCCGGTGAGGTCCAGCCCCACGGGCCGCCCTCGCTGATGCCGAGCAGCAGGGCCACCAGCCAGGCGGCCAGCAGCGCGGCGCCGAGCAGGTCGGGGCGGCCCCGTACGGGCTCGGCGGTGTCACGGACGAGGAAGGCCACCACGACGGCCGCCACCAGCGAGATGCCACCGGTGATCCAGAAGACGAGGTGGTAGTCGCCCGAGACGAGCCCGGCCAGGATCATGCCGCCGCCGCTGCCGAAGCCCATCGTCGCGCTGAGCACGCCGATGCCGGTCGCGAGCTGCTCCCTGGGCAGCGTGTCGCGCACCACCCCGATCGACAGCGGTATCAGCGCGGCCACGAAGCCCTGAAGCACCCGGGCCACGATCAGCCAGGTCAGCGTGGTCGCCAGCGCCGCCATGACCGAGCCCACCACCAGGAGGGCGAGGGCGCCGAGGATCATCCGGCGCCGGCCGTACATGTCTCCGAAGCGCGACAGCAAGGGCGTGGCCACGGCGGCGACCAGGAGGCTCAGCGTGAGCGTCCAGGTCACGGCGGGCAGCGAGGCGTTCAGCTCTCGCTGCAGCACCGGCAGCAACGGGACCACCGCGGTGTTCTGCAGGGCGGCGATGGAGGCCGCGAAGGCCAGGGAGATCACCGCGGGCCAGGGGTTCCCGCTCCGCGTCCCCCGTGCTGCGGGCACGGTGATTGTCGCCACGTTGGGCTCCTTTAGATAACTTGGGTAAGTAACGAGAACCGATAATACATACCTAAGTTAGGTAAGCAAGTCGATGGACGAAGACCTCCACACCGCGGTGGCCGCCTTCCGCAAGGTCGTGACCACACTCAACCGCGGCAAGACGCACGAACGGCTGACCGCGGCCGCGGGCGTCCGGCTCGACCGTCCGGACGTCCAGATCCTCGTCGACCTGCTGGACGCGGGCGAGCCCCGCAGAATCGGCATGATCGCCGAGAGCCTGCAGGTGGAGAGCCCGCACGTGACCCGGCACGTGTCCGCGCTCGAACAGCGCGGGCTGGTCGAGCGGGTCCGCGACCCCGACGACCGCCGGGCCTGGCGCATCGCGCTCACCGAGGCGGGCGTCGAGGCGGCGGGCAAGTGCCGCCGGGTGACCTCCGAGTGGTTCGAGGGCGCGCTGGCGGGCTGGTCCGAATCGGACAGGCACGAGCTGGCCCGGCTGATGGGCAAGCTCTCCGACGACCTGGGCGAGCAGCTCAAGGCCCGCGCCGTGGTCAGGTGACCAGGACGTCCTCCGCCCGGTGGCAGGCCACCTGACGCCCCCGTACGTCCCGCGGCTCGGGCGCCTTCTCGCACTCCGGCACGGCGAGGGGACAGCGCAGCCGGTACGGGCAGCCCGTCGCCGCCGGCACGGCCTCCGTCCGCCCCTTGGCCACCGGCGGGTCGCCGCCCAGCCTCGGCACGGCGTCACGCAGGGCCAGCGTGTACGGATGCGCCGGAGCGGCCAGCAGGTCGCCCGTCGGGCCCGACTCCACCACGCGCCCCGCGAAGAGCACGTGCGAGGTGCGACAGAGCCGCTCCACCACGGCCAGGTTGTGCGTGATCAGCAGGCGCTCGGTGTCCAGGGAGGCCAGCAGGTCGAGGACCCTGGCCTGGACGGTGACGTCGAGGGCGCTGGTGGGCTCGTCGAGGATGAGCAGCCGGGGGCCGACGGCCAGGGCCCTGGCGATCACCACGCGCTGGCGCTGGCCGCCCGAGAGCTGGTGGGGCCGGCGGGTGGCCAGGTCCGGGTCGAGCCCGACCTGTTCGAGCAGCTCCCCGACCCGGGATCGGGCGGCACGGGGCAGGGCCTCGGCGATGGAGGCGCCGACGCGCATCCGAGGGTCGAGGGCCTCGGCCTGGAAGACGGGCTGGACGTCCTTGCGGAACTTCCGCAAGTTGGCTTTTTTCAGGGTTTGGTCGCCGTACCAGATATTTCCGGACATGGGGGTGAGGAGGCCCAGGAACGCGCGGGCCAGCGTCGTCTTGCCCGAGCCGCTCTCCCCGATCAGGCCCACGCCGCCCTCGGTGATGTCCAGGCTGACGTCGTGGACGACCGGGCGGCGGGCGTACCCGAGCGTCACGCGCTCGGCCCTGAGCATCGTCACGGCAGCGCCTCCAGCAGCTCGCGGGTGTAGGGGTGGGACGGCTCGGAGAGCACGCCGGCGGCGGGGCCCGACTCCACCACCGCGCCGTCCTTCATCACGAGCACCCGATCGGCGATCGTGGAGACCAGGGCCAGGTCGTGGGAGACGATGAGGAGCGCGAGCCCGCGCTCCGCCCGCAGTCCGCGCAGCACGCCGACCACCTCGGCCTGCACGGTCACGTCGAGGGCGCTGGTGGGCTCGTCGGCCAGGATCACCTCGGCGCCCAGCGCGATGGCCAGCGCGATGGCGAAGCGCTGGGCCTGGCCGCCGGAGATCTCGTGCGGATAGCGGCGCAGGATCTCGCGGTCGAGCAGGACCGCCTCCACCGCCTCGGCCATGGCCTGCTCCGCGCCGTCCCGGCCGTGCAGCCTGAGCGCGCGGCGCATCAGGACGCCGAGGCGGGTGGCGGGGCTGAGCGCGGCCTGGGGCGACTGCATCACGAGCGCCGCCCGCGCGCCCCGGATCGCGCGGAGGGCACGCGGCGTGGCCGTGCGGACGTCGACGCCGCACACGCTGATGTGTCCTGAAATTTCAGCATTCTCGGTGAGCCCGAGCAGCGACAGCAGCGTCGTGGACTTGCCCGAGCCGCTCTCCCCCACGAGGGCCACGCACTCCCCCGGGCCCACGTCCAGCTCCGGCACGTCGGCCACGAGCCGCCCGTCGTAACGCACCTGAAGATCGCGCACCTCGATCACTTGACCACCCTTCGGGGATCGAGAGCGTTGCGCAGCCCTTCCCCCAGCACGTTGAACGCGAACGCCGTCACCAGGATCGCCAGCCCCGGGAAGGTGACCACCCACCAGTTCGTGGTGAACAACGTCTGCCCCTGCTGCACCATCAACCCCCACTCCGCCGTCGGCTCCTGCGCCCCCAGCCCCAGATACGACAGCGCCGCCGAGGTCAGGATCACCCCGCCCGCGTCCAGCGACATCTGGACCAGCACGGGCGTGAGCGAGTTGGGCACCACGTGCCGCAGGATGATCAGCGGGGCCGGCACGCCGAGGCAGCGGGCGGCGTCCACGTACCCCCGGGTCGCGATCGAGGCGGCCACGGAGGCGGCCAGCCGGGTGTACCAGGGCCACCAGGTCACCGCGATGGCCAGGATCACGGTGTTCACGCTGGGCTGCAGCACGACCGCCAGGGCCAGGGAGAGCAGCAGCGCGGGGAAGGCCAGGAAGACGTCGGTGACGCGCATGATGACGTCCCTGAGCCAGCCGCCCGCGTACCCGGCCACCACGCCGAGCGCGACCCCGACCAGGGCCGAGGCGCCGAGCACGGCGACGGCGATGAACAGCGAGGTGCGGCCGCCGTACAGGATTCGGGTGAGCACGTCGCGCCCGACCTGGTCGGTGCCGAACCAGTGGGCGCCGCTCGGCGGCAGCAGCGCCTCCAGCGGCTTCGGCTCGTCCACCGGGTACGGCGCCAGCCACGGCGCGAAGATCGCGGCCAGCAGGACCAGCACGATGAGCACCGCGCCCAGGGCGGCGAACCGGTCGGGCGGCCTCGGCAGTGTGCGGCGCAGCGGCGCGGCCTCGACGCCGGCCTTCGGGTCCGTCATCGGGTCCGTCATCGGATCCTCGTTCGGGGGTCGACGAAGCCCTGGAGGATGTCCACGACCAGGTTGGCCAGGACGTACACCAGGGCCACCAGCAGGGTGACGCCGGCGATGGCCGGGGTGTCCAGCGAGCGGATCGATTCGACGGCGTAGCGGCCCAGGCCCGGCCAGTTGAAGATGGCCTCGACGAGGAAGCCGTTGACGATCGCGTACGCGAAGACCAGGGCGATCAGCGACAGGACGGGGTTGAGCGCCGGTCTCAGGGCGAACTTGGTCAGGATGGACGTCTCGCCGAAGCCGAGCGCGCGTTCCATCCTGGCGTGGTCCTGGCCCGACTCCTCGATGAGGGCGGCCCGGGTCATCTGGGCGATGACGCCGGCCGGGTAGGCGGCCACGACCAGCGCGGGCAGCACCAGGTGCTGGAGCGTGCTGGTGAAGATGGGCCAGTTGCCGGTGATGAGGGCGTCGACGACGGTGATGTTGGTCCAGAGCGTGAGGGGGCTGGTGGTGTCGAGCGAGGAGTCGTACTCGCCGGCGATGGGGAACCAGCCGAGGTTGGTGGCGAACACCGTCTGGAGGACCAGGGCCAGCCAGAAGACCGGTACGGAGACGGCCAGCACGCTGCCGAGCCGCACCCCCAGGTCCGGAAGTCTCCTCTTGTAGCGGGCGGCGAGCACGCCGATCGGGATGCCCGCGACGATCGCGATGAGCAGAGCCGTGCCCACCAGTTCGAGGGAGGCGGGAAAGGCCACGTACAGGTCGTCGCGCACCGGCTGCCGGGTGCGCAGGCTCGTGCCCCAGTCGCCGGTGACCAGGTCACGCGCGTAGTTCACGAGCTGGACGTAGAGCGGGTCGTCCAGCCCGAACAGCGCGCGAGTCTCGGCGAGCTGCTCGGGCGTGGCCTTCGGCCCGGCGTACGCGACCGCCGGGTCACCCGGCACCAGCCGCATGACCGCGAAGGTGAGCACGACCACGCCGGACACGACCAGGAGGGCCTGGCCGAGCCGGCGGGCCAGATAGCGCAGCATGGTCAGCCGACGCGCTTGAGGTCGTAGAAGAAGACCACGTTGGGATAGGCGGGGTTGTCCGCATATCCCTGGACGTCGGAGGACAGCGCCCGCTGGTACGTCTGCACGTACGGCACCGCCACCGCCGCCTCCTCCTGGATGATCTTCTTCTGCAGCTCCTGGTACTCGCGCTCGGCCATCCCCTTGTCCGTGGCCGTCAGCTCGGGCAGCTTGCCGATGCCCGCGTCGATCTCGCCGTTCTTGAGGTAGGACAGGTTGAACTGCGGCTTGTCAGCGCTCTTGAACACGTTGAGGAACCAGGAGTAGGCGTCCGGATAGTCCGGATACCAGTACATGACGAAGATGTCCTGGCCCTCCTTCTTGCCCAGGTCCCACTGCGCGCTCCAGGTCATCGGCTTGGCCTGCAGCGTCACGTTGAGCTTCTTCAGCGCCGAGCTGAGCAGCGTGACCAGCAACTTCTGGTCCTCGTCGCCCTGGGCGTAGGTCATGCTGAGCTTGAGCTCCGGGTTGTCGGGGCCGTACCCTGCCTCGGCCAGCAGCGCCTGGGCCTGGGCCAGGTCCTGCTTGGGCTCCATGCCCTCGGCGTGGCCGAGCAGCCCCTCCGGCACCAGGCCGCTGGCCTTCTGTCCCGCGCCCTTGAGCGCCGCCGCCAGGCCGTCGTAGTCGATGGCGAGCTGCAGCGCCTGCCGTACCTTGAGGTCCTTGGTGGGGCCGGCGGCGGTGTTGAACAGGACCAGCAGGTTCTGGAACGACGGCGACTGCGAGGTCTGGACCGCCTGGCTCGTCCCGGCCTGTGCGAAGAGCTGCGGGTTCAGGCGTTCCACGAAGTTCACCTCGCCCCGCTGCAGGAGCTGCCAGGCCGTGGTGATCTCGGGCGTGACGCGGAAGGCGACCTTCCTGTACTGCTCGGGCTTCCAGCCGCCCCAGTACCCCTCGTACGCCTTCAGCGTCAGCTCGGTCTCCTTGCCCTTCTGCCAGGAGTCGATCGTGTACGGCCCCGTCCCGGCGGTCGTCTTGCCGTCGGCGTCCACCGCGTCCACGTCGTAGATGTGGGCGGCGTAGCCGGAGGAGGCGACCAGGTCGAGCGGGGTGGCGTACTTGAGCGTGAACTTCAGCGTGCTCGCGTCCACGACCTCGATCTTGTCGACCGGGTCCCAGATGTAGGCCGCACCGCCCTTCTTCTCGATCGTGCGCTCGATGGCCTTCTTGGCGGCCTCGGCGTCGAGCGTGGCGCCGGAGTGGAACTTCACGTTCTGCCGCAGCTTGAACGTCCACTCCTTGCCGTCGCTCGAGGACGTCCACTCGGTGGCGAGGCGGGGCTCGGCCTGCTTGGTCTGGGAGTTGTACCTGGTCAGGCCCTCGTAGATGTTCGACAGGGCGACGATCTCGTTGGAGTAGGAGGTCGCGGGGTCCCAGTCGGTGACCACGTCCAGGTTCGGCGCGTAGACGAACGTGCCGTCGTTCGCCTGCGCGGCCTGGGTGGCCGCCGGCTGACTGCCGGTGCTCGCCTCGGGTTCGGGCGTTCCGCCGGCGCCGCGTACCTGGCCGCCCGCGCACGCGGAAGCGGTCAGGGCCAGGACGCCGGTGACCCCGGCGACGAGCAGGCGCTTGTGCCAGCGCATGGTGGGGGGATCCTTTCGATCTGTCACCGGGCGAGGGGTCCGGCTGCTTTGACGTGTACCCGCACGGCGGGCTCGGAGAGGTAACTCAGCGGCACCTCGAGGAGGTCGACGATCTCGACGCCGGAGGGATCGGCTCCCGCCGCCACGGCCCGCGCCCGCGCCTCCTCTTTGGCCCGTTCGATCGCTTCTGACCGGTTATCTCCCGCTGGCAAGATCGTATCGACTCTGCCGCTCGCGAGTGCGATGGCGGCCCCGACGGCGTTGGCGACCTCGGCGTGCTCGGGGCGGATCACCCGGCTCACACCAGGGATGCGGTCCGGCAGCAGGAACGCCCCGCCACCCACCGCCACCAGGGGCCGGTCGGTCCGGCCGAGCGCCATCCGGTCGACGGCGTCGATGATCATCTCGTCCGCGAGGGCCACCGATCTTTCCAGGGTGTCGGCGATTCCTTCCGACATGTCACCCGCCTTGAGCCGGTCGCGCCACTCCTCGGCCTCGCGCGGGACCCGGCCCGCCGCCACCGCCGCGTCCGTCATCGTCGCCGTCGTACCGCCGAAGACCAGGGCCTCGCGCACGATCCGGTAGCCGACGGAGTCGGGGCCGACGCCGTGGGGCCGTACGACGGTGCCGCCGCCGAGGGCGATCGCCAGGATGTCGGGCATGCGGAAGTTGGTCAGCACCCCGCCGATCTCGACCGCCGCCGCCGACTCCCTCGGGAAGCCCCCGGCCAGCACGCCCAGGTCGGTGGAGGTGCCGCCCACGTCCACCACGATCGCGTCCGCCACGCCGGACAGGTACGCGGCGCCGCGCAGCGAGTTCGCCGGGCCCGAGCCGATGGTCGAGACCGGCAGGCGGGCGGCGTGCTCGACCGTCATGAGCGTGCCGTCGTTCTGCGCCAGGTAGGGGCGCGCGCCCAGCCCCCGCGCGCCCAGTCCGCGCTCGGCCAGGGCCGTGACGAGGGCGTCGGTGACGTGGGCGGCGACGCCGTACAGGGCGGCGTTCAGCACGGTGGCGTTCTCGCGTTCGAGCAGGCCGAGCGAGCCGATCTCGTGGCTCACCGACACCGGCAGGCCGTACTCGGTGCGGACCAGCTCCTCGACGACCCGCTCGTGCTCGTCGCTCGCCGGGCTGAACACGCTGGTGACGGCCACGGCGTCGGCCCGCACGCCGTCCAGGAAGCGGCGCACGGCCGCCAGGTCCGGCGGGCCGATCTCGCGGCCGTCCACGTAGTGGCCGCCGCGCACGATGGCCTCGCCCGCCGAGACGGCTTCGCGCAGGTCGTCGGGCCAGTCGGAGAGCGGGGGCACGGCCGTGGTGGCGGGCGCGCCGAGCCGCAGCACGGCCACCCGGCCGAGGCCGCGCCGCTCCAGGATGGCGTTGGTGGCGTGCGTCGTGCCCAGCATGACGCGGGTGATCCGGTCGCGGACGGCGCCCTGCTCCGCCAGGACGGCGTCGAGCGCGGCCCGCAGGCCGCCGGTCACGTCGGGGGTCGTCGGCCGCTTGGCCTTGGCGATCACCCGTCCCTCGGCGTCGAGCACCACCGCGTCGGTGTTGGTGCCGCCGACGTCGATCCCGATCCGCAGGTCAGCCATGCGACGTCAGCTCCTCGACGGGTACGTAGTCCAGGTCGTATCCGAAGGCCCGCGGCCCCGCCGTCTCCAGGCCCTTGGGCGTGCGCCACAGCGCGTCGCAGGGCCAGGCGAGGACCGTGACGCGCTGGCCGTACCGGAGGCTCTCGGTCTGGACGGCGGCGGCGGTCTCGGTGTCCACGACCGTGATGAGGTCGGGCACCATGGCGCGCACGCGGCCGTTCTCGAGGGCGACCAGGTTCTCGTTCTGCAGCTCCAGGGTGAGGCGGCGGCCACGCTCGTCGCCGGTGCCCTCGATCGTGGCCGTGCCCCGGACGAACCCGCCCGTGGTGCGCCGCTCGACGTCGGTCAGCTTGCCGGTGATCAGGCGGACGGCGCCCAGCCGGCCCTGGAGCGCGCCGAGCGGGTCGGCCGCGCCCTCGGTGGCCCGGCCGACCTCCAGGGCGCGCGTGACCGTCCCCTCGATGACCGCGCCCCTGGCCCGCGCCGCGGTGAGGACGTAGTCGGCCATCAGCGCGTGCGAGCCCGCCGCCACGCAGACGGCCCGGGCCAGGCGTTCGGACCAGAGGCCGTCGATCGGGCGGATGGTCACGGTGTTGCCCACGATGTCGGTCATGATCACGAGGTCGGCGGGCAGGCCGGCCACGTACATGGAGACCATCTGGACCTCGGGGAACGCCCGTCCCATGCCGTCGGCGTCGAGCAGCGGCAGCCCGAGCTGGGCGGCCCAGGCGACGGGCGCGACCCCGTTCGCGCCGCCGATCTCAGAGGACATGATCGCGCTCGGCGGCCGGCCGAACAGGCGCTCGACCTCCCCGGCGATGCGGCCGGGCTCGTCCTCGCCGTGGATCATCTCGTGGCCGACCGTGGGGGCCCCGATGCCGGACAACGGCACGACCAGCGCGTCGTCGGGCAGATCGGCCAGTTCGACCAGCGGCACCTCGCCGTACCGGCGGATCGCCCTGATCGCGGCCAGCGATCCCGTACGGACGTCGCCCCCGCCTCCCGTGCCCAGGACGGCACACCCTCGGGCGAGAGCCGGAATATCCTTCACGTCAATACTCATATGGCGACACAACCAAGCACAGACCACCTCATTGCGCCAGTCCTGCGCGTGTGCTCCTGGTAGATCTGGAGGTGAGCAACCGGGAGGGCGCATGCGGATTTCGGTGGCCGCCGACAGCAAGGACGGCGTGGCCGAGCGGGTCGTGACGGAGCTGCGCGGGCGGGGACACGACGTCGTGACCCACGGCGCGCTCAGCGACGAGGAGCGCGACGACTGGGCGTGGGCCTCCGAGCTGGCCGCGAAGGACGTGAGCGAGGGGCGGGCCGACCAGGCGGTCGTGTGCTGCTGGACCGGCACGGGCGCCTCGATCGCGGCGAACAAGGTGCCGGGGGTGCGGGCGGCGCTGTGCGTGGACGCGTACACCGCCGACGGGGCCCGCAAGTGGAACGACGCCAACGTGCTCGCGCTCAGCCTGCGGCTGACGTCCGACGTGGTGCTCGACGAGATCCTCGACGCCTGGCTGAAGGGGCGTCCGAGCACCGACTCCGTGGACGTGGCGAACGTCTCCCACCTCGACGAGATCCGGTGACCGGGCGGTCACGGAGGGAACCGTCTCGGCGGAGCCACGGAAATCGTCGGCCCCGCCCTTTAGGGTGCTGGGCATGACCGACGTGCTGCTGCGGGGCGGACACCCCTGGCGCTCCGGCGCGCCTTCGCTCCCCGGCGCCCCCATCGCGCCCGCCGACGTCCTGGTCCGCGACGGCCGCATCGACCGGATCGCCCCGGCGATCGAGGCCCCCGGCGCCCAGGTCGTCGACGTCACCGGGCAGCTCGTGCTCCCCGGCCTCGTCGAGGCGCACTGCCACCTCGACAAGACCCTCTACGGCGGGCCCTGGGTGCCCCACTCCGCCGACGACACGCTCGCCGGCCGCATCGGCAACGACCTCGGCCGCCGCGAGGAGCTCGGCGTCCCCAGCGTGGCCCGGATCGGCGCGCTGCTGGCCCGGATGAGCGCGGCGGGCACCACCCACGTCCGCACGCACACCGACATCGACCCCGCGGCCGGGCTGCGGGGCGTCGAGGCCGTGCGCGAGGCCGCGGCGGCCTCCCCCGTCGACGTGCGCCAGGTCGCCTTCCCCCAGCACGGCGTGCTCACCAACCCGGGCACGGCCGAGCTGCTCGAGGCGGCGCTGAAGAGCGGCGTCGAGGCGGTGGGCGGGCTCGACCCGGCGGGCATCGACCGCGACCCGGTGCGCCACCTCGACGTCGTCTTCGGCCTGGCCGAGCGCTACGGCACGCACCTCGACCTGCACCTGCACGACGGCGGCTCGCTGGGCGGGTGGGAGCTAGAGCTGATCACCGAGCGCACGAAGGTGCTCGGGCTGGGCGGCAGGGTGGCGGTCAGCCACGCCTACGCGCTGGGCCAGCTCGACGACGCCTATCTGGGCCGCCTGATCGAGGGCTTCGCCGAGGCGGGCGTGGCCCTGGTCACGGGGGCCGTCTACAGCTTCCCGGTGCCCCCGGTCAAGCGACTGCGGGCCGCCGGCGTCACCGTGGCCTGCGGCCACGACGGCATCCGCGACCTGTGGGGCCCCTACGGCAGCGGCGACATGCTGGAGCGGGCGATGCACGTCGCCTACCGCAGCACGTTCCGCAGGGATGAGGACATCGAGCTGGCGCTGGAGGCCGCGACCTTCGGCGGCGCGCGGGCGCTGGGGCTGGAGGGATACGGCCTCGGCCCGGGCGATCGGGCCGACCTCGTCGCGGTGCCCGCCTCGGGCCCGGCGGAGGCGGTCGTCGTTCACCCTGCGCGCACTCTGGTCATGAAAGACGGCGTAGTCCTGCACAATTGACCGGCGGGACCATCGAAAGGCAGGCAAGTGCTCTCTATTCACCAGCGGATCGCCGCAGAGCTCGGCGTACGCGACGGGCAGGTGCAGGCGGCCGTCGACCTGCTCGACGGCGGCTCGACCGTGCCGTTCATCGCGCGATACCGCAAAGAGGCCACCGGCGCCCTCGACGACGCGCAACTGCGCACGCTCGAGGAGCGGCTGCGCTACCTGCGCGAGCTGGAGGAGCGCAGGGCGGCGATCCTGGAGTCCATCGAGTCCCAGGGCAAGCTGGACGACGAGCTGCGCGAGCAGATCATGGCGGCCGAGACCAAGGCCCGGCTCGAGGACATCTACCTGCCTTACAAGCCCAAGCGGCGCACGAAGGCACAGATCGCCAGGGAGCTCGGCCTGGAGCCGCTGGCCGACCAGCTCCTCGCCGACCCGACGCTCGACCCTTCGGCCACCGCCGAGAGCTTTGTCACCGAGGGCGTGGCCGACGCGGGCGCGGCGCTCGAAGGCGCCAGGGCCATCCTGATCGAGCGGTTCGCCGAGGACGCCGACCTGATCGGCGGCCTGCGCGAGCAGTTCTGGACCCACGGGCGGCTGGCGTCGAAGGTCCGGGAGGGCAAGGAGGAGGCGGGGGCCAAGTTCTCCGACTACTTCGAGTTCGGCGAGCCGTTCACGAAGCTGCCCTCGCACCGGATCCTCGCCATGTTCCGGGGCGAGAAGGAGGAGGTCCTCTCCGTCACCCTGGAGCCCGACGAGAGCCCCGACTACGAGCTGCGCATCGCCTCCCGCTTCGGCGTCTCCGACCAGGGCCGCCCGGCCGACAAGTGGCTGAGCGAGACCGTGCGGTGGGCCTGGCGCACCCGCATCCTGGTGCACCTCGGCATCGACCTGCGCATGCGGCTGTGGCAGGCGGCCGAGGACGAAGCGGTCCGGGTGTTCGCGGCCAACCTGCGCGACCTGCTGCTGGCCGCCCCGGCCGGCACGAGGCCGACGATGGGCCTCGACCCGGGCCTGCGCACCGGCGTCAAGGTGGCCGTGGTCGACGCCACCGGCAAGGTCGTCGAGACCGCGACCATCTACCCGCACGAGCCCAAGCGGCAGTGGGACCAGTCGCTGGCCGTCCTGGGCGCGCTCGCGCAGCGGCACGGGGTCGAGCTGATCGCCATCGGCAACGGCACGGCCTCCCGCGAGACCGACAAGCTGGCCGGTGAGCTGGTCAAGCACCTGCCCTCGGTGACCAAGATCGTCGTCTCGGAGGCCGGGGCTTCGGTCTACTCGGCGTCGGCGTACGCGTCGCAGGAGCTGCCCGAGCTCGACGTCTCGCTGCGCGGCGCGGTCTCCATCGCCCGCCGCCTGCAAGACCCGCTGGCCGAGCTGGTCAAGATCGACCCGAAGTCGATCGGCGTCGGCCAATACCAGCACGACCTGGCCGAGTCGAAGCTCTCCCGCTCGCTCGACGCCGTCGTCGAAGACTGCGTCAACGCGGTGGGCGTCGACGTCAACACCGCCTCGGCGCCCCTGCTCACGCGCGTGTCGGGCATCGGCTCCACGCTCGCCGAGAGCATCGTCCGCCACCGCGACTCCAACGGCCCCTTCAGGAGCCGCGTCGCGCTCAAGGGCGTGCCGCGCCTGGGCCCGAAGGCGTTCGAGCAGTGCGCGGGCTTCCTGCGCATCCCCGACGGCGACGACCCGCTCGACGTGTCCAGCGTGCACCCCGAGGCCTACCCGGTGGTGCGGCGCATCCTGGGCTCGGTCAAGGCCGACCTCAAGTCGCTGATCGGCAACACGGCGGCGCTGCGCACGATCAAGCCCCAGGACTTCACGGACGAGACGTTCGGCCTGCCGACGGTCACCGACATCCTGCGCGAGCTGGAGAAGCCCGGCCGCGACCCGCGACCCGCCTTCAAGACCGCCGCGTTCAAGGAGGGGGTCGAGAAGATCTCCGACCTGACGCCGGGCATGATCCTGGAGGGCGTGGTCACGAACGTGGCGGCGTTCGGCGCGTTCGTGGACGTCGGCGTCCACCAGGACGGCCTGGTGCACGTGTCGGCGATGTCGCACAACTACGTGAAGGACCCACGCGACGTCGTCAAGCCCGGCGACATCGTCCGCACCAAGGTCCTCGACGTCGACATCCCCCGCAAGCGCATCTCCCTGACGCTGCGCCTGGACGACGAGATCACCCAGGGCGCGCCCGGTGACGGCCCCCGCAGGTCCACCGGCCGAGGCGAAGGCACCCGCGGCGGCACCGCCGAGGGCGGAGGTCGCGAGGGCAGAGGCCGCGAAGGCGGCGGCCGTGACGGCGGCCGCGGAGAAGGCGGCGGCAACGGTGGTGGCGGCAATGGTGCCCGCGGCGATGGTGCCCGCGGTGCCGGCGGCGGTCGCGGTCAGGGTGGCCGGGGTCAAGGCGGCCAGAGCGGTCGCGGCGACGACGGCCGTGGTCAGGGCGGTCAGGGCGGTCGCGGTGACGGACAGCGCGGCAGCGGCGACGGCGGCAACCGCGGCCGGGGCGACAACCAGCGCGGCCGAGGCGACGGTCGCGGCGACGGCCGAGGCGGCCAGCGCCGCCAGGACCGCCCCGCTCCGACGGGCGCCATGGCCGAGGCCCTCAGAAAGGCGGGCCTGGGCGGCGAAAACCGCTAACCGACTCCCGGCGGGACGGCCACAGGCACCACCAACCGCCCGGCCGCCCCGCCCAGCCATCGGTCTCTCCAAGACCAGGTCACCTGAGCCCTCGCCACGCGGCGGCTCGTCAAGCGGCCTGCACGTCACCCGCGTGGGCTCCCATGCCGGGGGCTTTCACCATGGGGGTTCCGCCACACGTAAGGGCTCCTCACACGCAGGCCCGACATGCCGAGGCCCCGCATGGGGAGGGGCCGCATGGGGAGGGGCTTGCCGCATGCAGGGTTAGCCGTGCGGAGGGCTTCTCATGCGGAGGCCCGCCATGCCGGGGCCTCGCTACACGCAGAGGCTCGCTGCGCGGAAGGCGCCTCATGCGGGTGCCCATGCTGGAGCCGCATCGTGCGGAGGCCCGCCATGCTGGGGCCTCGGGAGGCCCGCCATGCTGGGGCCTCGCTATGCCTGAGGCTTAGCCACACGCGGAGGATCGCTGCGCGGAGGACGCCTCATGCGAGACCCTCATTGGGGCCTCGTCACACAGAGGCTCGCCGTGCGGAGGGCTCGCCATGCGGCGAGTTCACCGTCGTGGCAGGCTCGCCGCGTGGGAGTTCGCTGTGTGGGGGAACTTGCCGCACCGGGGGCTCGCTGCATGGGGTTGCCACGCTGAGGCCGGTGAGCTGGGGCTGGGGTACCGGCAGTTTGGCGTTCAGCCGTGGGGAGCGGCTGGACGTTGCTGGGTGGCGGCGCGGAGTGGCGTGGCGATCGATACGGTTTAGAGGTGAGCACGACAGCGTTCGACACAGTGATCGCCCAGGCCCGTGACCTGCTCAGATGGCGTTCTCCGCTGCGCACTGAGCTCTGGGCCGCCCGGCTCGCCGCCGATCTGGAGTCGAACGGCGAGGTGGAAGGGCTTCTGGGACGGCTGATCGAGGATGAGCGTCCGGAAGCACGGTTGACCCTCGCCGCCCTGGCAGCCGTCCACAGCGCCGACGCCCATGGATCCGCCACCTACGGGTCCGACGTCCCCACCTCCGAGGTTCTTCCCGGGCCTGACGTTCACGCTGCTGAGGATTCAGGCGAAGGTGTGGATGCCGGTGACGCTGGGGCGCGGGCCTATGTGGTTGCCGGCCGGGGGCAGGCGGAGAGTCTTCCCGGGTGGGTGCGGCGGATGGGGCGGGTGGTGTGCGAGGGCGGGTGGTTCGGGAAAGCCGATCCCTTTGGGGAGCAGGTGCTGGCGGTCCTGTCCTTCCGGTACGAGAACGGCAAGGAGCCCCACATCATCGTCGTCGGCATCGACCAGCCCAACGGCGGCCTGGCGGTGGACGCGCTCGTCGAAGAGGTGAAGTTCCTCGACGACCTCGGTCTTCGGGAGGCTGAGCCGGGGGTGGTCGCGGGCCGGATCCTGGACGCGTTCGAGCTCGGCGACCGGATCATGGGCGCGGCCGTCGCCGAGACGCTGCCGGCCGTCCGCCCGCTCGCCATCGGCCGCGCCCGCGCCGTCCCCGCCCTGGTACGCGGCGCACCCGACGCCACCGTCACCGGCTTCCACGACCTGCCGGACATGCCCGGGGCGAGAGAGGCGTTCGAGAAGCTGGCCGAGTTCGTCGGGGATCGGCCCCTATGGTGGAGCCCTTCCCGGGCGGCGCAGTTCCTGACCTCGTGGCTGCCAAGGGAGGCGATCCTGTCGGAGGACGCGATCGCCGCGATGCCCGAGGTGGCCAGGGCCTGGACCCGGCACTGCGGCGGAGATCCGGCGGCGGTGCTGCGTCAGATCGACGAGGACGCGCCCCGACTGCCCGCGCGAATGGCCGACGACTCACTGGCCGGGCTCGGCAAGCGCATCGCCCAAAGCCAGCACCGAAACCAGGACCAGGGCAGGGGCGAGGGCGGAGACGGAGGCGAGGACCAGAGTTAGGGTCAGCGCCCAGGTCAGGGCCAAGGTTGGGGTCGCAGCCAAGGCCAGAACCAGGATTGAGGTCTAAGTCAAGGCCAGGGCCGAAGCCCAGAGCCGGAACCCGGAGCCGAGGCCGATGCTTGGGGCCGGAGCCTGGGGCCGGAGCAAGTGCTGAAGCCGGAGGCAGAGCGAGGCCGGGGCAAAGGGGCGGGGGCGGGGCGGGGCGTTTTGGTTAGAACGCGTAGCGGATTCGGCAATACGGCAGTCGCGTCGCGATCAGGTCCGTCAAGGAGGTCACGTAGCGGACCCTTGTGGCCGGTGCGGTAGCGGACGTTCCAGCCGCCCGTCTCCAACCGCTTGGCCTGCTGCAGCTCCGCCCAGCTCTCCAGCCGCCCTTCACCCACCACCACGGGGCTGAAGTCGACGTGCACCTCGTAACCGGCCGCCACGAAGTCGTTGATGGCGGCGATCCGGTCGGCGACCGGCGAGGTGCGGATGTCGAGCAGCTTGGAGTCGGCCACCGGCATGAGGCTGAACCGCACCCGGGTGCGGCCCCGCGGCTCCCACTCCAGCAGCTCCCTGTCGACGTATTTGGTGGCGAAGCCGGCCTTGGCGTTGGGCAGGTCGCGGAACAGCTCCACCAGGTCCCGTACGTTCTCCGGCACCGTCGCGTCGAGCGAGCAGTCGGAGGTCTCGCCGATGTCGTAGCGATCTCGACGCGCTCGGCGCCCGGACCGGGCGAGGATCTCCCGGCCGCGCGGCAGCTCGGCGGCGGCGGGCTCCACGTGGATGCGCCGGATGTCCAGCAACCGATTACCTGAAGTGATCGTCATGTTACTACCCCGCTCAGGCCACCCCCGGCGACCGCCTCAGCCGAGCGCGGTGGCCGCCCGGTGAGCTGGGCCGACGCGCTGGACAGCAGCATGTCGAGCGCCGTCGGGTAGGCGCTGTCGTTCATCCGGGCGACCAGCAGCGGCGCGGTGGCGGCGATGTGGGGGTGGGTGTCGGCGGGCAGCCGCGCGTACGTGTCGCGCCACACCTCCTCGTCGGCCTCCCGCGCCGCCTTGGGCAGGGCCAGCGTGGCGGCGTCGAGGATGGCGAAGGCCAGGCTCTGGTCGATGAAGGCGTGGTAGATCCGTACGGCGTCCAGGTCGCGGAACCCGGCCCCGCGCAGGATGCCGAGGATGGTCTCGTCGCTGCCCACCTCGTTCGGCCGGCCCGTGACCCGGCTGGCGGTCAGCACGGCGGCCTGCGGGTGGGCCTGGTACGCGTGGTGGATGCGCAGCCCGAGCTCGCGCAGGTCGGCCCGCCAGTCGCCGGTGGCGTGCCAGTCGGCCATGGCGTGCCCGAACAGCTCGTCCGCGATCGCCAGGATCAGGTCGTCCATGCCCCGGAAGTACCGGTAGACGGTGCTGGCGTCGGCGCCGAGCGCCAGACCGAGGCGGCGCGCGGTCAACCCGGCCGCGCCGTGCTCGCGCAACATCCGCAGCGCGGTCTCCACGATGAGCCGGTGCGTCAGCACCTGTCCCTGTTTGGTGGGCCGCCGCCGTCGACGGCCGGCCTCGGGCACGACGCGCTTGGCCATGGGGTCCGCTCCTTATGCCAACACCATTGACGTTGATGAGACTACTGACGTTGGATGAACGGCACACCCCCCAAACAGCGTTAAAAGGGGATTTATCGTCATGCGCATCCTTCTTGTGGGAGCCGGCGGCGTGGGAACCGCCATCACCCGGATCGCCGCCCGCCGCCCGTTCTTCGAGCACATGGTGGTCGCCGACTACGACCTTCCCCGCGCCAAGTCGGCCGTCGCCGCGCTCGGCGAGCGGGCGGACCGGTTCACGCCGGTCAGGATCGACGCCGCCGACTCGGCCGCCGTCACCGGCCTGCTGGCCGAGCACCGCTGCGACGTCCTGCTCAACGCCACCGACCCGCGCTTCGTGCTGCCGCTGTTCGACGCGGCGCTCGCGGCCGGGGCCGACTACCTCGACATGGCGATGTCGATGTCGAAGCCGCACCCCGACCGGCCGTACGAGGAGGTCGGGGTCAAGCTCGGCGACGAGCAGTTCGCCCAGGCGCGGAAGTGGACCGCCCAGGGCCGGCTGGCACTGGTCGGCATGGGCGTCGAACCCGGCCTCGCCGACGTCTTCGCCCGGTACGCCGCCGACGAGCTCTTCGACGAGATCGAGGAGATCGGCATCAGGGACGGCGGCAACCTCACCGTCGAGGGCTACGAGTTCGCCCCGTCGTTCTCCATCTGGACCACCATCGAGGAATGCCTCAACCCGCCGCTCATCTACGAGAAGGAGCGCGGCTGGTACACCACGGAGCCGTTCAGCGAGCCGGAGGTCTTCGACTTCCCCGACGGGATCGGTCCCGTGGAGTGCGTGAACGTCGAGCACGAGGAGGTCGTGCTGGTCCCGAGGTGGATCCCGGCCCAGCGGGTGACGTTCAAGTACGGCCTCGGTGAGGAGTTCATCGGCACGCTCAAGACCCTGCACGCGCTGGGCGTGGACCGCACGGAGCCGGTCGCCGTCCGGACCGACCGCGGCACCGCGCAGGTGTCCCCGCGCGACGTGGTGGCCGCCGTGCTGCCCGACCCGGCCCAGCTCGGCGACCGCATGCACGGCAAGACCTGCGCCGGCACCTGGGTCAAGGGCGTCAAGGACGGCCGGCCGAGGGAGGTGTACCTGTACCACGTGGTGGACAACCAGTGGTCGATGCGCGAGTACGGCTCCCAGGCCGTGGTCTGGCAGACCGCCGTCAACCCGGTGGTCGCCCTGGAGTTGCTGGCCGAGGGGGTCTGGAAGGGTTCGGGCGTGCTGGGGCCGGAGGCGTTCGAGCCGCGGCCGTACCTGGACCTGCTGGTCGAGTACGGCTCGCCATGGGGCATGCGCGAGCAGTGAGGGGGCCGAGGGTCGCCGGGTGAGCCGGGCGCAGCATCATTGAGATGCCACGACCCGCACACCGGAGGAATCCCTTTGAGCATCGCCGACGATCCCGACCGCGCACCGGCCCGCTCCCACCTGTACGCCATGGGCCTGACGGAGGAGGAGATGCGCCGCCCCGTGGTCGGCATCGCCTCCACCTGGACCGGCACCATGCCGTGCAACCTGACCCACCGCGAGCTGGCCGCGGAGGTGGCCGAGGGGGTGCGGGCGGCGGGCGGCCTGCCGATGGAGTTCAACACCATCGCGGTCTCCGACAACCTCACCATGCACACGCCCGGCATGCGCACTTCGCTGATCAGCCGGGAGGTCATCGCCGACTCGATCGAGCTCATGGGGCGCGCGCACGGCTTCGACGCGCTGGTGGCCATCGTCGGCTGCGACAAGACCGTGCCCGCCGCGATCATGGCGCTGGCTCGGCTCGACGTGCCCTCGGTCGTGCTCTACAGCGGCAGCATGATGCCCGGCCGCTGGCGCGGGCGTGACGTGACCATCCAGGACATGTGGGAGGCGCTCGGCGAACGCGAGGTCGGCCGCCTGGACCAGGCCGAGCTGGACGACCTGGCCAAGCACGCCTGCCCGGGCGCCGGCACCTGCGCCGCCCAGTACACCGCCAACACCATGGGCGCGGTCGCCGACTTCCTGGGCCTGGCCCCGTTCGGGATCGGCGACATCCCGGCGGTGGCCGATGACAAGAACGCCGCGGCGCGCCGGGTCGGCGAGATCGCCATGGAGGCGCTCGCCCGCGACGCCCGCCCCTCCCGCGTGCTCACCGAGGACGCCCTGCACAACGCGATCGTCTCGGTGGCGGCCATGGGCGGCTCGACCAACGCGGTGCTGCACCTGCTGGCCATCGCCCGTGAGGCGGGGCTGCCGCTGGAGATCGACCGGATCGGCGAGGTCTGCCGCCAGGTCCCGATCATCACCGGGCTCAAGCCGAGCGGCGGCGACTTCACGGCCCTCGACCTGTGGCGGGCGGGCGGCACCTCGCTGGTGGTGCGCCGCCTGCTGGAGGCGGGGCTGCTGCGCGAGAGCGTCACGCTGGTGGACGGGCGCACGCTCGCCGGCGTCGCCGCGGACGCCAGGGAGACGCCGGGCCAGCGGGTCGTGGCGAGCGCGGACAAGCCGTTCAAGAAGCGCGGCGCGCTGGCCATCCTGCGCGGCTCGCTCGCCCCCGACGGCTGTGTGCTCAAGCTGGGCGGCAAGGAGGACTTCCGGCACGAGGGCCCCGCCAGGGTGTTCGACTCGGAGAACGACTGCTACGATGCCATCCAGGAGGGCCGGATCGTGGCGGGCGACGTCATCGTGGTCCGGTACGAGGGGCCGGCGGGCGGTCCCGGCATGCGCGAGATGCTCTCGATCACGGGCCCCCTCGTCGGCCGGGGGCTCGGGAGCTCGGTGGCGCTGGTCACCGACGGCCGCTTCAGCGGGGTCTCGCATGGCCTGGTCATCGGGCACGTGGCGCCGGAGGCGTACCGTGGCGGGCCGATCGCGCTGGTGCGCGACGGTGACATGGTGGTGATCGACAGCGCGGCCGGAACCCTCGACCTGGTCGTGCCCGAGGCGGAGCTGGCGGAGCGCCGGGCCGCGTGGCGGCGGCCGGAGCGCGAGGTCGAGCGCGGAGTGCTGACCAAGTACGTGGTCACGGTCGGCTCCGCCTCCGACGGCGCGGTCACGGCCTGACACCGGGGATCAAGCAAGCGACCGGGGCGGCTATGCTGCGCAGTGACGTTTGCCGTGCCCTCACCTGAAGGAGACCTGCGCGATGTACAAGGAGTTCGCTGTCGAGGCCGTGATGTGGCTCGTCCCGGTCGTGGTTCTGATCGGGCTGGCGCTCCTCGTCACCGCGTGAGCCGCAGGGGCCGAGCCGCCACCGGCCGGCCCCTTCTTCATGCTCAGCGGTAGTACCGGTAGGACACGTAGGTGCTGGCGCGGCGGTTGAGGCTGGTGTAGCCGTCGAGGTAGTTGTTCCAGATCTGCGCCAGAGTCCTGGTGCGCACGGTGCAGGAGGCCCAGCGGACCCTGCGCGCCCCGATGCTTCCGACGTAGTCGTAGCACGAGCCGGCTTTCCTGCCGTTGACCTTGAGGCTCGCGTTGAGCTTGACGTTGTAGAGGTTCCGGCGCGAGATGTTGGTGATCCGCACCTTGATCCGGCACGTGTCCTTGCACCGGCCGAAGTAGACCTTCGTGCGGATGAGCTGCGGCTTGGCGGTGACCGTCGCCGTCGTCGCCGCCTCCGTCGCCGTCGTCGTCGCCGCGCTGGCCGGAGCCGCCATGAGCGAGGTCGCGGCAGCCGCCACTAAGACCATCCCGGCAAGACTCTTGAGCATCATGCCCCCTGTGTAGAGATCGTCGCTCCCCCCTCTGGCAGCGACGCGTACCGATCCGACTACTATCAGGAAGCCGATAGATCCGCTTTTATCGACAAAGATCCGATATAAAACGGTTATCCTTTTATGTAGAGCTTATGAGGCCCACGCCAGCAGCGGCCCCCCTTGCCTGAGACGTCTGAGCGCCTGCCTTTCGAGCTGCCGGATCCGCTCCCTGGTCAGCCCCAGGTGCTCCGCGATCTCGGTGTACGTCTGGGTCTCCGCCCCGCTCAGCCCGTACCGGCGCCTGATGACGAACGCCTCCCGGGGCGGCAGCGTCGTGACCACCTCGCGCAGCTCGGCGCTCAGCGCCCGCCGCTCGGTGAACTCCTGCACCTCCAGCCCGTCCTCGTCGGCGATCATGTCGCCCATCCGGCCCTCGCCGGCCTCGCCGACCGGGACGTCGAGGCTGACCATGTCCTGGCCGAGCCGGCGTAACGCCGCCACCTGCTCCAGCGACCGCTCGGCCGCCTCGGCCAGTTCGTCGTCCGCCGGCTCGTGGCCCAGCTCGGAGGCGAGCTGCCGCGAGACCCTGATCAGCCGCGACAGCTCCTCCGCCACGTGGATCGGCAGCCGTACCGTGCGGCTCTTGTCGTGGATGCCACGCTCGATGGCCTGGCGGATCCACCACATCCCGTACGTCGAGAACTTGTATCCCCGCGTGTAGTCGAACTTCTCCACCGCTCTGATCAGTCCCAGGTTGCCCTCCTGGATGACGTCGAGCAGCGGGAGCCCCCGGTAGGAGTAGCGCCTGGCGGCGGATACCACCAGCCGGAGGTTGGACCTGATGAGCAGGTCCTTGGCGCGCTGCCCGTCCAGTACGACGAGTTCGAGCTCTGGCGTGCCCTCACCACGCTCGATCAGATGGCCCGCGTACAGGCCTGCCTCGATCCGCCGGGACAGTTCGACCTCGTCCGCAGCGGAGAGCAAGGGGGTCTTTCCGATCTGCTCCAGGTAGGTGCCGAGCAGGTCGGGCTCTTCGGCCGACATGCACGGGGACTACCCGGTAAACGGCGGCGAATTCCCGGCTTCGTTGAGTTCTGCGATGGCCAGCTCCGCGGTGCTGCGGATGTCGAAGAACTTGTCGAGCGCGGTGATCGCGAACAGGTGCTTGCACCGGCCGTTGAGCCCGGACAGCAGCAGCCTGCCGCCGGAGGCCGTGACCGCCTTGTGCAGATAGACCAGGACGGACAGGCCGGAGGAGTCGCAGACGCTGACGGCCTGCATGTCGATGACGAGCAGCGGGGGCTGAGTGAGGTCGAGGGCCTTCGTGACGCGGTCGCGGACCTCGGCAGCGGAGCCGAAGTCGAAGTCCCCCGTCAGCCGCGCGATGACGCAGGGTCCCTGGAGCCCGAGGCTTATCGACAAGGCCTGCTCCGAAGTCACCCAGCTCCACCTACCCGCGTCGCTCTCCCGATCCGACCACTCTACGAGAAGTAGCGCTTCGGGTTGAACACCAGCATCTGCTCAATCTGGTCATCGGTCACACCCGAGTCCAGCAGTGCGGCCAAGACGTCGTCGTGAATGTGATCGTAGCGCCAGTTCGGCGCGAGCGCTGGGCGGGCCTCGTCCCAGGCTCCGCCGAAATAGTCCATGAAGCAGGCCGTGTCGTGGCTGAGGACCATCCGATCGGCGTATCCGCGCTGGCAGAGGGCCGCGACGGTGGCGACGCGCTGCGGGGTCGTGTTGTAGACGTCGAGACCGAAACGATCCATTCCGAGCGTCGCCCCGGTGTCGGCCAGGCGCATGAGGTAGTCGAGGTCGTTGCTGTCGCCCGCGTGCCCGACGACCACCTTCCGCAGATCGACGCCCTCCTTGGCGAACAGGTCGAGCGCGAGCGGCCCGCTCTGCGCAGAGGAGTTCGTGTGGACGGTGATCGGCGCCCCGGTGCGTACGTGCGCCTGGGCGACGGCCCGGCAGATGCGCTCGACGCCCGGTGTCAGCCCCTTCTCCTCGACCACGCACTTGAGGAAGGCCGCCTTGACCCCGGTGTCGGCGATGCCGACGGTGAGGTCGCGGACGAAGTCGTCGATCATCGGGTCGGGGCCGTCGAAGAGCAGGCCGGGGCCGCGGAACGCGTACGCGTGGGGCATTTCCTCGAAGACGTAGATGCCGGTCGCGACGATGATCTGCAGCCCGGGCACCTGCTCGGCGATGCGCTGGACGCGCGGGATGTAGCGACCCAGCCCCCACACCGTCGGGTCGACGATCGTGCGCACGCCCTTCGCGGCCACCGCGTTGAGCTTGGTGATCGCGTCCGCCACCCGGAACTCCTCGTCCCACCACGCTCCCCGGCCGTAGTTGTTCAGGTGTTCGGTGGAAACGACGAAGACGTGCTCGTGCATCAGGGTCTGCCCGAGCTCGTCCACGTCGACGGGGCCACGCAGGGTCTCGACGGTGGGCATACGGCGCCTCCATACCGGCCGGTCTGTCGCGCCAACGTAGGCTCCCACGGGATCTTCCGTCAACCGGCCAGCCGGCGGAACAACGGTCGCGGCCTGGGCAGCCGCTCGCCGGCCACCGCCGCCGCCACCCGCACCGCCGCCGTCGGCAGGAACGGCTCAAGCTGTACGGCAAGCTCCCGGCAGGCGTGCACCAGCGTGCCCAGCGACGCCTCGCGCCCGCGCGGGTCCTGCTGCCACGGCCGGGTCCGCTCGACGTACTTGTTGGCCTGCTCGACGATCTCCCACACGCCCTGGGCCGCCCGCCGGAAGTCGAACGCCTCCAGCGCCTCGTGCACCGTCCCCGACACCTCGGCGAGCGGCTCCCCCGCCGGGGGCACGTGGCCGTCCAGGAAGCGGTGGACCATGGTGGCGACCCGGTTGACCAGGTTCCCCAGGCCGTTGGCCAGGTCCTCGTCGGATCTGGCGATCAGCCTGGCCTCGGTGAAGTCGGCGTCGCCCACGCGCGGCACCTCGCGCAGCAGCCACCAGCGCACGGCGTCCACCCCGTACGCGTCCACGAGCGCCACCGGATCGGCGGCGTTGCCCGACGACTTGCTGATCTTGCGGCCGTCGGCCGTCAGGTAGTCGTGCACGAAGATCGCCGTCGGCAGCGGCTCCCCCGCCGACAGCAGCATCGCCGGCCAGTAGACGGCGTGGAACCGGATCACGCCCTTGCCCATCAGATGCACCTTGCCCGGCTCGCGCACCCACCAGCGGTCGTAGTCGCCGCCTTCGAGCGCGGTGACGTAGTTGGCCAGCGCGTCCCACCACACGTAGACGACCTGGCCGGGATCGTCCGGCACCGGAATGCCCCACCCCCTCGCCCGGGCGGCGGAGCGGGAGACGCTGAGGTCGTCCAGCCCGGCCTCGACGAACGCCAGCACCTCGTTGCGCCGCGCGGCGGGCTCGATCCTGAGCCGCCCGCTCCTGATGAGGTCGAGCAGGGCGTCCTGGTAGCGGGAGAGCCGGAAGAACCAGTTCCGCTCGGACACGAGCTGCAGCGGCGCCTCGTGCCCGTCGGGACAGGGCCCCTCGGGGTAGAACTGCTCGCAGCCCACGCAGTAGAGCCCCTCGTAGTGCCGCTGGTAGAGGTCGTGCGCGGTGGCCCGCCAGATCCGCTCGACCCCGGCGCGGTGCCCCGGGTGGGAGCTCGTCCTGATGAAGGAGTCGAAGGACAGGTCCAGCGTCCCCCGCAACCCCTCGAACGCGGCCGCGTTGCGGTCCACCAGCTCCCGCACCGGCACGCCCTCGGCCTCGGCGGCCAGCACGTTCTTCAGCGAGTTGTCGTCGGTGCCCGTCTGGAACCGCACGGGCTCACCCCGCCGCCGGTGGTGCCTGGCCAGCGCGTCCGCCTGGACGAGCTCCAGGGCATGGCCGAGATGCGGCCGGGCGTTGACGTAGGGGATGGTCGTCGTGATGTACATCGGATGCCTCCATGGGGCCCCGGACACGACGAGAGGCCCCGGCTAGCAGGGCCTCGGTTGGACGTCGCCGATGAAACCCCCTAGGGGGCCATCATCACCGGACATGTCGTCATGGCCTCATGGTAGGGCTTCGCCGCCACGATCACTCGTTCTTTTCCGGGCCGGGCACCACCAGCACGGGCCGGTGCGCGTGGTGCAGCACCCGGTCGGACGTGCTGCCGAGCAGCAGCGAGCGCACCCCGCCCATGCCCCTGGTGCCGGTCACGATCAACTTGACGTCCAGTTCGTCGGCCACGTCCACGATCGCCGACCAGACGGCCACGGCGTCGGCCTCACAGCGCGGGACGGCGTCGAGCCCGGCCTGGCGGCCCAGCTCCGCGCCCTGCTTGGCCAGCTCGCTCATCGCCTGCCCGATGGCCTCATCCTCCAGGCCGGACTGGTCGATGGTCACCATGAGCCCCGCGGAGGCCCGCGCCGAGGTCACCGCCAGCCGCTCCCACACCGTCAGCACCACGGCGGACGCGCCGGGGAACATCTCACCCGCCAGGGCGACGGCGGCCTTGGCGTCGTCGGAACCGTCGTACGCGATCAGAATCGTCATCTCGGCCACTCCTGAAGAGGTAGGGGCCCTTCCTCTTTCCCGAGCGGCGCGTTTCACGCGTCAGGCCAGGGCCGGCGCCACGCCGCGCCGGGCGGACGGCTTGAGCATCGACAGCCCGGCCAGCGCCAGCACACCCAGCTCGGTGATGACCACGGCCCGCTGGGTCAGGCCCGCGGGGATGTCGTCGTTGGTCAGCGGGATGCCGATCATGCGCACCACGTACGGGACCACGACCAGCACCAGCGCGCCCAGCGCGAGGCAGCTCAGGATGCGCATCGCCCTGGCGTACCGGATCTTGGCCTGGGCCAGCAGCAGGCCCGCCACCGGCATCACCAGGAAGGCGGCGAGGGCGGCATAGCGATGGATGCCGCCCGACAACGACAGCGGCACTCCCGGCCGGTCGGTGGGGAAGGCTCCGATCAGGAACATGCTCGTCCCCCACGCCAGCAGCAGCGTGACGATCCAGCGGTTCATCCCGGCCCGGCGCGCCGCCTCGGCGATCAGGGCGGAGCCCACGGCGAAGAGGGTCAGCGAGGTGGGCAGCAGCCAGCCGGCCGACTGCCAGACGTACTCACTGATCACGCTGTGCAACGGGTCGAGGTCCGATCCCGCGTGCAAAGTGAGCATGGCGCCGCTTCCGGTGCCGATGGCGGCGAATCCACTGACGAGCAAACCCTTCATGCCTTAAAGCTCGTGGAATGCGGGCTTTGCGAGTATCGGAGATGGACCCGAACCGGCCCTGAAGGATCCCCTAATACCTTAGTCTGACGGGCCCCTAGGGATCGTCGCTGACCTGCGCGGACGTGACCCTGGGTAGGGTCTGCCCCCTCAGGGTGGCTACGGCCGGCGGCACCCGATTTGACGCGGGGTGCACTCCAGGGGCGAACCTGGGCCTGAAGGGTGAGCACACAGTACAGGGGAGGCAGCGATGGACAGGCGCACTCTCGGCGCGGACGGCCTTCAGGTCTCCGCGCTCGGCCTCGGCTGCATGGGCATGTCCGAGTTCTACGGCCAGGGCGACGAGAAGGAGTCGATCGCCGTCATCCACCGGGCCATCGACCTGGGCATGAACTTCCTGGACACCGCCGACATGTACGGCGGCGGCGCCAACGAGGAGCTGGTCGGTCGGGCCGTCAGACCCCACCGCGACGAGGTGGTGCTGGCCACCAAGTTCGGCGTCAAGCGCGAGGGCGGCACCCGCACGGTCGAGAACCGGCCCGAATACATCCGGGCCGCGTGCGACGCCTCACTCCGGCGTCTCGGCGTCGACCACATCGATCTCTACTACATGCACCGCCGCAACCCCGACGTGCCGATCGAGGAGTCGGTGGGCGCCATGTCCGAGCTGGTACGGCAGGGCAAGGTGCGCTGGCTGGGCCTGTCGGAGGTGCGCGCGGACACGCTGCGCGCGGCGGCCGCCGTGCATCCGATCGCGGCGCTGCAGAGCGAGTATTCGCTGTTCACCAGGGGGCTGGAGGAGGAGATCCTGCCGGCCGCGCGGGAGCTGGGGGTGGGGCTGGTGGCGTACTCGCCGATCAGCCGGGGCCTGCTGTCGGCCACGCTGCCGAGCGCCGAGGAGCTGCCCGCCGACGACTTCCGCCGCCGCATGCCGCGGACGATGGGCGAGAACGCCGAGCACAACCGGGCGCTGGCGGCCGGGGTGAAGGAGATCGCCGACGCGGCCGGCGTGACCGCGGCGCAGATCTCCCTGGCCTGGCTGCTGGCCCAGGGCGACGACATCGTGCCGATCCCGGGCACCAAGCGGCTGCGGTATCTGGAGGAGAACGCCGCCGCGGCCGACGTCACGCTGGCCGCCGAGCAACTGGCCGCGCTGCTGGAAGCCGTGCCGGCGGACGCCGTGCGGGGCAGCCGCTACCCCAGCATGACCGAGATCGAGCACTGAGCGCTCAGGGGAAGGGGTGGTGCGGGTCGAAGTAGACGCGGATGGTGGTGCCGCCGGGCCGGGTGTGGACGCGTACGAGGTCGCTGAGCAGGTTGACGATGAGCAGGCCGCGTGAGCCCGCCTCGCGCGGATCGACCGGGGTGCGGCCCGCCAGCGGGTCGATGATGTGACCTTTGTCACTGACCTCGCACGCCAGCAGGCCGTCCACCCGCCAGACCTTGATCGTTCCGGCGCCGCCGCCATGATCGAGGCTGTTGGCGCCGAGCTCGGCCACGGCCAGCCGGATGTCGTCGACCCGCTCGTGGTCGAAGCCCATGGCGGTGGCCTCGCGGGCGGCCAGGTTGCGCGCCGCCGACAGGTTGGTGTTGTCGAACCGCAGCGACAGGCACTCCTGGGGCGGGTCGAGCGGCCGGTTGTGCCCGTCGATCACCAGCTCGGGCGCGTAGCCGGTGCTGGCCCGCTCTCCCGAGGCGTCCCGCAGCACGGGATGGGTGCGCTCCGCCTCGAGCAGGATCTCCGCGGACAGGTTTTCCACGTCGTACGGGCACAGGATCGTCACCCGCCGCCCCGCGAACGACAGGTTGATCAGCGCCTCGTGCTGGGCGCAGGCCGGATATTCGGTCGCGGTGCGGCCCGGCCAGATCGGCTCGCCGATGATCCGCACGTGACGCCGGGGATGCCGGTCGGCGAACTCACGCAACACGGCCGGGATGATCCGCCCCGGGTTGCGCCCGGCCCTGGTCATGTCGAGGCGCAGCACCGAATCGGCGTCCGTGCCCAGCTCACCCTCGATCAGGGCGAGATTTCGCGCGGGCACGGCCACCGCTACCGGCTCACCAGCGGCCAGACCCTCGCGGATGAAAGCCGTGGTGGCAGTGGTGTACTCCCGGCCGCTCCGGTAGAAGAGCGCCGGATGCACGAACGGTTCCGCCAACATCAGTCCTCACGCTACCCAAGGTTGAGGAGTTCAAGGCAATCCGTTGGGTACCTAATAACTTGTGAAGAGAGTCCAGGTCATCCAACGCCCCCGCCCCGGACAGCAACCCCTTCCTCTGGATCTGCGCACCCCTTCTGGCCGACGACTCCCGTTCTGACTCCCATGAACCTATGCTCAGGGCATGTCGGAATTGCAGATGCGGGTCTCCGACGAGGACCGTGAGCGCACCACGCAACAACTGCAGCGTGCATTCAGTGAAGGCCGTCTTAACCAGGTGGAGCTCGAAGACCGGCTCGAGATCGCCCTGACCGCGAAGACGTACGGCGATCTGCTGGGTCTCCTCACCGACCTGCCTGCGGACCAGCCGCCGCCCGCCGACGACGTGGTCGAATTCGACTCGACGTACGGCCACTTCAAGCGCTCCGGCGACTGGGCCGTGCCGCGCCGGCTGCGGGCGATCTCCAAATACGGCAGCGTCGACCTCGACCTGTCCGAGGCCGTCGTCTCTCACTCCGTCGTGGACATCGAGCTGGACCTCGGGTACGGCTCCGCCAAGATCATCCTGCCCGAGGGCGCGGTGGTGAACGTGGACGGCTTCCAGAGCGACTGGGGCCACGCCACGACCTCCAACGTGCCGGGCAGGCCCCGGCCCGGCGCGCTCCGCGTGGTCATCAGCGGCCGGGCCAAATACGGCGGTCTCACCGTGCGCTATCCGCGCAAACGCTGGTTCACCCACTGATGGAACAGGGAGATGTGGTGCTCGCTGGGCACGAGCACCCCGCCCTTGCGGTAGGCCCGTGACGACATCCCGGGCTGGGTGCGCTCGCAGGCGTCGAAGTCCTGCTCGTTGACCCGGTGGAACAGCTCGACCGACCGCGACAGGTCGGCGCCCGAGGCGACGACGTCGGGGTGGTAGAGCCAGTCGCACTCCACCACGGTCCGGTCGGCGGCCATCGGGAACATCCGGTGCAGGATCACGTGGTCGGGGACCAGGTTGACGAACACCTGGGGCTTGACCGTGATCGCGTAGTAGCGGCGGTCCTGGTCCTGCGAGACGTCGGGCAGCCTGCCGAAGCCCGCGCTGCCGTCCACGGTGAACCCCTCGGCCCGTTCGGCGAACTCGGCGCCGTGGCCGACGTAGTACTGCGCCGCGTAGCCGCCGGCGAACTCCGGCAGGACGGCGGTCAGCTCCGGGTGGATGGTGGCGCAGTGGTAGCACTCCATGAAGTTCTCGACGATGAGCTTCCAGTTGGCCCTGACGTCGTAGACGATGCGGCGACCGAGCGCCAGCTTGTCCACGTGGTAGCGCTCGATGGCGGCCGGGTCGCCGAGGCGTTCGGTGGCCGCGTACGTGACGGTCTCCTCGAACGAGGGCGGCTCGGCGGCCAGGCACACCCAGGCGTAGCCGAGCCATTCGCGCAGGTGCACGGGGACCAGGCCGTACTCGGCGCGGTCGATGTCGGGCATCTTGGCCAGGTTGGGCGCGGCGGCCAGCCGGCCGTCGAGGTCGTAGGACCAGGCGTGGTAGGCGCATCTGATCGTCCGCCGGACCTCGCCCGCCTCCTCCAGGCATAAGCGGGCGCCGCGGTGGCGGCAGACGTTGAGGAAGGCGCGCAGGACGCCGTCGCGGCCGCGTACCACGATCACACTCTCCGCGCCGACCTGCATCGTCCTGAACGCGCCCGGTTTCGGCAGATCCTCGGCCTTGACCGCGCAGAACCAGAGGTTTTCGAAGATCTTGGCCTGCTCTTCCGCGAACACCTCGGGGTCGGTGTAGGAGCGGCCGGGAAGCGTGGAGATCAAGCTCGACGTGGTGGTCAACCGACACCTCTTGTTGCGTATCACGCACCGAGTTGCTCTATATGCGACATCGTCAGACGGCCCTCAGGAGGCTGTCAAGAGCCGGTTGCTGTACCTGCGCAGCAGCGCCGTGTAGAAGCCGGTCACGAGCCCGTCGGGCAGCAGTCCGACCCAGCCGCTCTGCATGTTGGTGGCCTCCGTCGCGGCCAGCCGGGCGGGCCTGCGCACCACCTTCGAGCGGGCCCGCTCGTAGCCGCGCAGGTCGCCGAGCGACCTGGTCAGCAACCAGGCGTCCTCCAGCGCCTGGTTCGCGCCCTGCGCCATGGTCGGCGGCATGGTGTGCGCGGAGTCGCCGGCCAGCGTGGTCGGGCCCTTGCCCCACACCCCCGGGATGGCGTGCCGGTGGTGCGGGAAGAAGTCGATGTCGTCGAGGGAGCCCAGAATGCCGGGCACCGGCTCCGCCCAGTCGCCGAACCGCTCACGCAGCCGGTCCGCCACGTGCGGGTCGTCGCTCCAGAACGGCTTGCCCGGCGCCGACCTGACGTCGAACCACCACAGCAGCCGGTCCCCGCCCGCCGGGATCAGCCCGCACAGCCCGTTGCCACCGGCGATCATCACGGCCCTGCGCTCCTCGGTCAGCGCGGTGGGCCTGGTGGTGAAGCCCTGCCAGGTGACCCAGCCGCTCAGCGCCGCCGGGTCGTCGCCCCAGAGCGCCCTGCGCACCGCCGACCTGCGCCCGTCGGCGCCCACGAGCACGTCGCCCCGCACCGTACGCCCGCCGGCCAGCCGCACCTCCGCCCGTTCCGGCACCACGTGCTCGGCCGCCGCCCCGTAGGTCACCGGCACCCCGTCGGCGAGCAGTTCGACCAGCTCGCTCCTGGCCACGTGCACGGTCGGGTGGCCGTAGCGGCGCTCGGGCACGGTCAGGTCGATGGTCAGGAGCCGGCGCCCGTCGCGGGCCCACGACTCCATGGTCTCCAGCCGCCGCCCGATCCCCGAGTAGTCGGCCTTGAGCTCCTCGAGGATGGCCGTGCTGCCGGGCCAGAGCGTGACCGACCCGCCGGCCGTGCGCAGCTCGGGGGCCTCCTCGTAGACCTCGACCTCGTGCCCGGCGTGGAGCAGGCCGCGCGCCAGGGCGAGCCCCGCGACGCCGGCTCCGATCACGATTACTCTCATAGCGACCCTCTTTAATGAGACCCTGAATATCAGATACTAGGAGTATCGCAATGCCTCCGCGTGGCCGCAAACCCGACCCCACGGTTGACCACCGCATCAGGCAGGCCGCGACCGGACTGATGCTCTCGCAGGGCCTCGACTTCACCATGGACGACGTCGCCGCCGCGGCGGGCGTGGGCAGAGCGAGCGTGTTCCGGCGTTACGCCACGAAACGCGACATGCTCCTCGAAACCATGACCGGCCTCATGGACACGCACGTCGCCATCCCCGACACCGGCTCCCTGGAGGGCGACCTGCGCGTGGTGGTCTCCGACACCCTCGCCCTGTGGCGGCATCCGGGGGTGGCCCCCCTGGCCAAACAGGTGCACGGCGAGGCCGGCCGGGACCCCGCCGTCGCCGAGATCATCCGCACCGGCATGCGCACCCGGATGGAGCGGTCATGGGTCGTGTACGAGCGCGCGATCGAACGCGGCGAATTGCCCCCAAATGTGGACTTGTGGCTGCTCACGGACATGTTCGCCGGATTCGTGGCCTACCGGGGGCTCCTGGATCTTCCGCTGCCCGAACCGGAGGAGATCGTGCAGGTCCTCCTGCACGGCTTTACGCCCGCTTGATACCCGTGGTGTTAGTGGGGTGCAAGCGATGGTCAAGTCCGGGCCCATAATGTTCCCTTCGTTCGCTAAACCTACGAAGGGCACAAAATGACTCCCCCTCGTCGTCGTCTCGCCGTTGCGGCCGCGACGCTGACTCTTGCCGTTCTCACCACCGCCTGTGGTGCCATCGGGCAGGCGGTGGACTGCAACGCCGCCGCCAATGACGCGAGCAAGATCATCACCGAGTGGACCAGCGCGCTCACCGCGAACGCCACCGACGAGAAGGCCATCGGCGACGCCTCGAAGACCGCGGCGGACAAGACCAAGGCACTCGCGGGCAAGTACGACGGCGAAGTCGCCGCCGCGCTGAACGACCTCGCTGACAGCTTCACCAGCCTGGAGGGTGGCGACCTCAGCAAGGCCACCGAGTTCACGGGCAAGATCACGGGCTTCCAGACCAAGATCACCTCCGCCTGCTCCTGACAGGCCCGCGGTCGCCGCACCACCTGCGGGGGGCAGGCTGGGGCGGCGGCCGCGTCAGGTTGGGGAGGATTCGTTCTAGTCTTGCTGCTCGTGACGGGTGAGACTGCTGTGGCGCGAACGGGGGCGAGCGCCGCTCCCTCCCCCTGGAGGTTTTCCGGCCACCGCGTGCGGGTGGGCGCCGTCGCGCTCGCCGCCGCGGTGGCCTACGCCGTACTGGGCCTGGTCAAGCTGGCCGGCTTCCGGGCCACCACCTTCGACCTGGTGATCGTCGACCAGGCCGTGCGCAACTACGCCAACCTCCGGCCCCCGTACATCCCGGTGCTCGGCATGTCCCACGGGCGGGGCATGGAATACGTGCAGCTCGCCGATCATTTCTCGCCCGTCTACGCGCTGCTGGCGCCGTTCTACTGGATTCACGACGGGCCCGAGACGCTGATCGTCGCGCAGGCGCTGCTGTTCGCCGCCGCGATCCCGTTCCTGTGGCGCTTCACCCGGCGCGTGCTGGGCGTCGCGCCCGCCTACCTCGTCTCCGTCGCGTACGCGCTGTCGTGGCCGATCGCGCAGGCGGCCGCGTTCGACGCGCACGAGGTCATGTTCGTCCCGCTGCTCACCGCGATCATGATCGAGCGCTACCACGCGGGGCACGTGCCACCCGCGTTCCTGGCGATGCTCGCGCTCCTCCTGGTCAAGGAGGACATGGGGCTGATGGTGATCGGGGCCGGGCTGTGCCTGATCGTCATGGGCGACCGCCTGCGCGGCCTGATCGCCATGGCGGTCGGGGCCGGGGCCGTGCTGATCGTCCGCGGCCTGCTGATCACCTCGTTCGGGGGCGACTCCAAGGACTTCTGGGCCTACAACCACCTCGGCCCCGACCTGCCGGGCGCGATCCTGGCGCTGCTGCGCGACCCGATCGCCGCCGTGCTGCTGCCGTTCAGCGAGGAGGCCAAGGTCGACACGCTGTTCCTGCTGGCGTGGCCGACGCTGCTCCTGTGCCTGCTCTCGCCGCTGTCGCTGGTGGCGCTGCCGCACGTGCTGGAGCGCATGCTGTCCGACCGCGCCCAGTGGTGGCAGGCCGACTTCCAGTACAGCGCGTTCACCGTGGTGATCCTCTTCTGCGCGGGCGTGGACGGGCTGGCCCGGCTGCTGCGCCACGTCAAGCGCTCCGACGACGCCTCGCTCAAGCTGGCCTGGGCCGCGGGGGCCTGCGTCGTGGCGCTCACGCTGGTGCCCAGGTTCGCGTTCGACCAGCTCTACCATCCGTCCTTCTACCAGGAGCCGAAGGCGGCCGCCGCGGCCGAGGCCGTCGCACGGGTCCCCGCCGGGGTCGTCGTCGAGGCCGTCAACTCAGTGGGGCCCGCGCTCACCTCGAAGGCCACCGTGCTGCTGTGGAGCGGCGACCCGAAGGGCTCGCCGTGGGTGGTGGCCGACGTCTCGCGCTGGGAGTTCCCGTTCGGCTCCCTCGACGACCAGCGCGCCGAGGTCAACGAGCTGCAGGGGCAGGGCTACACGAAGGAGTTCGAGCGCGACGGCTATGTGGTGCTGCGCCGCGGCTGACGCGCGATGGCCGCCTCCCATGAGCCGAGGAAGTCCGCGTAACCGGCGGCGAACTCACGCAGCTCCTCCTCCCCTTCCGGCGACAGGGCGGTCAGCTCGTACGTGACCCCCACCTCGCTGCCGCCGTGCCCGTCGCCGCTCACCTCGACGGTGACCGTCCCGGCCCGCGAGCCGGGCGTGACCCTGGCGTAGGAGACCCAGTGGCCCGCCTCGCGGCCGACCACCACCCACGTGGTCGTGCCGGTCTCGAACACGGTGCCGGGGGCGGAGTCGTCGCCGGTGTCCAGGGGGAAGCGGGGGCTCCATCCGTCGACCCACCGCTCCTCTCCACGCGG
Source organism: Nonomuraea sp. NPDC050643 (assembly GCF_040654715.1). Classification (NCBI taxonomy): domain Bacteria; kingdom Bacillati; phylum Actinomycetota; class Actinomycetes; order Streptosporangiales; family Streptosporangiaceae; genus Nonomuraea; species Nonomuraea sp. NPDC050643. The sequence continues at coordinate 25,293 of NZ_JBFAIM010000056.1, read as the reverse complement.
CGTGAACAGCTCGAACGCCTCGGCTGGCGGCAGCGCGACCGACAGCCGCCCGGCCAATGTGTACTGGGCTCCGCTCATCTCTCCTCCAGCCGGTGGGCGTCGGCCGAGATCAGCGTGAGCCCGTGGACGAACACTAGCGCCTGGCCTCCTCGTACGCCCGCTCGAACCCCTCCAGCACGACGGGCCACGAGCCCGCGGCCGGAGGCGTGCTCCTGTTGTGGGTGGCGATCGTCTCGCGCAGGTCTGTGTCCTCGCACAGTCGCGCCACCGCCCGCGCCAAATCGTCCAGCGTGCGCCCGAGCAGCCCCTCCGTGCCGTTGACGACGAAGTCGGCGACGCCGCTCTGCGCCCTGGCCACGACGGGCAGCCCCGCCGCCCGCGCCTCGAGCGCGGCGATGCCGAACGACTCGCGGGGCGCGGGCGCCACGAACACGTCGGCCGACTCCAGCACCTTCGCGATCTCCTCGCGGGTGTGGCGGCCCGGCAGCGAGACCCAGCCGGACATGCCGTGCCGGGCCAGGAAGCGCTCCATCTGCCCCCGAGCCGGACCGTCCCCGACGATCGTGGCCCGCATGGGGATCCGGGCGGGCACGCGCGCCCGTGCCGCCTGCAGCAGTTTCAGCAGGCGTACGGGCTGCTTGCGCGGCGCCAGCCGGCCCACCGCCACGATGTGCACCTCCTCGTGCCGGGCGGGCGCGCCGGGCGGAGGCGCCCAGCCGGACAGGTCGAGGCCGTTGGAGACCACGCGCACCGGCACCTCGGGCCCGGCCACGGCGCGGATGGGGACCGCGGCGGCGTTGCTGACCGTGGTGGCCACCAGCCGCCACCGCTGCCAGCCGAACGCCAGCCGCAGCAGCCGGTAGATCCCGCGGGTGACCGGATCCCACATGCTGTGCACGGTGACCACGCACGGCACCCCGGCCCTGAACGCCGCGCGCACGCCCATCCAGGCGAACGGCGAGACCGCCCCCGTGTGCACGTGCACCACGTCGGGGCGGACCGAGGTGATCCGGCGCGTGAGATGCCCCACTCCGAACGGGTGCACGGGAAGGTCGAACGGCATCCTCGCGACGATCCGGTGCACGCCGGGCAGCGCCTCGCCCCTGGTCGCCGTGGCCACCGACACCTCGTGTCCGGCCTGACGCTGCATGCGCACGAGATCGGCCACCTGGACCTCGATCCCCCCGAGTCGCGGCAGGTAACAGTCGCTCACGTGAAAGATCCGCACCCCTCCCAGACTAATCTGGGCGTGTGCCTCCACGTACCGCTGTGTTCTTCCATGCCCACCCCGACGACGAGGCCCTGCTGACGGCCGGCACCATGGCGCTGCTCGCCGCCGAAGGACACCGCGTGGTGCTCGTGGTGGCCACCGCCGGCGAGCGCGGCCTGGCCGAGATGGAGCCGGGCGACGAACTGGGCGAGACCCGGCTCAAGGAGCTCTACGAGTCGGCCGCCCTGCTCGGCTGCGCCCGCGTGGAGTGTCTCGGCTACGGCGACTCCGGGCTGAGCCCCAAGGGCGGGAGCGCCGAGGAGCGGCCCGACAACGCCTTCATCGACGCCGACACCGAAGAGGCCGCCAAGGCGCTGGCCGCGATCCTCCAGGAGGAGAAGGCCGACCTGCTGGCGATCTACGACCCGGCGGGCGGCTACGGGCATCCCGACCACGTGCAGGTGCACCGGGTGGGCAAGCGCGCGGCGAAGATCGCGGGCACGGAGATCGTCCTGGAGGCGACGGTCAACCGCGATCCACTGGTCAGGCTGCTGCGGCTGGCGGGCCGGTTCTACAAGTTCCCGCCGGAGTTCGACGTACGGACGTTCGAGAGCGCGTACTCGGCGAGTGAGACGATCACCCACCGCGTCAATGTCCGGAAATATACGAAACAGAAGCGGGCCTCCATGGCCGCGCACGCCTCCCAGGCCAGCGGCGGCGACAGCGACCGCACGCTCGCCGTCATGCTCAAGGTCCCGCGCGCGATCTACCGCTTCGTCTTCGGCACCGAGTGGTATGTTCGCCGCGACCTTCCCCCGGGCGCCCGCCTCACTCATCCCTTCGACCGGTGGCCCACGTAGTACTCAGGGTTGACGTGGCCGCGCCGGCCACCCGGCAGACTGGACCCCGATGAAGAACAAGTGGCTCCAGATCACCCTCTCCGCGCTGTCGCTCGGCCTGGCCGTGCTGCTCATGGTCTACCTGCCGCAGATCGTGCGCACGCTGACCGGCAAGGACGTCTCGTGGGCGGAGATCGGCGCCGTGTTCGCCTCGCTCGACGCGGGCGAGATCGCGCTGATGACCTCGGTGTGGCTGCTGAGCCTGCTGGCCTACACGTTCGTGCTGACCAACTCCCTGCCCGGCCTCAACAACCTGCAGGGCCTGACGCTCAACGCCGCGGGCAGCGCGGTGAGCAACCTGCTGCCGTTCGGCGGGGCCGTGGGGGTGGCGCTGTCGTTCGCGATGACCAGGGGCTGGGGCTTCGCCAACCGGGCGATCGTGGTGATGACGCTGGTCAGCGGCATCTGGAACACCTTGTTCAGGTTCATCCTGCCGGCCATCGGCATCATCGGGCTGCTGCTGGCGGGCAAGGCGCCCAACACGACCGTCGCCAACGCGGGGTGGACGGGCGCGATCTCCATCCTGGTGCTGTGCGCGATCGTGGCCGCCGCGCTCTACTGGCAGCGCGCCGCCGACCTGCTCGGCCGGGCGCTCGACAGGCTCGCCCGCCTGCTGCGGCTGAAGGTCCACGCCTCCGAGTCGTTCCATCGGCTGCGGGCCGACACCGCGGGGGTCGTCAGGACGCGATGGCCGGGGCTGTCGCTCGGCATGATCTTCTTCCTCGGTTTCCAGTGGGCGATCATGGCCGTCTGCATGCAGGCCACCGGCGCGTGGCCCGGCCTGGCCGAGTCGATCGCCGTCTTCGCCCTGTCGCGCGTGCTCACCAGCGCCGTCATCACGCCCAGCGGGGCCGGGATCATGGAGAGCGGCGTGGTGTTCCTGCTGACCTCCGCGTTCGGCGTGCCGCCCGCTCCGGCGACCGCGACCGCACTGCTTTTCGGCTTCTGGACTTACACTATCGAGATCCCGTTCGGCGGCCTGGCACTGGGCGCATGGGCACTCCTGCGCAGGCGCAACGGCCGGAACGCCGGCGCGGAACCCCCGTCCGCGATCTCGAAGGCCACCTAGTGACAATCCCAACTCCATCAAAGACCTTGTGCGTGATTCGTAGGCCCGCATAGCGTGGCGGCTGACATGGTGGCGTTCCGAGTTCTGGGGCCAGTCGAGGCGTACGAAAACGACGAACTCGACCTCGGCGGGTTGCGGCAGCGGGCCGTCCTCGCCCGGCTTCTCGTGGCCAGAGGCCAGGTCGTGCCCGTTGACACGCTTCTCTACGATCTGTGGGACGACGATGCGGCGAAGGGTGCCCAGTCCGGCCTGCAGGTCTACATCTCGCGCCTGCGCAGGGTGCTCGAGCCCGGCCGCCCGCGCGGCGGGCCCAACCGGCTGCTGGTGACGGTCGCGTCCGGCTACGCGCTGCGCGTGGCCTCCGAGCAGGTCGACGCGCTCAGGTTCGAGCAACTCGTCCGCGCGGCCGGCGAGCACCTCGAGGAGGGCGACCCGCAGTCCGCCCGCGGCCGGCTGGAGAAGGCGCTCGGGCTGTGGCGCGGCACCCCCTACTCCGACTTCGCCGACCAGGCGTGGGCGGAGGCCGAGGTCAACCGGCTGACCGAGCTGCGCCTGGTGGCGCGCGAGCGGCACTCCGACACCGGCCTGCGCCTCGGGCTGCACGCCGAGACCGTGCCCGACCTCGAGGCGCTCACCACCGAGCATCCGCTGCGCGAGGAGGGCTGGCGGCTGCTGGCGCTCGGCCTCTACCGCTGCGGCCGGCAGGGCGACGCGCTGGCCGCGCTGCGCCGGGCCAGGAACATCCTGGCCGACGAGCTGGGCATCGACCCGGGGCCCGCGCTGCGCAAGCTCGAGTCCGACATCCTGGCCCAGTCGCCCGAGCTGGAGCTGGCCACCCCCGCCCGCCCCGCGCGGCCGGCCGCGCCCGTCACCGACACCTGGCCGCCCCGTCCCGCCGCGCCCGTCGAGCCGCCGCCGCTGGAGCCCGAGCCGTTCGTCGGCCGCGACGCCGAGCTGGCCAGGCTCACCACGGCGGCCTCGCGCACCGGCAGGTTCCAGGTCGCGATCGTGACCGGGGTGGCCGGCGCGGGCAAGACCACGCTGCTGCGCCAGCTCGAGGGCAGGCTCGGCGCCGACGGCTGGATCACCGCCTCCGGCGCCTGCCCCGACTCCAGCGCCACCCCGCCCGGCTGGGCGTGGGTGGAGATCCTGCGCACGCTCATCGGCGTGACCGGCGCGGGCGAATACGCCCAGCTCCTGGCGCCGCTGATCGACGACGCGGCTCCCGACCCCGACGAGGACGAGGCCTCCGGCGGTTTCCGGCTGCACCGCGCGGCCGGCGGCTACCTCGCCGGCGTCGCGCGACGCTCGCCGGTGCTGCTGACACTCGAAGACCTGCACTGGGCCGACGACCAGACCCTCGCCCTGCTGCGCGCACTGCCGAGCCTGCTGGCCACCAGCCGGGTGCTGCTCGTGGTGACGTGCAGGGAGAGCGAGCTCGACGACCGCCAGTCCGACGTGCTGGCGGCGCTGGCCAGGCTGAGCCCGGTCCGCGTGGGCCTGTCGGGGCTCGATCCGAAGGCCGTGGCCGAGCTGGTCAAGGCGACCTGCGTACGCGAGATCGACGACGACGCGGTCGAGTCGATCGTCGAGCGCACCGGCGGCAACCCGTTCTTCGTCCGCGAGACCGTGCGCCTGCTCGACTCCGAGGGCGCCGCCGACCGGGCCAGCGCCACCGAGGTGCTCTCGCAGGTGCCCTCGGGCGTGCGCGACGTGCTGCGGCGGCGCATCTCCCGCCTGCCCGCGGGCGCGCAGCAGATCCTGCTGCAGGCCGCGGTGATCGGGCGCGACGTCGATCTCGACGTGCTGGTCGCCGTGGCGGTCGACGAGGAGTCGGTGATCGAGGCCGTCGAGGCGGCGCTGCTGGCCGGACTGGTGACCGAGCCGGGGCCCGGGATGCTCCGCTTCGACCACGACCTGGTGCGCGACACGATCTACTCCGACGCCTCCAGACTCCGCCGCACCAGGCTGCACGCGGCCGTGGCGGCGGTCATCGAGCAGCGCACGCCGTCCGACGTGGCGGCGCTGGCCCATCACTACTACCTGGCCGACGCGGCGGAGAAGGCGGTCCACTACGCGGGGCTGGCGGCCGAGCAGGCCGAGCGGCGCTTCGCCCACCGCGAGGCGGCCTCGCTGTGGGAGCAGGCCATCGCCGCGTTCGACCGCTCGCAGAGCGGCGAGCAGCGGCCCGAGCGGGCCAAGGAGCGGCTGCGGCTCATGCTGCGCCAGATCAGGGCGCTGGCGCTGTGCGGCGACATGACGGCGGCCCGGACGCTGCGGCGCCAGGCCATGGACGCCGCGCTGCCGCTGGGCGACCTCGAGATCACCGCGAAGGTGGCGGCGTCGCTGGCCGTGCCGCACAAGGGCATGGCGCGCGACTTCACCCGCACGGCGTGGGAGATCGTCGACGTCACCGAGCGGGCGCTCATCGAGCTCCCGGCGGGCGAGCAGCAACTACGAGCGAGCCTGCTGACCACGCTGGCCCTGGAGCTGGAGGGCTCCTCCTCGCCCGAGCGCGGCCGGCAGGCGTCGCTGGAGGCGCTGGAGCTGGCCCGGCAGAGCGGCGATCCGACCCTGCTCGCGGCGGCGCTGAGCGGGCGGCTGCGGCAGTCCTACGACATCCCCGCCGTCGACTCGCGCGAGAGCATCGGCAGGGAGCTGCTGGAGGTGGCCCAGCTCTCCGGGCAGATGGCCACGCAGGCGCTGGCCCACCTGGTGCTGCTGGAGTGCGCGGCGGCGCGGGGCGAGTTCGCCGTCGCCGACGAGCACGCCGCCGCCGCCGACCAACTGGCCAAGCAGTACGACCTGTCGGCCCCCGCCGCGGTCGTGGTCTGGTACTCCGGCCAGCGGCTGATGATCTCCGGCGACTACGAGGGCGCCGAGCGGGCCTACCGCGACGCGGCCAGGATGACCGCGCGGGCCGGCATGCTGGAGGGCCGCCAGGACCTGCCGTTGATCACCGCGTTCTGCCTGCACCTGGTGGCCGGCCGGGCGGCCGACATGGTGGGCCCGCTGGCCGAGAAGCACATGCGCGGCGCGAAGTGGACACTCGACGCCTACGCGCTGGCCCTGGCCTCGGCCGGGCACCTGCAGGACGCCAAGGCCGTGGCCGCCACCCGTCCCCCGGTGCGCCCCGACTTCCTGTACGAACTGGCGATGACCTGGCGGGCCCTGGCCGGCATGCTGCTCGACGACCGGGAGCGCATGGTCGACTGCTACGACAAGCTCAAACCGTTCGCCGACCGGGTGGCGGGCGCGGGCACCGGCGTGGTGGCGCTGTGGCCGGTGGCGCTGACGCTCGGCGACCTGGCCATCCGGCTGGGGCAGCCCGACGCCGCCCGCGAGCACTACAAGAAGGCGCTGGAGGTGGCCGAGCGGGTGGGCGTGCCGCGCTGGGTCGAGGCGGCGCAGCAGTCGGTCAGCAGCTCACCTGGAAACGGTCGCTCTTGACCGTCTTGGCGCCCTCGATCGACAGCTCGACGCGATACCAGCCCGGGTTGCCGGAGATCTGGGGGCGCCACTCGACGGCCTGCTCGGATCCGGCGAAGCCGTCGAAGTCGGCCAGGTAGGTGCGCCAGGTCTTGGTGCCGGGGCTCCAGCGGGCGAGCGTCCAGGCGTAGGCCACGGTGTCGTCGGGGTCGGGGTTGGCCACCACGGTGCGAGCCACGTACGACCTGAGGCAGCCGGCGTCGCCGTCGGCCAGGAGCGTCACGGTGACCTCGCCGGCCCTGGCCGGGGCGGCCGGCGCCTGGGCCGGGGCGGTGATGGGCAGCTCGCGGGCCGACAGGGTGATGGGGCTGTCCGCCTGGGCCGCCGAGCTGGCGTTACTGTAGGCGGAGAAGCCGACGTACGCGCTGGTGAACGCGAGGGCCGCCACAAAGAGTTTGGCCGCGTTCGCGGTGCCACTGGCCAGGACGGCTGTGCTTCTCGTCGACATCGTCAACACCCCTTCTTGCTCACCCATAGAGTGAGACCGGGTGGTTGAGTCCTGGTTGTCGGCGGGTTGCACCTTGCGCGGCAAGGCTTGCAAGCCGGTGTGGCGATCACTTGCAGCTTGAACTAAGGTAAGGCTGACCTTAGGTGGCAGGAGGGGTGGGGGGCAGCACATGCGGCATGCGATGATCATCGTACCCGCTCCCACGGAGCCGTTCTGGCTGGGGCTGCCCTACTGGCTGGTGGGCGCCATCCTGATCCTCGCCCTGTTCGGCGCGTTCCAGGTCTACTACTGGGTCGGCCGCAAGCTCGGCGAGCGGCTCTACGACTCGCGCATCGGCGTCAAGGTGGGCCGCGAACGGATCGCCAAGATCGAGCATGTCGTCGAGAAGTGGGGCGCGCTGGCCGTCTACGGGTGCTTCTGGGTGCCCATGCTGCGGCACACGCTGCCGTGGGTGGCGGGCGCGCTGCGCGTCTCCTACCCCTGGTACGTCGTCGCCAGCGCCCTCGGCTGCCTGACCTGGGCGCCGATGTGGTGGTTCGGCCTGACGGCGATCGTGTGGGGCTGGCTCGAACTGGCCTCCGCGTCGCCCGTCACGGCGACGGTCGTGGCCGTGCTCGCCGTCGCGCTCGTGGCCTGGATCGTGGTCCGGCGCAGGCGGCGGCGCGGCGCCGAGAAGCAACTGATCTCCTAGCCCTCCCGCACGCACTGGTCGTCGATGGGGGCCTCGGGAGCGTTCCTGCGGACGGTCTCGATGCCGTTCACACAGGCCACCTTGCTCGCGAAACCCTCGCCGACCGCCAGCGTCTGACCGTTGTTCGCGACGAGCGCGAAACGGTAGCCGCCTCGGCCGTCCTCGCTGATGACGAACCTGCCTGTCATGGCTGCCGCCCCCCGCCATATCGGATCTATCAATGATTTACCCCTATCTGATGATGACTCATGGCCGAGTTACGCAAACGAACCCGCGTTCTCCTGTCACCATGTTCAGCATGCGTATTGGGGGTTTCATTAGCTCTGCCGTAGTCGCGGTGGTTGTGGGGTTCTCGTCCCCGGCCATGGCCGCGGACGCCCCTGCCGTGGGCGCCAAGGAGGCGTACGTCGTCGACTCGGCAGGAACGGTCCACTTCGGCAAGCGAGAGACGAAGCGGGTGCCGGTCGCCAGCCTGGTCAAGATCATGACGGCGTACGTGGTGCTCCGCGAGGCCCGGCTGACCGACACGGTCACCATCACCGCGGCGGACGTGAAGTACGCCGCCGCCGGCGGCGCCGCCACGGCCGGGCTGAAGAAGGGCGAGCGCTTCACGACCAGGGACCTGCTGTACGCCCTCATGCTGCCCTCGGGCGCGGACGCGGCCCACGCCCTGGCCCGGCACTACGGCCCCGGGAAGACGGCCTTCATCGCCAAGATGAACCGCTACGCCCGCGCCATGAGCCTGACCGACACCCGCTACACCAATGCGGACGGCATGCCCACCCCGGCCAACGGTGGCTACTCGACCGCCGCGGACCAGGCGGTGCTGGCACAGCGGGCGCTGGCGAACGACGTGTTCACGGCCGTGGTGGGGAGCAAGGTGCACAAGGTGGGCAAGACGGCGGTGCACCGGGCGCACACGTGGCGCAACACCAACAAGCTGCTCGGGCGGGCGGACGGGGTGCTCGGTGTGAAGACCGGGTACACGAACGCGGCGGGGCACTGCCTGCTGTTCGCGGGCGACCGTAACGGGGTGCGGGTGGTGGGGGTGCTGCTGGGCGACCAGAACGAGCGGCGCTTCACCACGGCCGAGCGACTGCTGGACTATGCCGGCGAGCAGGCCGCCTTCGGGTCCGCGGCCGTGCGGCGGCGGGCCACCCTCAACTGATCGCCGCCGCCTGGCCCGGGGTCAGCCGAAGGTGATGCGGCCGTGGCCCGGCAGGGCGGCCATGCCCTGGGTGGCGCAGCCGAGGATGGCCGCCGGAGGCGTGATGCCGCCGCGTACGTGCTTGCCCAAGAGCCGGCCCGCCGAGACGTCGCCGGTGAGCAGGGTGTCGGCCGGTTGCTGGGCGACGAGACGATCGGCCCTGATGCGCAACGTCGAGGTGCCCAGCGGACGGCCGGTCACGCCGAACCAGGTGATCACGGCCCGGCCGCGCACCTGGCGGGCGCTGGCGCAGGACGCCTGCGCGTCGGCCCGCACGCTGGCCCACCCGGAGCGCAGGAACGTGGCCGAGCCGTCGGGCGACGTGCAGCCGGTGAGTTCGAGGTGGCCGCGGGCGGTGACGCGGCGTGGGGTCAGGCCGACCCGGGGCGAGAAGACCAGCGGTCGGCCTGACGGGGTGGAGACGGCGCAGGCCAGTGCGGTGGCCTGGGGCGCGGCCGGGCTCGGCTGCGCGAAGGGCCGGCCGGGCACCTGGAACGAGGCCGGGCTCGGCCGAGGCGGGGTACGGATGGGGCTGGTGGCCTGGGCCGGTGCGGCTGCCAAGGAGCCGGCACCGGCGACGACTGCGACGATCCAGGCCACGTTCATTGAGCCTCCGGCCTATGTTGCGATGAGTTGTCGATCACTCACATTGTGCAACATCAGGCCGCCCGGCATGCCGGGTCGAGGCGGTCGGCGGTCCATCTGAGCGAGTGCGCGAGCCGCAGGCGGACCCTCGCCGCGGGGCGGTGGGCCTGGCGCGGCGCGCCGGGCAGCGCTTCGCCCAGCGACTCCCGATAGCCCATCGCCGTCTGGTGGGCGAGTACTTGCATGGCGTCCATGACTCCTCCTTAATCAATTAAGACCTTAATTGATTAAGAATGCCTCGGCAAGGTCTCCGATACGGTTGGACGGTGGCCAAGGTGACGCTCCAGACCATCGCCGACCGGCTCGGCGTGTCCCGGGCCACCGTCTCCTACGCCTTCTCCCGGCCCGATCAGCTCAGCGACGGCCTGCGGCGGCGGATCCTCGAGGTGGCCGACGAACTCGGCTACGCGGGCCCCAACCCCACCGCGCGCTCGCTGCGGCTCGGGCGGGCGGGGGCGCTCGGGCTGATCTTCACCGAGACGCTGGCGTACGCGTTCGCGGACCCGTACGCGATCGGGTTCTTCCAGGGACTGGCCACCGCCGCCGAGGACGCCGGGGTGGGCCTGCTCATCCTGCCGCACGGCGCCCGGCGCAGGGAGACGGTCAAGGACGCCGTGGTGGACGCGTTCTGCGTGATGTCACTGCCCGATGGGCATCCGACGCTGACGGAGGTGTTCGCCAGGCGGCTGCCCGTCGTCGTGGTGGACGAGCCGTACGTGCCGGGTCATCCGTTCCTCGGGATCGACGAGCCCGCCGCGGGGGCCGCGGCGGCGCGGCACGTGATCGAGCTCGGGCACCGGCGGCTGGGGGTGGCCATGGTCGGGCTGAACTACGACGGGCACACCGGCTGGGCCGACCAGGCGCGGCAGGAGGGCTCGGCGTTCGAGGCCATGCGCAGGCGGCGCTCCGGCTACCAACAGGCCTGCGAGCAGGCCGGGATCGACTGGCCGGGGGTGCCGTTCTACGAGCTGGCGCGCAACTCGCGCGAGGCGGGCCACCGGGCCGGGCGCGCGCTGCTGGAGCGGGAGCCGCGGCCGACCGCGATCCTGACCAACACCGACGTGCTGGCGCTCGGCGTGCTCGACGCCGCCGCGGAGCTGGGGCTGCGGGTGCCGGCGGACCTGTCGGTGGTGGGGTTCTCCGACAGCGCCGCCGAGAAGGCGGGGCTCACCACGATCCGGCAGGCCAGTCAGGAGGTCGGTGAGGAGGCCGGGCGGCTGCTGTTGCTGGGGGACGCCGCGAAGCCGGAGCGCCTGGTGTTCCCGCACGAGCTGATCATCCGCTCCTCCACCGCCCCGCCGCCCTCTTGACCGTGCGTCCTTTGATGCCAAGTATGTGCGAGTTCCGGCCGGAATCCCGTTCCCCCGGTCGGTTCCAAACGTAGGGTGAGAATCACACCTCTCCCCTAAGGACAACCTCATGGCGGAATTCATCGAGGTCCGCACGACGATCGAGGGTCACGAGAGGGCTGCCGAGCTCGCCCACGGAATCCTCCGCGCCGGTCTCGCGACCTCCATCGACATCGCCGAAGTTCCGCATCCGGCCATCGCCGGAAACGGCGTCGCCTGGCAGCTCACCCTGATCACGACGCCGCCGAAGGTGGGCACTCTGGAGCGGCACATCAGGGAGGTCGGCGCGGACGCGCCGATCACCAGCGAGCCGATCATCCATGACGTCGACAGCTATCCCGACTGGCTGGCCGACGACCCGCAGTGATCGCCCGTACCGGATCGAGACCGTTCCCGGCCCGTCGGAGGGGCGCTGCTAGCGCCTGCGGTGGAAGGATTGGGCGCCCGCCCGCTGGACCGCGGCCTTGGTGAGACCGAAGATCGCGCCTTGGATCGCGGCGGCGACGAGCACCTCCGTCCAGCCGCGTTCGAGGTCGTCGGCATCCGGGGCGTCGTCCTGGCCGGAGGCCAGCTTCCACACCTGCTTGAACATCGCGGCCGCCAGCGCACCGCTGACCAGGCTCATTCCCAGCGCTGTGGCCTTCTCTACGGGCTGCATCACATCTCCTTACGACGACGTGGTCTTTGCCCGTGCCCCATGGCACGCTCCTAAACGCCCGCAGCGTTGACGCCCAAGTCATGATGAAATGCCGCCGATGGACTCGGCATCTCCCGCGCCGCCATCCGATCTCCCAGCCCGCCTGCTTCCTAACCTGCGAGAACACGAACATGGAACGGGGAGGAAAGCATGGGGCTGACGATCGTGAACCGCAGCGGCTGGGGCGCTCGCCCGCCGCGGAATCCGGGCGAGGTCGAGTATGTCGCGTGGCCGGCGCGCACAGAGTTCATCGTGCACTACACCGACGGGCCGACAACGCAGACGCCGCGGGCCGTACAGGACTACCACATGGACGAGCGGGGGTGGAACGACATCGGCTACAACTTCCTCGTGCGGGACGACGGCACCGCGTACGAGGGCCGTGGCTGGCTCATACGCGGAGCCCACGCCAGCGACCACAACATCACCGGCATCGGCTGCGCCTACATCGGCAGGAACAACCCGACCGAAAGGGCGAAGCAGTCGATCCGCGCCCTGTACGACGAGGCGTGCGCCCAAGCCGGCCACCTGCTCGCCATGCGCGGCCACAGCCACGTCGGCGACACCGACTGCCCCGGCGCCACGTTGCTGGCCTGGGTGGAGTCCGGCATGCCGGTCGACGACAGGAGGACCATGCCGGACAGCGAGCGGCTCGTGTGACGCGGCGGGGGACGACGGGTCATGCCACGACGGGTCATCCGGTTCCCCGCATCAATCCATGGCAGGCGATGGCCGCCGCGGCCACGACGTTCAAGGAGTCCACGCCCGCGGCCATCGCAGTCGCGCTCATCCGGATGCACACCGCCTCGTCGGCCTCCCGCAGCCAGTGGGACGACAGCCCGTCGCCCTCGGCACCGAGCAGCAGCGCGACCCGCTCGCCCAGCTTCACCACGTCCATGGGGGTGGCGGACTGGTCGGGGGTCAGGGCCAGGGTCTGGTAGCCCGCCTCGCGGAGCCGGCCGAGGCCGGCGAACCAGTCGTCCATGCGCGCGTACGGGATGGAGAACACCGCGCCCATGGAGACCTTGACGGCGCGGCGGTAGAGCGGGTCGGCGCAGCGGGGTGAGAGCAGGATGCCGTCCACGCCGAGCGCGGCCGCCGATCTGAAGATCGCGCCGATGTTGGCGTGGTCGACGAGGTCCTCCAGCACCAGCATTCGCCGGCCGCCGCCCTTGAGCAGGGTGTCCACGGTGGGCAGTGGCAGGCGTTCCATGGAGGCGAGGGCGCCGCGGTGGACCTGGAAGCCGGCGACGCCGGTCATGGTCTCCTCGCTCGCGACGTAGACGGTCGCGTCGCCGAGGACGTCCTTGAGCGAGGCCAGCCACCGGCCGGTGGTCAGGACCGACCGGATCGGGTAGCCCGCGCCGATGGCCCGCCTGATCACCTTCTCCCCCTCGGCCAGGAAGAGGCCGCGCTCGGCTTCGAGGCTCTTGCGCAGCTCCACGTCCCGCAGCCGGGTGTAGTCGGTCAGGCGCGGGTCGTCGGCGCCGGTTACGTACTCAAGCACCTTCCGATACTGCCATGCGCCGCCTCACCTGCCAGACCACCGCGTAGGAGACGAGGACCAGGCACAGGCCGATGACCGTGCCCGCGCCCGTCTTGGTGATCACGCTGGGCAGGCCGAGCGCCGGGCTGGGCTCGTCCACGAGGGGCCAGAGGAGGGCGCCCGCCACGACGCCGGCCGCCCCGGCCGCCAGAACGCTCCAGCGCAGGCGCGGCGAGCTCCGCAACCGCTCCGGTACGGGCGCCGCCGCCATCCCGGACAAACCACGCCACCCCCACCACACGACCACGACCAGCCCGATCGCGGACGAGACGTATTGGAGGAGACGGAACAGCCTGATCACCCCGAAGACGGGCACGGCCAGCCAGGCGCCCCACTCCACCGGCCCCGTCGAGTGGGTGAAGGAGTCCCACAGGATGTGGGTGGCGGCGCCGATCACGGCCCCGGTCGCCATGGGGAGGAGCCGGAGCCGTTCGGGGGTCAGGAGCGCGGCGCGGCCCGCGAGGGCCGGCGGCAGCAGCGCGATCAGCGGGTCACGCAGGACGAGGTGGAACAGGGGCAGCAGGACCAGGACCGCCAGCGGGTCGATCGTGACCACGCCGAGCCAGGAGTGCCAGTCGGCGTAGTCGGGCAGGAACGGCAGGAAGATCGGCAGGTCCGGCACCATCGCCCCCAGCGCCAGCGCCCATGGGTCGGCGAACCGGCGCAGCCGCGGTGAGGAGATGAGCGGTATCACCGCGGCGACGTGGCCGGGCGTGAACGGCATGACCCTTGCCCCCTTGAGGATCAGATGATCGACGCTCATTATGCGGCCGAAGCTTGACCATCCTTTGCCGACGCGATTCGGGGTCACGCCCGGTAGTGGGTACCGTACGTATCGCTGTCGACGGCCGGATAGCCGGGAGTTCGGGGGTTCATGGTGCCTGATCAGCGGATTCATGAGCGTCCGGCCGCGTCAGCCGAATGGCTGCGCGACGCGCGCGCCGCGCGCACGCTCTCCGTGGTCACGCTGGTCTGGCTGGGTGTGGAGAGCACGCTCGGGCTGGCGGCCGGCCTGGCCGCGCACTCGGTGGCGCTGATCGGCTGGGGGTTGTCCGCACTGGTGGAGGCGGCGGCCAGCCTGATCGTGGTGTGGCGCTTCACCGGGGCCCGCACGCTGTCGCCGAGCGCCGAGCACACCGCCGGGCGGGCGGTGGCCGTGAGCTTCTGGCTGCTCGCGCCCTACCTCGTCGTGCATGTCGCGCACGACCTGGACGCCGGGCATCGGGCCGTGCCGAGCGTGCTGGGGATCGTGGTGACGTCGTTCAGCCTGGTCAGCATGCCGGTGCTGGGCGTGGTCAAGCGGCGGCTGGGGGCTCGGCTGGCCTCGCCGGCCACGTCGGGCGAGGGGACGCAGAACCTGATCTGCGCGGCCATGGCGGGGGGCGTGCTCGCCGGGCTGTGGCTCAACACCGCGGGGTGGTGGTGGGTGGATCCGGCGGTGGCCGTGGCACTGGCGGCGGTCGCCGTACGAGAGGGAAAGCGGGCCTGGCATGGTCACGCATGCTGCCATTGACCGCCACAGTACGTAATCGCCGCACCAAAAGGGCTGTTTTGCCACAATGACTGCACCGAGTATCGTTCCCGGAGTATTGCGGAGTATCTCCCGCTAGGGTCTCCGGAAGGTCTCAAACACACCTAAGAGGACATCGTGGGGCGACACCGCACAGACGAGCTCGACGGCGGATACAGAGCCAACGAACCCTCACCCCGCAGGAGGGCCAGGAACGGCCGCGGCAGGGTGCTCGTACCGCTGGCCGGAGCCGTCGCGCTGGCGGTGCTTCTCGGTGTCGCCGCGTTCGTCATCTTCAACCGCGACCACGACTGCTCCGGCGGCAAGCTGGCCCTGCGCGTCGTCGCGACCCCGGACATCCAGCCCGCGCTCAACAAGATCGCCGGCAACTACAACAAGGCCATGCACTCGATCGACACCAAGTGCGTCGAGGTGACGGTGACCAAGGAGGCGGCGGCCAGGACGGCCAACGCGCTGGCGGCGGGCAAGATCGGCGCCGACTTCTGGGTGGCCGACTCCAGCCTCCTCATGGAGAGCCTGCGCGCGACCCCGGCGGGCGCGAAGCTGCCGGAGGTGGACGGCTCGATCGCGGCCTCGCCCGTGGTGCTGGCGGCGGCCAAGTCGGCGGCGTCGAAGCTGTCCGGCGCGCTGCAGCCGAGCTGGGTCGCCATGATCTCGGCCGCGAACGTGGCCAACGTGGACGGCCCCGGCAAGAAGGTACGCGTCCTCGCCCTCGACCCGCAGAAGAACTCCGCCGGCCTGGCCGCGCTGCTGGCCGCCGCCGGCACGGCCAAGGAGGCGGGCCAGGACAAGGCCCTGGTGGGCGCGCTGAAGGAGCTGTCGGGCCAGCTCGCCTCCGACTCGACGGCGCTGCTCGCGAGCCTGACCGTGAAGTCCGGCAGCAAGGTGCCCGTCGGCGTCACCTCCGAGCAGGCCATCTACGCCCACAACACCAAGAAGCCCGAGGCCCCGGTGGTCGCCCTCTATCCCAAGGAGGGCACGCTCAGCCTCGACTACCCGGTCACCATCCTCGCCAGGGACCCCCAGGTGCTGAAGGCCGCGACGGACTTCAAGCAGGACCTGTCGACGGAGTCGGCCAAGAAGATCCTGCGCGAGGCCGGCTTCCGCAGCGCCGACGGCAAGGCGGGCGCGGCCCTGTCGGAGGACAAGGGCTTCACCGCCGAGAACCCCGTGGCCCTGGACCCGCCCGACAGCGCGACCGTGACGCGGATGGTGCAGACCTGGTCCAGGCTGAACCTCGGCACCCGCCTGCTCACCCTGCTCGACGTCTCCGGCACGATGGCGCTGCCCGTGCCCGGCACCGGCATGACGCGGATGCAGGCGATCAACAAGATCGCCACGGAGGGGCTCGGGCTCTTCCCCGCCGGTTCCGAGATGGGCCTGTGGACGTTCTCCACGCATCTGGACGGAAAGGGCAAGGACTGGAAGGAGCTCGTCTCGGTCGGGCCGCTCAGCGAGTCGATCGACGGCCTGCTCCGCAAGGAGTCGCTGGCCAGGACGTTCGCCCAGATCACGGCCAAGTCCACGGGCGACACCGGGCTGAACGACACGGTCAAGGCGGCGTACGGGCAGCTCACGAAGACGTACCAGGAGGACAAGGTCAACACCCTGCTGATCCTCACGGACGGCGCGGGCAACGACGATCCCGACGGCGGCGTCAAGAACGCCGAGATCCTGCAGTACCTGAAGAAGACCTACAACCCGAAGCGGCCCATCAGCATCCTGCTCATCGCGTTCGGGCCGGACGCCAAGAAGGGCAAGCAGCAGATGGAGTCCCTGGCCAAGGCCACGGGCGGCGAGGCGTACATCGCCGAGAACATCCTCCAGGTGCGCGACTTCTTCCTGCAGGGCATGGAGCGCCGCCTGTGCACCCCGAACTGCGACGGGTGATCCCCGCCTGACCCGCCTGACCCCTTTGGCCCCTTTGGCCCATCATGCCTGTTCGGCATGGTGGGCGAACCTGGCCGATCGAGGCCGCGTCCTCTCCGCGTGGGGCTGAGTGCAGCTCTGAAATCGCGGGGAGGAAGTCCGTGCCCGGATGGCCGTCCATCGACCGTGCCGACGATCACGTGCTGGTCGAGGCTCTGCTGCGCGCCGACGCCGATGCTCCCGCCCGGCTCTACGACTCCTACGGCGAGCGGCTGCACGACTACGCCTTCTCCCTCGCCGGGTCGGCGGACATCGCCGCCGACGCCGTCCACGACGCCCTGGTCACCGCCCAGGGCCGGGCGGACCGGCTGAAGGTGCCCGGCAGGCTGCGCGCCTGGCTGTACGCCCTCACCAGGTTCCAGGTACGCGCCCGCCTGGCCCACCGCACCGGCACCCCCGCCGAGGGCCTGCCGATGCCTGAGAGCGGCGGCTCCGAGCTGGCCGACCAGGTCTACGCGACGCTGGGCGAGCTGAGCGGGGGTGAGCGCGAGATCCTTGAGCTGTCGCTGCGCCACGGGCTGACGGCGTCCGAGGCCGGCGCGGTGCTCGGGCTGACCTCCCGGCAGACGGCGGCCCGGCTGGGCAGGGCCCGTGAACACCTGGAGGTCGCCGCCGCGGCCGTGGTGCTGGCCAGGACCGGCCGGGCGCACTGCCCCGACCTGTCGGCGATGCTGGACTCCTGGGAGGGGCCGCTCACCCCGCTGCTGAGGCGGCGGCTGTCCGCGCACGTCAGCGGGTGCGAGGTGTGCACGGAAAGGCGGCACCGGCAGGTCTCGGCCGGGCGGCTGCTGGAGATGGTGCCGGTGGCGTACCCGGCGATCTCGCTGCGCCGACGGGTGATCGACACGTGCGTCAGCCCCGAGCAGGACCAGACCCGCACGCTGATCACCGATCGCGGCGACAGCTTCGACCGGGCGGGCTTCCCCGTGACGCCCGAGCGCCACCGCTCGCACCGGCGCGGGTCGCGCCGCCTGGCCCCGGTGCTGCTGGCGGGGGCGTGCCTGCTGGCCGCGACGGGTGCCATGGTGGCGATCAACGGCCGCGGCGCCTCCGACGACACGGCGCTGCGGCCCGCGCCCTCCCCCACGGTCACCCCCGAGGAGAGCCCCACGCCCGAGCCCGTGATCGAGGAGGACGAGCTCACGCCGGCGCCGACGCCGAGCCGTACCCCCACCGCCAGGAGCACGCCCGGCGGACGGCCCACGGCCGCGCGCCCGAGCGGCCGGCCCGCCGCCGTTCCGGCCCCCACCCGCCGCAGGCCCGCGCCCGGGGCCCGGCTCGGTGTCTCATGTCCGGAGACCGTCGGCGACACGGCCAGGATCGGGCTCAGGGCCCGCAACGGCGCGGTCTCGTGGGTCGCGACCGCCTCACAGGGGCTGGAGGTGCGCCCGGTGAGCGGGTCGATCAAGGCGGGCGCCGGTGCGACGATCTGGGTGACGGTGGCCGACCCGGCCGGCCCCGGCAGTGGCCGGGTCTCCTTCACCTCCAGCGGCGGCACCGCGACCTGCTCACTGAGCTGGCCCGGCACCAGCGAGACGCCCCCGCCGCCCACCGGCGAGCCCGAGGACACCGACGAGCCGACCGCGTCGCCGAGCGAAGGCGTGGCGACCATTTCGGCGGGCGCGAGCAAAGACGGCGTCAACGTACAGTAGATCCACAGATTGGGCAGACAAAGCGGGATAAATCGGACCCTGACTCGTAGATCCTAGGTTACATAGGGCATTCTGGTGTGCTTGGGGACCGCGTCGGGTCCGGAGGATGCTTGACCATGTGCTGAAGGTCACATGAGAAATCTCTGCCTGCCGGTAAACCGCAGCGCGTCGCCAAGCGTCGGCATTGACGTGTCCAGGCGTGGATTGGTCCCATGAACTGCGATCAGTCGAGCTTTAACCAGTAGGAGCAGGAGAAAAACAGGAGATGGTGAAGCAGCACCGCAGAGCTCTGGCCTGGCTGGTCGGGCTCGCCTGCATAGCGGGAGCGGTAGTCGCGCTGTTCGACATCGAGACACCGCTGCGCCCGTTTCTCATCTCCTTGTTCCTTCTGGTCGTTCCAGGGGCGGCCGTAGTGGGACTGTTGCGTGATCGTGACCCCCTTGCCGCACTATCCGTAGGAGCTGCGGCGAGTCTCGTACTGAACGTGCTCCTGGCCGAGGCCATGCTGCTGTTCAACGCGTGGTCGCCTCGAGCCGGTGTCGCGACGGTCGCCGTGCTCGGCGGGTTCATGTACGTGCTTCGGGTCTTGTACCGGGGGAAGAGCATGCAGACCGAACAGGGGGCCAGGGCAAGGTGAACATCCAGGTAGTTCGGCCGGGAGAGCTCGGGGGCTCCGAGCGCGCCCGATGGCGAGAGCTGCAGAAGGCCGACCCCAGTCTGGACAACCCGTTCCTGTCCGTCGAGTTCGCCGTGGCGATGGACCGCTTGCGCGACTACGTGAGGGTGGCGGTCATCTCCGATGGGGGCGGCATCGCGGGCTTCTTCCCGTACGAACGGCACAGCTTCGGCATCGGCAAGCCGCTCGGCGGCTTCCTGACCACGTGTCACGGCCTGATCTCCCCACCCGAGCTGAAGCTCGACGCCAAGGCTCTGCTGCGGGCCTGCAAGCTCAGTGTGTTCGACTTCGACCACCTGGTGGCGGGGCAGCCGACGTTCGCGCCCTACGAGGCCGACGTCCGGCCCGCGCCGGTGATGGACTTCACCGCCGGCTTCGAGGCGTGGCTCGAGCAGGTCAAGTCCAACTCCCCGAAGAACCTCAAGACCGTCCGCTACAAGGAGCGCAAGCTCGGGCGGGAGCAGGGCGAGCTGCGCTTCGAGTGGGCCTCGGCCGACCCCGAGGTGCTGCGCACCCTGCTGGCCTGGAAATCGGACCAGTATCGAAGGACTGGCCGGGTGGACAGGTTCGCGCAGCCATGGATTGTCGAATTGACGAACATGATGCATGCCGAAAAGTCATCGGACTTCGCGGGGGTCCTCACCATGCTTTATGCCGGGGATGTCCCGGTGGCCGGGCATTTCGGCCTCCGTACCGCCACCACGCTTGTAGGGTGGTTCCCCGCCTACGACACCGAGTTCGGCCGCTATTCGCCGGGCATCGTGCACCATCTCCAGATGGCCGAGGCCGCCGCGAATGACGGGCTCCACATGGTGGACATGGGCAAGGGCGGCAAGGAGTACAAAGACTGGCTCAAGAGCGGTGTCCTGTACGTCGCCGAAGGCCGTATCTCCAGACCGTCCCCGTCCGCGGCGGTCCACTGGATGGGCAGAACTCCTTTCAACAAAGCCCGAACAATTGTCATGGATCGACCGTCTCTTTATAGAGCGGCCGACCGTGTCCTCAAGGGCTTCGGCCGGGTCCGCAGCTCGATGCAGCAGCAAGAGTCACCAACGCAGTAGGCCAACGAACCGACCGAAGCAACACTGAGCGCTCCACCACCCCCTCTGGCACGGCACCACCCACCCTCACACTCCACAGGACCCGTCAATGCACCGTCCACCGGCTTCGCCATTCCCGCAGCACCCGGGAGTGGTTCCCTCCGGTCCGCAGCGCCGGGTCTCGGAAGGATCTACCTCGCCATGAGTCCCGAGATCACCAAGCACAACGGCAAGGTCCAAGTCGCCCCCTTGCGTTCGATGCCGCCCCCTTCGAGCTTCACACCCGTCACACCGCACCTGGCCATTTCCCCGACGGTGAGCGTGGTCGTGCCGGCGATGAACGAGGCGGAGAACCTGCCGCACGTCTTTGCCACGATCCCGCAGTGGGTTGACGAGATCGTGCTCGTCGACGGCAACTCCGTCGATGACACGGTCGCCGTGGCCAGGCGGCTGCGGCCCAACGTGAAGGTCGTGACGCAGACCGGCAAGGGCAAGGGTGACGCCCTTTCCGCCGGTTTCGCCGCGTGCACCAGCGACATCATCGTGATGATCGACGCCGACGGCTCGACCGACGGCCGCGAGATCATCAACTTCGTGGGCGCGCTGGTGACGGGCGCCGACTTCGTCAAGGGCTCCCGCTACGCCTCCGGCGGCGGCAGCGACGACCTGACGGTCAACCGGCGGCTTGGCAACAGGGTCCTCACCGGGATCGTCAACGTCATGTACAGCACCAAGTACACCGACTTGTGCTATGGCTACAACGCCTTCTGGGCCCGTCACCTCGACGTGCTCGACCTCGACTGCGACGGCTTCGAGATCGAGACCCTGATGAACGTGCGCGCGGCCAAGGCCGGGCTCAAGGTGCACGAGGTGCCCAGCCACGAGCACAACCGCATTCACGGCGAAAGCAACCTGCACGTCGTACGAGATGGCTTCCGCGTGCTCAAGACCATCCTGAGGGAGTGGCGTCGCCAGCCCTCTCCCCCTCAGCCTGAGCCGACCGCCACTCCTGCCGCTGACCGAGGCGTCGCTTAAAAAAGGATCGTTGTGAACACGTCTGTTGTCATCTGCGTCTACACCGAGGACCGGTGGGAGGACATCAGGCAGGCAGTCGAGTCGGTCGAGAACCAGACACGCCCGGCATACGAGCTGATCCTGGTGGTCGACCACAATCCGGACCTGCATCTCAAGCTCAAGCGCGAATATCCGCAGGCCATCGTGGTGGAGAACACGCACGAGCAAGGGTTGTCCGGCGGCAAGAACACCGGCACGGCCACGGCCGGCGGTGAGATCGTCGCGTTTCTCGACGATGACGCGGTCGCCGATGCCGGGTGGCTGGAGGCTTTGGAGGAGGGCTTCCAGGAACCCGGCGTGGTGGGTGTGGGCGGCCGTACCGAGCCCATCTGGGCCTCGGGCGAGCGGCCGGGGTGGTTCCCGTACGAGTTCGACTGGACGGTCGGTTGCACCTACCGCGGCATGCCCGCGGTCAGGGCGCCGATCCGCAACGTGATGGGCGGCAACGCCGCCTTCCTGCGTGAGGTCGTGTCCGAGGTGGGCGGTTTCCACAGCGGCATCGGGCGCAGCGTCCAAGGGCGCAAGTCACGCCCTCTGGGGTGTGAGGAGACCGAGTTCTGCATCAGGCTGACCCAGCGCAGGCCGGGCTCGGTCATGCTGTTCGAACCGCGCGCGATGATCGGGCACAAGGTGTCCAGGCAGCGCGAGCGGTTCGCCTACTTCAGGTCCAGGTGCTACGCCGAGGGGTTGTCGAAGGCCCTGGTGACGCAGGAGGTCGGCACGCAGGACGGGCTGGCCAGCGAGCGGGCGCACGCGATGAAGACGCTGCCGCTCGGCGCGCTGCGCGGGATCGGCGAGGCCTTCCGGGGCGACGTGGGCGGGCTCGGCAGAGCCGCCGCGATCGTGATCGGGCTGGCCTGGACGACCTGGGGTTACGTGGTGGGTTCCGTACGGTTGAAGGCGGCACGCTCATGATCCGGGTTCCGATCCTGATGTACCACTCCGTCTCCGACACGCCCAACGACGAGACGCGACCGCACTCGGTCCGGCCATCCGACCTGGCCGAGCAGCTCGCGTACCTGAAGGAGAGCGGGTTCACCCCGCTCACCCTCGGGGACCTGGTGGCCGCGCTCAACAAGATCGACGGGCGTACGGTGCCGGAGAAGCCGATCGTGGTCACCTTCGACGACGGCTACGCCGACTTCCACAGCCGTGCGCTGCCCCTGCTCGAGCGCTACAACTTCCCGGCCACGGTCTTCCTGACCAGCGGCTGGGTGTCCGACGCGGGCAAGGACGCGGCGGGCCGGCCCCTGGACGACATGCTGTCCTGGGGCCAGGCCCGCGAGGCCGCCCAGACCGGCATCGAGATCGGCGGCCACAGCCACAGCCATCCCCAGCTCGACCAGCTCCGCACCGAGGATCTGCGGCAGGAGCTGCGCAAGAACAAGGGCCTGCTGGAGGAGAAGATCGGGGCGCCCGTCGCCACGATGGCCTACCCGTACGGGTACTCCAGCGCCCGTGTACGAAGAGAAGTACGCAAGGCCGGATATTTCGCGGCCTGCGCCGTGGCCAACACGATCGCCGCGGACCGGCACGACATGCTCGCCATCCCCCGGTTGACGGTCGGCAAGGGCACGACCATCAACATGTTCAAGCGCGCCGTCGAAGGCAACGCCGTACCCCTGATCTACCTGCGCGAACGCATCCTCACCAAGGGATACGCGGTCGTGCGCAGGACGAGGTACGGGCTGCAGCGGGTGCGTAGAAATGTCTAGGGTCTGGGGAAAGATCCTCGTCGACCTCCGTAACCCGCTGTTCCGTCAGGGCTACTCGCTCATGATGAACACGGTGATCACGGGCGTCCTGGGCATGGGCTACTGGCTGCTGGCCGCCCACTACTACACCCCCGAGGAGTTCGGCCGCGGCCAGGCGGTGATCACGGCGATGCGGCTGTTCGCGTCGCTGACGGCGCTCGGGTTCGTGGGCGCGCTGGCCCGGTTCCTGCCGGTGGCGGGCCACCGCACACCCGACCTCATCCTGCGCGGGTACGGCCTGGCCGCCGCCACGGGCGGGGTCGCGGCCGTGGGCTTCCTGCTGACGCTGCCGATGTGGGGGCAGACCTACTCCGTGCTGGCCGGCTTCGGGCCCGGGCTGTTCTTCCTGGCGTCCGTGGTGGTGTGGGCCGTGTTCACGCTCCAGGACGTCGTGCTGACCGGGCTGCGCAGGGCCACGTTCGTGCCCCTGAACAACCTGATCTTCGGCCTGGTCAAGATGGGGCTGCTGGTCGCCGTGGCGGGGGCGCTGCCCTCGGGCGGCATCTTCGTCTCCTGGGTCATCCCGACCGCGCTCGCCCTGATCCCGGTCAACTGGCTGATCTTCGGCGTGATCGTGCCCCGGCACGTCAAACAGTCCGATCCCTTGCAAGAGCCACCGAAACTGCGCGAGGTCGGCAGGTTCCTGGCCGGCGACTTCCCCGGGACGCTGTCGATCCTGGCGATCGTCTACCTGGTGCCCGTGGTGATCGCCACGCAGGTGGGCGAGGCCACGTTCGGGCGCTTCTCGATGGCCCACACACTGGCCAGCATGATCGAGCTGCTGGCCATGAACATGGCGGTGTCGCTGACCGTCGAGGGCTCTTTCGACCGTGCCAAACTCGCCCTGAACTGCCGGCGGGCGCTGCGGCGCGCCTTCATGATCGTCATCCCGATCATCACGGTGGCGATCCTCGGGGCACCGCTCATCCTGACCATCTTCGGCTCCGAGTTCGCCGAGGAGGGCACGCTGCTGCTGCGGCTGATGGCGCTGGCCGTGCTGCCGCGGGTGCTGATCGAGGTCTACCTGAGCGCGCTGCGGGCGCAGAGCCAGGCGCGCAAGCTGGCCGCCGTGCAGATCGGGCTGGCCGTGCTCGTGCTGGTGTCCACCGTGGCGCTCTTCCCGTACTTCCATGTGAACGCGGTGGGGTATGGATTGCTCTTCAGCGAGCTGCTCGTCGCATTTTTGATCTTCGGAAATCTACGTAAAATTCTCAAATACGACGAAAGTGGTAGACCGACTGTCACCCAGGGGTCGTCCGGGGCCGCATGATGGTCAACGTGAGGCAACGGGACGGCGATGGCATGACAACGGGGACCACCGGCTCCTCAGACGTGGACAAGGAGAAGTCGGACGTGCCCTTCGATCCGGACGCTACCGGGATCATCCCCAAGCTGACGTTCGAACCCTCGGGTGAGGGTTCCGGGTCGGCTGAGGACACTCCTGAAGGCGCTGGGGAGGGTGCCGAGCCGGACGCCGACACGACCACGGCGATCCGGCTGCCCTCCATCCACATCGGGCACCCGCCGACGACGGGCTCCGAGGCGCAGGACGACCCCGAGAAGACCTCCAAGGCGCCGACCGCGCCCCGGAAGGCGGGGACGGGGGGTGCTGTCACGGCTGCGAAGCCGGGGGCGGCACCGTCCAAGACGGCGGGCGCCTCTGGGGCGCCGCCGAAGTCCGCCCCCGCCCCCGCCCCCGCTCCCGCCAAGCCCGGGAAGGCGGGGAAGGCCGGTCCCGGGCAGAGCCCGGCGGCACCGGCCGGGTCCCCTGCCGTGGAGCCTGAGGCGGGCGAGACCAAGCCGGGGCTGCGACCGCAACCGGCCAGCGGGCCGCAGAAGGTCTCCGGCGACGAGGCCGACACGAGCCCGGGGGCGGGCGGCAAGAAGCCCGCGACCACCGGTACGCCCGGCGCCTCAGGCGCGAAGCCAGGTGCCAAACCCGGAGAACCATACGCCAAGGGCACATCCACACCGCCCACAAGCACACCACCCAGCGGCACACCCTCCGCAGGCACGCCGCCCACCGGTGCGCCGTCCGCGAGCACGCCGTCCGGCAGCACGCCGTCCGCAGGCACACCGTCCAGCGGCGCACCGTCCGCGAGCGCGCCATCCACCGGCGGGCCATCGACCGGGAAGCAGTCCGGCGGGAAGTCCGCGTCGGATGCGGCGGTCGCGGCGGCGGCCGGGACGATGCCCTTCGCCATTTCGCCCGCCGAAGCACCGCCCGCTGGTGGCGCGCCCTCCAGTGGGACGGCCGCCAGTGGGACGGCCGCTGGCCGGCTCGCCGCAGGGGGTGCCCAGGCCGCAGGGCCGCACGCCGCGGCGGCGTCGGGTGCGGCTTGAAGTAGTCGGTCCACAGCACCCACAGGTGGTGCTTGACCAGCTCG
>NZ_JBFAIM010000055.1:0-100737 GCF_040654715.1 Nonomuraea sp. NPDC050643 | reverse complement strand
CCGGCAGGAAGCCGCCCAGCCGGTTCGCCGGGATGACGAATCCACCGCTCTCTGGCTGGCCACCGCCCATCCGGCGACCGGCCGCGGTGGGCTCGACCGGGCGGCGGCGCAGCAGCGGCAGGCCCAGATCGCCTTCCAGGGCGGCGATCTGCTGCGAGATCGCCGACTGCGTGTAGCCGAGCTCGGCGGCGGCGGCCGAGAACGAGCCGTGGCGCGCGACGGTGACGAAGGTGGTCAGCAGGTGAGGGTCCATCAGTGTTGCTTATACCACCTGTAGTTTTCATCGTTGGCGCTGAAGCAGAGCGGGCGGTCACGATGGGGGCATGAGAATCGCTCTTGTGGGGGATCGCTCCCCCGGCGTCCGCTCCCATGTCCGGATCCCGCACCTGATGCGGGCGCTGCTGGAGCGGGACGGCGTCGCGCTGGACCCGTACTGGATGCCCACCACCGACGTGACCGGGGTGGAGGGCTTCGACGGGATCTGGATGCTGCCCGGCAGCCCCTACCGGGACGAGGCGGGCGCGATCGAGGCGGCGCGGGTGGCACGCGAGCGGGAGATCCCGTTCCTCGGCACGTGCGGCGGATTCCAGCACATGCTGCTGGAATACGCGCGGCACGTGTGCGGGCTGGACGTGGCGCACGCCGAGAACGAGCCGGGCGCCCGCGACTTCCTGCTCACGCCGCTGGCCTGCTCCCTGGCCGGCCACGAGGGCCGCGTACGCCTCGAGCCCGGATCCCTGATCGAGCAGATCATGGGCGCGCCCACCACCCTGGAGGCCTACATCTGCTCCTACGGCCTCAACGAGGACTACAAGCAGACCCTCACCGCGCACGGGCTGGCCTTCACCGGCCACGCCGACGACAGCGCCGACGACAGCGCCGACGACAGCGCGGTACGCGTGGCCGAACTGCCCGGACACCCGTTCTTCCTGGCCACGATGTTCCAGCCGGAGCTGGCCGGGGACGGACACCGCCCGCACCCGGTGATCTCGGCGTTCGCGGCGGCGGTCGCCCGCAGGCGGGCCGGCCGCGCCCTGAACGGCCGGACCCCTCAACCGGCGGCGCCCTCGGCGTGACGCAGCGCCCGCAGGCCGGGCACGGCGACGGCGCCCAGACGCGCGCCCGAGACCGGATCCAGCCGCAGCACCTGCTCCCCCGCCCCCGCCAGCACCTCCCCCCGCAGGTACGCCAGCCCCCGCGCCGCCCCCGGCAACTCCCAGACGCCCCGCGGCGCGAGCGTCTGAGCGTCGGCCACCCGCACTCGCGTGCCCGCCGCCACGTACAGGCGGCCGCCCCCGGCCACCGCGAACGCCTCACCGGCGCCCCGGCCGGCCGGCGCCGAGCGGGTGATCGCCAGCTCCCCGGTGGAGGCCGACACCACCCGCCCGGTGGAGGCGTCGAACACGTACAGGCGGCCGTCGCCCAGCGCCAGCGCGTGCGCCTCGGCCGGCCCCAGCCCGAACGGGGCCGGCAGGTCCAGGCAGTACGCCCAGCGCTGGTCGAGGTGCAGCACGTGCACGAAGGCGTGCACCCCCGGGCTCAGGTCGGTGCCGGCGGCCAGGTCACGGGTGTGCAGGTGGGCGTCCTGGTGGGTGTAGAGGGTGTAGAGGACGTTCTGGGCCGGGTCGAGCACGGCCTGGCGGCCCCGGCCGCGCATCTCTTCCTCCTGTCCGGGCGGGATCGGCCGTTTGTCGCGGGTCCGCAGGGCCTCCATCCGGCCGCGGGTCAGGTCGTAGGCGCGCACGCGGTAGCGGTCGGGGGCGGAGGGGGGCAGGCGGTCCAGGACGTACAGGGTGGAGCCGTCCGGGGAGAAGGCCTCCGGCTCGATGTTGCCCGCCAGCCGCAGCGTGCGCCGCCGTCCCTCGCCCGCCAGGACG
Source organism: Nonomuraea sp. NPDC050643 (assembly GCF_040654715.1). NCBI lineage: Bacteria > Bacillati > Actinomycetota > Actinomycetes > Streptosporangiales > Streptosporangiaceae > Nonomuraea > Nonomuraea sp. NPDC050643. The sequence goes on along the minus strand of NZ_JBFAIM010000055.1, from coordinate 98,860 downwards.
AGCGTGGTACGCGTCCGCGGCCCCGGCGGCGGGCCGATCGCCACCAGCGCGGCCGAGACCGCCTTGATCCGCCCGCCACCGGCCGGCACGTCGTCGATGAGCAGGCCGGTGGCGGCCTGGTAGGAGCGCAGGCGGCCGCGGTCGAGCCGGTAGAGCCGGGCCCAGCGGGCCTCGGCGACGCCGCCGGGGTAGGTGGCGCGCACCTGCCCGGTCGCCAGGTCGGCCACGGCCAGCCCGGCGGCGGTGTCGGCGAACAACCGTCCCGGCCGGGGCGCGCTGGTGGCGGGCCCCGGCCGGGACGACGGTGCGGCGGTGGTGCAGGCCGACAGCAGGGTCGCGGCGCCGGCCAGGGCGAACGCCTGGCGTCAGGTGCGGGGAGCCGCGCTCTCAGGGGTGTGGGAAGCCATGCCCTGCCTACACCGGCCGGGCCGCGCGGGTTCCCTCAGGCTGAGGGCAGGAGCGCGGCCAGCCTGCGCAGCGAGCGTCGCACCAGGGCCAGGGCGATCGGCCGGACCAGCGGCCACCCCGCCCGGCCCAGCACCCCGAACGGCAGCTCCAGCCGCTCGGCCCACACCACCCGGCTGCCGCCGCCGTACGGGCTCACCCGGATGGCGCCCAGGCCGCGCACCAGCCGGCCGGTGTGCGTGACCCGCATCAGCGCCGGCGGCTCCCAGTGGGTGATCGTCATCGTGTCCAGGAAACCGAACGGCCGCACCCCCGTGTAGGCCTCCAGGCCGTGCTCACCCACCCGGCGGGCGGTGGTCATGAACATCCACTCCTGGTGCCGGGGCCAGTCGGTGATCAGCGCGAACACCTGCTCCGGCGGCGCCGGGAGGTGGGCGGCGGCGGCCGCGTACACGGGTCTCATCGCGAACTCCCCATTCCTGCCAGGTTGGGGCCAGCGTACGCGCCGGGATCACTTGGCGGGCGCGGCGCCTCCCCCGGCACGTCCCTTGGCGGTGTACGGCAGGACGAACAGGTACAGGCCCGTGAGCAGTTGCAGGACGAGCGGGAGCAGCGGCAGGTAGAACACCCAGGCGGCGCTCTCGTCCACGAACACGGCGACGACGCAGGCGACGACGGTCACCGTGAAGGCGATGGACAGCCAGCGGTGGGTCTGGCGGATGCGCTTGTTCCAGGTCAACGGGACCTCCTCCGAAGACGAGCGACCCCGACGGCGACGGCGACGGTGGTGGTGACGGCCGGCGGCGGGCCGCATGTGGTGATGTCCATGCAGGCCACGCTAGGTGTGGCCGGCGGTCCCGCGCTTCTCGATTCCTGACCGGTCAGGAGGCCGGGCGGCCACCGGCGAACGGGGGCTCGCCCTCCTTCAGCGGCCGGAACCGCATCGCCGACCACACCTCGTCGACCGCCACCTGGCCGTTGGGGCGCAGCCCGAACTCGCCCACGATCGGCCACAGCGTGTCGCGGTTGATGTCCGACCTGTTGCCCTTCGGGTAGGCGACCCAGACGACGGCGGGCCCGGTGAGCTGGGCGCGCCGCCCTTCGAGCAGCCGCCGGGCGGCGCCGGCGTCGGCGGCGAAGAACACCGCGACGTCCGCGTCCTCGAGATCCGCCACGTGGCGCGCGCCGTCGGGCAGGGGCGCCACCAGCGGCCGGTGCGCCTCCTCCGAGATCCACACCGCGGTCCCCGGCTTGACGAGCAGCTTGTCGGCGACGGTCTTGGCGGCCATGGTCAGGCCCTCGCGTAGGTCAGGTTCAGCACACCGTTGCCGAACGTGGCGGAACGGGTCAGCGTGAGAGGGATCTGCCCGGTCCCGTCCTCGAACAACCGGCGGCCGGACCCCAGCACGATGGGGTGCACCAGCAGGTTGAGCTCGTCCAGCAGGCCCTCGCGCAGCAGCCACGTCACCAGGGTGGGGCTGCCGCTCATCCCGATGTCCTTGCCGGGCCGCCGCTTGAGCTCGCTCAGCGCGGCACGCGGGTCGCCGGCCAGGACGGTGGTGTTCTCCCAGGCGGGGTCGGTCAGGGTGGTGGACACGACGTGTTTGGGCACGGAGTTGAGGAGCGCCGCCATCGGGTCCTGGGCCGAATCCTGCTTCGGCCAGTGCGCGGCGAAGATCTCATAGGTGCGCCGGCCCAGCAGCAGCGCGTCCGCCGCCTGCATCTGGGTGGCGACCGCCTGGCCCATCTCCTCGTCCAGGTACGGGAAATGCCAGGTCTCCGGTGCCTCGACGACGCCGTCGAGCGAGATGAACAACCCCGCGATGATCTTTCTCATGATGTGCCGGCTCCTTGCTCTCTTGAGGTGCCTTCACCCTTCCACCGACAAATCCAATTGTCAAGACTAACGTATTCGTCGGCGAGTATCCCGCCGCCCGGGTTCTGCGCGTTCACGGCCCCTCCGCCGGACGCGTCCCCTCGACCCAGCGGCGCAGGGCCGCCGCGAGCCCGGCCGCGTGCTCGGGCCCCGGACGGCTGTGGCGGGCGAAACAGGCCACGACCGGCCCGGCCAGCGGATCGCCCGCGTCGCACCGGGCGCACAACAGGACCTCGCGCAGGCCCCTGACCTGCCCGCCCGACGCGTTCGTCCAGGTGTGCGGCAGCCGCGCGACCGCCAGCACCTCATCGGCCCGGCAACGCGGGCACCTCATGCCGCACCGATCCCGGAGGGGGCGCCGAGGGCGGCGACGCCGAGCAGGGCCTTGACGTCGCCGTAGAACGCCGGGCCCGGGGCCACCTGGAAGGGCCGCAGGTTCAGCAGCACGCCGGGCGCGCCGCGGCGATGCAGCCGCACGTGCACGGGCGCCCGGCCGGGATGGGCGGTCAGGATGTGCCTGAACTCCTGGACGACGCGCGGGGTGAGCCGGCTCTCGTGGATCGAGATCACCACGGGCGGCTCGGCGCCGGCCCGCGAGACGTCCAGCAGGCTCACCTCCTCGCCGTAGACGCTCACCGTCTCGTCGCGGACGTTGATCCGCCCCCGTACCGAGATCACCCGGTCCTGGGCCAGGACCTCGCCGTACAGGGCGTAGGTCTGGGGGAAGACGAGACAGTCCACGGCGGCGTCGAGGTCCTCCAGCGTGACGATCGCCCACGGGCTGCCCTGCTTGGTGACCTTGCGCTGCAGGCCCGAGACGATGCCGCTGATCCGGGCCGGCCCGTCCTGGCGGCCGGAGGCCAGCAGGTCGGCGATGGTGGTGTCGCGGTGGGCGGTCAGCACGTGCTCGGCGCCGTCGAGGGGATGGCTGGAGACGTACAGGCCGAGCATCTCGCGTTCGAAGGCGAGCAGGGTCGCCTGGTCCCACTCGCCCTCGGGGATCGCGATGGCGAAGGCGCCGCTCTGGCCGGGCTCACCGAACAGCGAGTCCTGGCCGTGGGCGGCGTTGCGCTTGAGGTCGATGACCCCGTCGACCGCCTGCTCGTGCACCTCGACCAGCGCCCTGCGGTGGTGGCCCAGGCTGTCGAAGGCGCCGGCCCTGGCCAGCGACTCGATGACGCGCTTGTTGCAGACGACCGCCGGGACCTTGGCCAGGAAGTCGTTGAAGTCGCTGTAGCGGCCCTGGGCCGCGCGGACGGCGACGATGGCGTCCACCACGTTGGCGCCGACATTGCGTACGGCGCCCAGCCCGAACCGGATGTCGGAGCCGACGGCGGCGAAGTCGAGCAGACTGGCGTTGACGTCCGGCGGCAGCACCTTGATGCCCAGCCGCCGGCAGTCGGCCAGATAGAGCGCCATCTTGTCCTTGTCGTCGCCGACCGAGGTGAGCAGCGCGGCCAGATATTCGCTGGGATGGTTGGCCTTGAGGTACGCCGTCCAGTAGGACACCAGGCCGTAACCGGCGGTGTGCGACTTGTTGAAGCCGTAGCCGCTGAACGGGACCAGGACGTCCCAGACCGCCTGGATCGCCTCGGCGGAGAAGCCGCGCTCGCGCATGCCGCCCGAGAACCGGTCCCACTCGGCGTCCAGGACCTCCTTCTTCTTCTTGCCCATGGCCCGGCGCAGCATGTCGGCCGCGCCCAGGGAGTAGCCGGCGAGCTGCTGGGCGATCGCCATCACCTGCTCCTGGAAGACCACCAGATGGTAGGTGTCGCCCAGGATCGGCTCCAGCGCCCGCTCCAGCTCCGGGTGGATCGGCTCGACGGGCTGCTTGCCGGTCTTGCGCAGCGCGTAGTTGGTGTGGGCGTTCATCTCCATCGGTCCGGGCCGGTAGAGCGCGTTCACGGCCGCGATGTCGGTGAACGTGGTCGGCTGCATCAGCCGCAGCAGCACCCGCATGCCGGCGCTGTCGAGCTGGAAGACGCCCAGCGTGTCGCCGCGCGCCAGCAGCCGGTACGTCGTGGCGTCGTCGAGCGGGATCCGCCGGATGTCGAGGTCGAGCCCCTTGTTGGCGCGCACCCCGGCCACCGCGTCCCCGATGACGGTCAGGTTGCGCAGGCCGAGGAAGTCCATCTTCAGCAGGCCCATCTCCTCGGCCTGCGTGAAGGGGAACCCGGTCACGACCGGGCCGCCGGCCTTGGGCTTGACCAGCGGGATCACGTCGGTCAGCGGCTCACTGGACAAGATCACGCCCGCGGCGTGGACGCCGGTGCCGCGGGTCAGGCCCTCGATGCCGGCCGCGGTCTGCACCACCCGCCGGACGTCGGGGTCCTGCTCGTAGAGCCCGCGCAGCTCGGCGGCCTCGCCGTGGCGCGGGTGGCGCTCGTCGTGGATGGCGGCCAGCGGGATCTCCTTGCCGCCGACCGCGGCCGGGAACGCCTTGGTGATGCGGTCGCCCAGCGCGTACGGCAGGCCGAGCACGCGGCAGGAGTCCTTGATGGCGGCCTTGGCCTTGATGGTGCCGAAGGTGACGATCTGGCAGACCCGGTCGTCGCCGTACTTGCGGCTGACGTAGTCGATCATCTCGTCCCGGCGGCGGTCGTCGAAGTCGAGGTCGACGTCCGGCATGGAGACGCGTTCGGGGTTGAGGAACCGTTCGAAGATCAGCTTGTGCTCAATCGGGTCGAGCTGCGTGATGCCCGTGCAGTAGGCCACGATCGAGCCGGTCGCCGAGCCGCGGCCGGGCCCCAGCCCGATGCCCCGCTCGCGCGCGTGCCGGCAGATGTCGGCGACCACCAGGAAGTAGCCGGGAAAGCCCATCGCGTCGATGACCGACAGCTCGTGGTCGATGCGCTCCAGCACCTGCGGCGGCGGCCGCTCGCCGTAGCGGTCGCGTGCCCCCTCCAGGGTCTCCCGGCGCAGCCAGCTCGACTCGCTCTCGCCGTCGGGCACGGGGAAGCGCGGCGTCAGGTCCCGGTGGGCGAACACCTCGCCGTAGTCGCCGACCCGCTCGGCGACCAGCAGCGTGTTGTCGCAGGCGCCCGGCACCTCGCCGTCCCACAGCGCCCGCATCTCCTGGGCGGACTTGACGTAGTAGCCGCTGCCGGAGAAGCGGAACCGGTCGGCGTCGTCGAGCCGCTTGCCGGTGCCCACGCACAACAGCACGTCGTGCGCCCGGGACTGGTCCTCGGTGACGTAGTGGGAGTCGTTGGTGGCCAGCGGCGGCAGGGCGAGCCGCCGGCCGAGCGTGAGCAGGTCCTCGCGGACCCGGCGCTCGATGGCCAGGCCGTGGTCCATCAGCTCCAGGAAGTAGTTGCCCGGGCCGAAGAGGTCGCGGTAGCGGGCGGCGGCCTCGACGGCCTGGTCGTACTGGCCGAGCCGCAGCCGGGTCTGCACCTCGCCGGAGGGGCAGCCGGTGGTGGCGATGATGCCCTGGCCGTGCTCGGCGAGCAACTCATCATCCATGCGGGGATATTTCTGGACGTGACCTTCGAGCCACGCGCGGGACTGCAGCCGGAACAGGTTCCGCAGCCCCCGGGCGTCGGCCGCCCACATCGTCATGTGCGTGTACAGGCCGCGCCCGGAGACGTCGCCGCCCTCGCCGGTCTCGTCGTTCGAGCGCCGCAGCGCCAGGTTGTCGCTGTAGTAGACCGGCCGGCGATGGTGGCGCGAGGCGGGGGCGACATAGCTCTCGATGCCGATGATCGGCTTGATCCCCGCCTTGCCCGCCGCGCGGTGGAACTCGTACGCGCCGTGCACGTTGCCGTGATCGCTCATCGCCACGGCCGGCATCCCCTGCCGCGCGACCTCGTCCATCAGCAGGCCGACCTTGGCGGCGCCGTCGAGCATGCTGTACTCGGTGTGCACGTGCAGATGCACGAAGGACCCCATGAAACCACTCCTTCCGGTTGTAGGCTCGTCCGCGAACGAGCATTCGACCCGAAGGCAGGCAGGGTTGTCCAACAACCGACACACCGAATCCCCACAACCAACAGATGTGGAAGAGGTCGACCTGGACCTCGGCACGGTCCGCGCCTTCGTCGCCGTCACCGAAGACCGCTCCTTCAGCGAGGCCGCCGCCCGGCTGGGCCTCAGCCAGCAGGCCGTCTCCAAGCGGATCGCCAAACTGGAGTCCGACCTCGGAGTGCGGCTGTTCTTCCGCTCCCGCAACGGCGCCGAGCTCACCGAGGACGGCCGGACGTTCCTGCACCACGCCCGCGCCCTCGTCGGCATCGCCGACCAGGCGCTGGCCGTGCTGCGCGGCCGGCGCCGCTCCCTGCGCGTCGACGTGCTCGACACCCGGCTGGCCTCCCTCGAACTCGTCCGGGCCTTCCACCAGAGCGCCGACGACGTCGGCGTCGACGTCGTCACGTCCAACGGCCTCAGGTCCGCCCGCGAGGCGCTCGTCCGCGGATCCGTCGACGCCGCCTTCGCCCGCGTCGGCGGACCACTGGAGGAGGACCTGCGCCACGTGCCCGCCTTCCTGGAGCCGCTGCACGTGCTCGTCGCCCGCGACCACCCCCTCGCCGGCCTGCCGCAGGTGGAGATGGCCCGGCTGACCGGCGCCACCGTGTGGATGCCCGGCAACGTCGCCGGAAGCGAGTGGGCCGCGTTCTACCGCCTGCTCGGCGAGGCGTTCGACGTCCGCATCGACGACACGGGGCCCGACTTCGGCTGGGAGCACTTCGTGGAGGAGATCGGCTCGGGCGGGCGCATCGGCTTCGTGGGCGCGCGATGCCGGCTGCCCTGGCATCCGCGCACCGTCCAGGTCCCGGTGACCGAGCCCGCGGTCGTCTACCCGAGCTCACTGCTGTGCCACCGGCAGAACCACCACCCGGTGCTCGCCCGGCTGATCCGCCACATCGAGGACGGCTTCCAGCCGTTCGACCCGGGCCGCCAGTGGATGCCGGCCGCCGACCGCGCGGCCTTCGGCGTCGCCTGACCCCCTGGGCCGGCTCAGGTCCTGCCGGCGGCCCCCGTCAGGCCCCGTCAAGGCCCCGTCAGGATCGCAGGAAGCGCAGGACCGCCAGCACCCGGCGGCTGTAGCCGTTGGTGTGCGACAGGCCCAGCTTGTCGAACAGCGAGTTGACGTGCTTTTCCACCGCGCTCTGCGACACGTGCAGCTCCTGGGCGATCGAGGCGTTGGTCAGCCCCTGCGCCATCCGCTCCAGCACCTCGCGCTCGCGCGCGGTCAGCCGGGCGAGCGGATCGACCTGCGTGGTACGCGCCAGCAACTGGCGCACCACCTCCGGATCGAACGCCGCACCCCCGGCCCCCACCCGCTCCAGCGCGTCCAGGAAGTCGCCCACCTGCGCCACCCGGTCCTTCAGCAGGTAGCCGACGCCTTCGACGTCGGCGCTCATCAGCTCGGTGGCGTACTTCTTCTCCACGTACTGCGACAGCACCAGCACCTTGACCGCCGGCCAGCGGCGCCGGATCTCCAGGGCCGCCCGCAGGCCCTCGTCGGTGTGGGTGGGCGGCATGCGCACGTCCACCACCACGATGTCCGGCTGGTGGGCGGCCACGGCCGAGACCAGCGCCTGCGCGTCGCTGACGGCCGCCGGGACCTCGTGGCCCTCCTCCAGCAGCAGGCGCACCAGGCCCTCGCGCAGCAGCGTGGAGTCCTCGGCGAGGATCACCCGCACGGCAGCACCGCCGTGACCGTCGTCGGGCCGCCCGCCGGGCTGTCCAGCGTGAAGCGGCCGTCCAGCGCCGCCACCCGCCGGGCCAGCCCCGACAGGCCGCCGCCGTCCGCCCGCGCGCCGCCGGCGCCGTCGTCGCGCACCCGTACGACCACCGTGCCGTCCTCCTCGTCCACCTCGACCGTGATGAGCGCGGCGCCGGCGTGCTTGGCCGCGTTCGTGACCGCCTCGCACACCACGAAGTACGCCGCCGTCTCCACCGCCGTCGGCGGCCGCCGACGCAGACGGCAATCTACCCGGACCGGCACGCTCGACCGCTCGGCCACCCCCGCCAGCGCCTCGCCCAGCCCGAGCGAGTCCAGCCCGCTCGGGTAGGCCCGCCAGGCCACCTCGCGCAGCTCGGCCAGCGCCTGCTGCGCCTCCTGGTGGGCCTGCTCCAGCAGCTCGGGCCGGTTGCGCCTGGAGCGGCCGATCAGCATCGACAGCGCCACCAGCCGCTGCTGCAGCCCGTCGTGCAGGTCACGCTCGATCCTGCGCCGCTCGGAGTCCACCGCCGCCACGATCCCCGCCCGGCTCTCGGCCAGCTCGGCGATCCGGCGCTCCAGCGCCTCGGTGGGGTCGGGGCCCAGCATGCGCAGCGCCAGCCGGCGCTCCAGCGCGTGCACGCCCACCAGGCCCGACACGTCCATGAAGAGCAGCACGACGCCGGCCACGCCGAGATAGGCCACCAGCGGGACCGACGGCGTCATCCCGTCGAACGGCAGCCCGCGGCTCCACGCGGCCACGATGAGCACCGCCGTGCCGAGCCCGTACACCAGCAGGGTGAGCACCAGGCCGCCCAGCACGCCGACCGGCACGCGGGCGGCCAGGTAGCGCAAGGGGCGGCCGTTCTCGCCGTTGCCCAGGGCGTCGAGGGCGGCCAGGTCCAGGCGCAGGCGGCGGGCCTCCAGCCGGGCCAGCTTCCTGGCGGCCCCGCCGGTGTTCGGGTTGCCCAGGAACGGCAGGCTCAGCAGCAGGAACGCCAGCTCGACCAGTGCCGTGAGCGCGCCGAGCGTCACCGAGACCACCAGGCGCAGCCCCTCAGCGGCGGTGCGCATGCCTCCCCTTGCGCCGCTCGGCCAGCCGCCGGACGACGAAGACCCCGATGGCCAGCACGACCAGCCCGATCACGACCTTGCTGCCGATGCCGACGTAGGACTCCACCAGCGACCACTGCTCGCCCAGGAGATAGCCGGCCATCACGAAGATGGTGTTCCAGATGAGGCTGCCGACGGTGGTCAAGAGCGTGAACATGGGCAGCGGCATGCGCTCGACGCCCGCCGGGATGGAGATGAGGCTGCGGAAGACCGGGATCATCCTGCCGAAGAACACGGTCTTGCGGCCGTGGCGCTGAAACCAGGCCTCGGTCTTCTCGATGTCGGACGTCTTGATCAGGGGCAGCTTGGCGGCCAGCGCCAGGACGCGCTCACGTCCGAGCAGGGCGCCCACCCAGTAGAGCGCCAGCGCGCCGATCACCGAGCCCAGGGTCGTGCACACCAGCACGTCCACCAGGTCCATCTCACCCCTGCTGGCGGTGAAGCCCGCCAGCGGCAGGATCACCTCGCTGGGCAGGGGCGGGAAGAGATTCTCCAGCGCGATCGCGATTCCCGCCCCGGGCGCCCCGAGGCTCTCCATGAGTCCAACAAGCCAGTCAGTCATAGGTAAAGGCTATGGAAGATCGTATATGCCATGAATGAGGAGGCTGCCCGAGCTTGGGTGGGGTAAACCACACCCCCAACGTACCGTACACTGTACGGCCGTGACACTTGTGACGGATCTGGCACGGCACGCAGCCCTCTTCCAACCCGGCGACCCGCCCAGGGCCGGGCAGGTGGCCTTCCTCGACCCCGGCGGGGCCGCCACCGTGGACGTGGCCGAGCAGGACGCCGACGGCGTACGGATCCGGCAGGTCCCCGCCACCCTCGTCCCCGTCGGCGAGGCCGTGGCCGCGCTGGCCAGAGCCCGTACCGACCCCGCGGCCCACCCCGCCACCCGCTTCTGGGGCGCCGCCGCGCTCATCGCGCTGCAGCTCGTCACCCGCGGCCGCATCCTGCCCGGCGTGACCGCCGGCGAGCACGACTCCTGGCGCGCCGGCCCCCTGGACGCCGACGACCTGCGGCGCGTCCGCGACCTGGCCGCCGCCATGCCCGCTGCGGCCCGCGCGACCCCCACCGGCACCTCCGACGGCGAACCGCTGCTCCCCGACGCCGAACCGCTCCTGCGGGCCTTCCTCGACGCCGTCGCCGACGCCATGCCGCGCTCGCCCGGCGCCGTACGCGCCACCGGCACCACCGCCTACGCCGCCACCAAACCCGTCAAGGTGCCCCACCTGCGCCGCTGGGCCGAAGAGGTCTCCGCGGGGCTCGACGCCGGCGTACGGCTGTCGCTGCGCCTGGAGGCCGACGACCTGGCCGCCGCCGAGTTCCGCGCCGTCGTCCAGCTCCACAGCCTCGCCGACCCCTCCCTCGTCGTGGACGCCGCCGACCTGTGGCAGGGCCGCGACCCCGGCCTCGGCGCCCGCGCCCGGATCGAGGCCACCCTCGCCGTACGCCGCGCCGCCCGCGCCTGGCCCCGCCTGGAACACCTGCTCGACAGCGCCGTGCCCGACGAGCTCACCCTCACCGGCGGCGACGTCGACGACCTCCTGGCCGGCGCCGCCGACCGCCTGGCCGCCGCCGGGGTGGACGTGCACTGGCCCCGATCCCTCGTGCGCGGCCTCAGCGCCCGCGCCGTCATCGGCGACCGCGACCCCGCACCCTCCGACATGCCCTCCTTCCTCGGCGGCCACCACCTGACCAGCTTCGACTGGCAGCTCGCCCTCGGCGGCGAACGCCTGACCGCCGCCGAGATGGACCTCCTGGCCGAAGCCCACCGCCCCGTCGTACGGCTGCGCGACCAATGGGTCCTCATCGACCCCGACCTGGCCCGCAAGGCCCGCCAGCGTGACCTCAAGCCGCTGACCGGCATCGAGGCGCTCGGCGCCGCCCTCACCGGCGCCGTCGAGGTCGACGGCGAACAGGTGGCCGTCGAGCCCACCGCCTGGCTGCGCGAGCTGCGCGAACGCCTGGCCGAGCCCGCCGACAGCGCCCCGCCCGCGGGCCTGGCCGCCACCCTGCGCGACTACCAGCTCGCCGGGCTGCGCTGGCTGGCCAGGATGACCTCACTCGGGCTCGGCGCCTGCCTGGCCGACGACATGGGCCTGGGCAAGACGATCACCCTCATCGCGCTCCACCTGCACCGCACCGCCGCGGCGACCGGCGACGCGGCCGCCGCCGGTGCCACGCTCGTCGTCTGCCCGGCCTCGCTGCTGGGCAACTGGGAACGCGAGATCACCAGATTCGCCCCCGGCGTGCCCGTGCACCGCTACCACGGCCCCGGCCGCGAGCTGCCGCAGGAGGGCGCCGGATTCGTGCTCACCACGTACGCCACCATGCGCCTCGACGCCGCCACACTGGCCGCCCACCCGTGGGGCCTGCTCGTCGCCGACGAGGCCCAGCACGTCAAGAACCCCGCCTCCGGCACCGCCAGGGCCCTGCGCGAGATCCCCGCCGCCGCCCGCGTCGCGCTCACCGGCACCCCCGTCGAGAACAACCTGTCGGAGCTGTGGGCCATCCTCGACTGGACCACGCCCGGCCTGCTCGGCACCCTCGGCAGATTCCGCGCCCGCTGGGCCAAACCCGTCGAATCCGGCGACGGCGAAGCCGCCGAACGGCTCTCCCGGCTCGTCGGGACGTTCCTGCTGCGCCGCCGCAAGAGCGACCCCGGCATCGCCCCCGAGCTGCCGCCCAAGACCGAGACCGACCGGCCCGTCGCCCTGACCACCGAGCAGGCCGGCCTGTACGAGGCCGTCGTACGCGAGATCATGACCCAGATCGCCGAGGCCCGCGGCATGGCCAGGCGCGGCCTCATCGTCAAACTCCTCACCGGGCTCAAGCAGATCTGCAACCACCCCGCCCACTACCTGCACGAGGCCGACCCCCGCCTGCCCGGCCGCTCCGGCAAACTGGAACTGCTCGACGAACTCGTCGACACCATCGTGGCCGAGGACGGCGCGGTGCTCGTCTTCACCCAGTACGTCGCCATGGCCCGCCTGCTCGACCGCCACCTGACCGGGCGCGGCGTCACCACCCAGTTCCTGCACGGCGGCACCCCCGTCGCCCGCCGCGAGGAGATGGTCCAGCGCTTCCAGGACGGCCGGGCGCCGGTGTTCCTGCTGTCGCTCAAGGCCGCCGGCACCGGCCTCAACCTCACCCGCGCCGACCACGTCATCCACTACGACCGCTGGTGGAACCCCGCCGTCGAGGACCAGGCCACCGACCGCGCCTACCGCATCGGCCAGACCCGTCCCGTCCAGGTCCACCGCCTCATCGCCGAAGGCACGATCGAGGACCGCATCGCCGAGATGCTCACCGCCAAGCGCACCCTCGCCGAGGCCGTGCTCACCTCGGGCGAGGCCGCCTTCACCGAGCTGACCGACACCGAACTCGCCGCCCTGGTGGAACTCCGATGACCCCCGCCACGTTCCCCGCCGCCGAGACGCTCCCCGCCGCCCTCCTGGAGGACCGATGACCGCCGCCCGCGGATTCGCCGCCTTCCCCCCGCAACGCGCCGGCGCCCGCTTCGCCACCTCCTGGTGGGGCCACGCCTGGGTCAAGGCCATGGAGGACACCTCTCTGGACCACACCCTGCTGCGCAAGGGCCGCGCCTACGCCAAGACCGGCCAGCTCGGCCCCATCACCGTCAGCCCCGGCCGCCTCGCCGCGGTCGCCGAAAGCGAGTACGACACCGTCGTACGCGTCGAGCAGCTCACCGACGACGCCTGGGAACGCTTCCTCGACCAGGTCGCCGCCAAGGCCGGCCACATCGCCGCGCTGCTCGACCGCGACATGCCCCACGACCTGGTCACGGCCGCCGAGGACGCCGCCGTGCCGCTGCTGCCCGCCGTCGGCGACCTGGAGCCCGAATGCTCCTGCCCCGACTGGGGCCACCCCTGCAAGCACGCCGCCGCCCTGTGCTACCAGGCGTCCTGGCTGCTGGACGCCGACCCGTTCGTGCTGCTGCTGTTGCGCGGGCGCGGCGAGGGCGACCTCATCGAGGCCCTGCAGCGGCGCGACGCCCCCGCCGTCCCGGTTTCGCCCGGGGTGCCCGCCCTGGTGGCGTTCGCGGCCGGTGTGCCGCCGCTGCCGGACCCGCCGCCGTTCGAGGCCGCCTTCACCCCGCCCGCCCTCGAACCGGCCCGGGGAGTGGACGTCGCCGCCCTGGCCGTACTGGCCGCCTCGGCCGCCGGGCGCGCCCGCGAGATCCTGCGGCGCGGCCGGCTGCCCGCGCTGACCGAACACCAGGACCGCGTCCGGCTGGCCGCCGACCACGACCTCGATCTGGGGCTGGACAGCGCCGTCGCCGCCTGGCGGTACGGCGGCGCGGACGGCTTGGACGTCCTCGAGACCGCCTGGACCCCGCCCCGCCGCGACCTGGCCAGAGCACAGGCGCTGCTGGAGGCGGGCTGGGAGGGCGAGGAACCACCCCCGGTGGAGACCTGGCGCAACCGCTGGACGATCGGCCCCCTGCAACTCCGCTACGGCCGCGACGGCCGCTGGTACCCCTTCACCCGCCGCGACGAGCAGTGGTGGCCCTGCGGCGCGCCGGAACGCGACCCCTCCGCCCTCATCACCTGACCAGAAGCGACGAGGGCGGCATCTCTCACGCGCCGACTCTCACGCGCCGACTCTCACGACGCCACCGAGATGACGTGCCCCACCGACAGGCGGTCGCCGATCAGCTCCAGCAGGCAGTCGGCCAGGTCGGCGCGCGTGGTGCTCATGCCACCCCGCACGGCCAGATCCCTGGCCGTGCGGTAGCGCCCGGTACGGCCGGCGTCCGTCAGGCGGGCCGGCCGCACGATCGTCCAGTCCAGGCCGCCGGCCCGCACCAGACGCTCGGCCTCGGCCAGGTCGGCGTAGTTGTGGCGGAACACGCGCTGCACGACGAGGGGCTTGAGCACGTACCGGGTGAAGGGGCCGTCGCCGGCGTCGGCCTCCAGGCCGCCGGCGCTGACCATGAGCAGGCGGCGGGCGCCGGCCGCGCGCATGGCCCGCATGATGGAGGCGATGCCCGCGGAGTGGACGGTGGTGGGCCCGCGACCGCGGGCACCCAGCGCGCTCAGCACGGCGTCGCGGTCCTTGACGGCCGGGGCGACGGCGTCGGGGTCCATGACGTCGGCCTCGACGACATCGAGGCGCTCGCGCAGCTCGGCGGGCAGCCGGGACGCGTCGCGGACGACGGCCGTGATCTGGTGGGTCAGGTCGAGCCCCTGACGGACGAGCTCCAGACCGGTGCCGCCGGTCGCGCCGAAGACCGTGATCCTCATGATGGGCGCTCCTCCCGGATAGAGTGAGTGAGTATTTACTCACCCTATCCACCGCCGGTTCCGGTCGCTCGCGCGGGCCCGGTCCCGCGGCGGCCGGGGTCGCCCTGCCCGAAACGGTCGGCGATCAGGCCGCGTCGCCGGCGAAGGACGGCAGCACCATCGCCACCAGCGCGGCCACGTCGGCCTCGACCATCGGCTCGCCGGTCATGCCCATCCGGTGGAGCAGGGTCCCAAGCTCGGCCCGCCCGGCGCCTGCCAGTGGCGCCGGGCGAGCGCGTCCAGAAGGCAGTCCACGATCAGCGTGCCCTTGGACGGCCGGCGGCGCGCTCGACTGATACAGATGCACTGTCACGGATCAGGATCACCATGGAGGAAGACACAGTGAAGCGCATCGGCATTATCGGGGTGGGCGAGATCGGCCGAGCCATCGTGGTGGGCCTGTGCGACGGAGCCGGCACCTCCCCCGAGGTGTTCCTCTCCCCGCGGGGCGCCCGCACGGCCGCGGAGCTGTCCGAACGCTACGAGGGCGTGCGGGTCTGCGCCGGCAACCAGGAGGTGGTGGACCGCTCCGAAGCGGTGATCATCGCCGTCCGCCCGCCGGACCGGCACGAGGCACTGGCCGGCCTGCGGGTGGCCGACGACAAGATCGTGGTCAACGTGATGGCCGGCGTCGGCACCGACGACCTGCGCCGGATGCTCGCCACCGACGCCCCCCTGGTGCGGGCCATCCCCCTGCCCGCCGTACGCGAACGGCGCTCCGTCACGGTGACCTACCCGTCGCACCCGGCGGTGAACGCCCTCTTCGAGCGCCTGGGCGGGGCGCTCCCGGTCGCGGACGAGGCCGCCTTCAACGTCTTCTCCGCACTGACGGGAACGCTGACCACCCACTACGAGTACCTCGCCACGCTCACGTCGTGGGCCGTCGGCCACGGCATCGCCGCCGACGAGGCGGACCGCTACGTGCGCGGCCTCTTCCAGGCGGTCGGGCGCTCCCTGAGCGACGAGACCCGGACCCTGCGGCAGCTCGCCGCCGACCACGAGACCCCGAACGGAAGCAACGAACGCGTCCGCACCACCTGGTTCACCCCCGCCAACGCCGAAGCCCTCGGCAAGACCCTCGACGGTCTCCTCGCCCGCCTGACGTAGCCCAGGCTCGCGCCCCGGGATCGGGGCGCTAAAGTCCGGCGGCGGCCCGATCGGCCAGGGTGCGGGCCAGGTCCACCACGACCGCCCGGCGGCGGGCGATGGCCCGCTCGGGGTCGGGCTCGTCGAGGATGTGGCGGCGCAGTTGCGGCACCGAGAAGTTCCACGCCACCAGCCCCAGGACGGTGAACAGCCAGTCCTGGGCCGTCTCCTTCTCCTTCAGGCCCGCGCTCATCAGGCCGTCCACGTGCCCGCGGTAGGAGTCCTTGCGCTCCTCCTCGCCCTCGACCCGCCCGCCGTCGGCCTCCAGCGCCTCCCACAGCAGCAGGCGGACCAGCTCCGGGTGCTCGTGGTACCAGTCGAAGAGCCGGCCGACCGCCTCGGGCAGGGTGGCCGGGTCGAGGCTCACCGCGTGGCAGATCTCGTCCACCTTGGCCCGCACCACCTGGCCGAACAGTTTCTCCTTGCCGCCGAAGTACAGGTAGATGGCCTGCTTGTTGGCCCGCGCGGTGGTCGCGATGCGGTCGATCCGGGCGCCGGCCAGCCCGTGGCGGGCGAACTCGGCGGCGGCGGCCTCGAAGATCCGCTGCCGGGTCGCCTCCGCGTCGTACGTCATGCCCTGAATTAAACCATCCAGTTGACTTTTTCGGCACCTCACGGCAAGGTTCTAAACCAACCGGATGGTTTATTTGACGAGGGAGACCACTCATGTCCTTGACCACGCTCGCCCCGATGCCCGTCACCTCCCCGCTGCCCGCCGCCCTGGAAGGCCGCGCCGTGGTGGTCGTCGGAGGCAGCTCCGGCATCGGGCTGGCCGCCGGAGCGCTGCTGGCCTCCGTGGGGGCGCGCGTCACGCTCGTGGCCCGCGACCAGCACCGCCTGACGGCCGCCGTGGACCGGATCCGTACGACAGGCGGGACCGTGCTCGGCATCACCGGCGACGGATCCGACGAGGGCGACCTCGAGCGCATCCTCGACCAGGGCGGCTCGCTGGACCACATCCTGGTCACCGCGGGCGGCTTCGGCGTCGGCGCGCTGCTGGACACGCCGCGCGAGCAGGTGCGCGAGGCCGTGGACGGCCGGATCTGGGGCGCGTACGCGGTCGCCAGGGCCGCCGCCCGCCGCCTGCCCGCCGGCGGATCGATCACCTTCAGCTCCGGCCTCTACCTCACCCGCCCCATCCCCGGAGCGGCGGCGGCGATCGCGAGCATCGGCGCCGTCGAAGGGCTCACCAAGGCGCTGGCCGTCGAACTGGCCCCGCGCCGGCTGCGCGCCAACGCCATCCGGTACGGGGTGGTGGACACGCCGCTGGCGCGGGGCGCGCTGGGGCTGGCCGACGACGCGGCGGTGACGGCGGCCGGGCAGGGCGCGCCGCTGGGCCGGTTCGCCACGGCGGAGGAGGCTGCGTCGGCCGCGCTGTTCCTCATGGCCAACCCTTACGTGACCGGCTCGGTGGTCACCGTGGACGGCGGGCAGAGCCTGGTGTGAGCACCCCCGCCCGGTCCCGGGAAAAAGGGGCCGTCACACTTTCGTCCCGCGACGGGTCGAGGCAGTGAAGAACGCACAACGCCCCGGCCGGAGCGATCCGGCACCGGCCGGCACCCGTCAAGGAGCGCCTGATGTCCACTGCCCACATCGTCGTCACCATCCTGGCCGCCGCCTGGGTGGGCTTCTCCGCCGTCTCGGTCTTCATGCGCGCCACGTGGGTCGTGCAGCCCCTGGCCGAGTACGGCATCTCGAGCACGTGGTGGCCCTGGCTCGCCACCGCCAAGGCCGCCGGCGCCCTCGGCCTGGTCGCCGGCCTGTTCGTGCCGGTCGTCGGCGTCCTGGCCGGGGCCGGCCTGGTGCTGTACTTCGCCGGGGCCGTCGTCACCGTGCTCCGGGCGCGCTCGTACGGCCACATCCCCTTCCCCCTGCTGTACCTGGCGCCGGTGGTCGCCGCCCTGGCGCTCGGCCTGACCGGCTGAACCCTCACCAAGCGGTAGGTTACGTACACCGCCTGACCGGAAGGGACGAGGCCGCCGTGGAAACCGTTCCAGAACCCCGCTACGACGGCCACGCCGACTGGTACGACGAGGTCAACGCCCCCTGGGCCGAGGGTCACCACGCCACGCTGCTCGACCTGCTCGGCCCCGGCACGGGCCTCTGCCTGGACCTCGGCTGCGGCACCGGCCAGAACTTCCCCGCCCTGCGCGCCACCGGACGCACCGTCGTCGGCCTCGACTACTCGGCCGACCAGCTCCGCCTGGCCCGGACCCGGCGCGACGGCGGCGAAGGGCTCGTCCGGGGCGACGGCGCGGCCCTGCCCTTCGCCGACGCCACGTTCGCCTCCGTCGTCACCCTCTGGATCTCGACGGACGTGGACGACTTCACCGCCGTGATCCGCGAGGCCGCCCGCGTCCTGCGCCCGGGCGGCACACTGCTGTTCTACGGCGCCCACCCCTGCTTCACCGGCCCGCACGTGGAGGACCGCCCCGACCGGGCCCGCGTCGTCCACCCCACCTACCGCACCTCGGGCTGGCACCAGGAGGCCCCGTGGTGGCGCGAGAACGGCATCCGCCGGCGGCTCGGCATGCGCCACGTCCCCCTCGCCGAACTGCTCGGCGCCTTCCTCGAGGCCGGCCTGGTGATCGCGCGGGTGCTGGAGCCCTCGGCCGAGCCCGTGCCCCGGGCGCTGGCGGTGAGCGCCCGCCGCTAGCGGTAGGCCCGCAGGGCCGCCGCGACCAGTTTGGCCGCCCGGTCGGCGGTGGCGAACCCGGACCGGCGGGCACGGACGTCGATCGTCACGGAGACGTTCGAGAGCCGGAAGGCGACCTTCGTCTCGTAGAACCGGCCCCCGAAGCCGAGCTGCGAGCGCCGGGTGTGGCTGAACGCCTCCTCGCCGACGTCCGGCCCCTTGCGGACCTTGGTGCCCGCGTTGCGCTTCGGCTCGTCCTTCATGAAGCCGACCATGCTGCGGTGCACCTGGCCGGCGATCGAGGCGTTCGGCGCGCGGGTCGCCATGATCCGCAGCGAGGAGGTGTCGGTCCCGTTCCAGGAGCAGGCCTGGGCCACGACGAACTGGCGCTTCATCGGCCCGCCGAACATCGAGCGGAGCTGGGCTCCGGTCAGCAGGTCGCAGGCGTCGAAGTCGCGGGTGATCTCCGGCTTGGCCGTGGCCGGCGCGCTGACCTTGGGCACCGGCGCGAACGTGGAGCGGGGCGCGATGGCGTAGCCGATGATGCGGGGGATGTTCGGGAACGCGTACGGCACCACCACGATCAGCGCGGCCACCAGCAGCACCACCGCCAGCACGGCGCCCCCGGCCACCTGGAGGCGGCGCCGGGGAGGGCGTACCGGCCTGGTCCGTTCGCCGCGCGGGCCCGCGCCGGTCACCGGCTCGCCGCGCGAGACCTCCTCCAGCCACCCGGCCGCCTCCCGCGCCGAGCAGCGGCGGGCCGGATCCTTCTCCAGCATCGCGGCCAGCACCGGCGCCAGCGGCCCGGCCCGCCGGCAGGGGGCGGGCTCCTGCATCAGGACGGCGGCCAGCACGGCGGCCTCGTTCGGGCGGGCGAACGGCGGCCCGCCCTCCACGGCGGCGAACAGCGTGGCGCCCAGCGACCACAGGTCGGCGAGCGGGCCGTCGGTCTCACCCCGCAGGCGCTCCGGCGCGATGTAGCCGGGCGAGCCGGTCAGCATCCCCGTCTGCGTCAGCCCGGTGTCGCCGGCGGTGGTCGCGATGCCGAAGTCGGTCAGCAGCACCCGCCCGTCGCCGGTGAGCAGGACGTTGGCGGGTTTGACGTCCCGGTGCAGGATCCCCGAGGCGTGCGCGGCCCCGAGGGCGTCGATCATCCGCAGCCCGATCGTGGCGACCTGGTGCGGCGGCAGCGGGCCGTCGTCGCGGACGACGCGGTCGAGGGAGCGGCCGCGGACGAGCTCCATGATGATCCACGGCCGGCCGCCGTCGAGGACCACGTCGTGCACGGTGACGATGGACGGGTGCGAGCGCAGCGTCGCCGCGGCCCTGGCCTCGCGCAGCGTACGGTCGGTCAGCTCGGCCCGCGACGCCTCGTCCAGGTCGGCCGGCAGCCGCACCTCCTTGACGGCCACCTCCTGCTGCAGCAGCTCGTCCACCGCCCGCCAGACCGTGCCCATGCCGCCCTGGCCGAGCTGCGACTGCAGCCGGTAGCGGCCCGCGAGCAGCGTCACCGCGCCATTGCCGAAATCTCGGACTCCCCGGCCATTCGTCGCCCTCCTGTCGATATCCGGCTCAGCACGGCGTATCAGATAGTAGGGGAGCGTATCGCGAGCGTCAGCGAGAACTGATCATGGGCTGCTCGCGGAGGCGGGCAGCTCAGTCCGCCGGCAGGCCCAGGCCGAGCAGGACGAGGTGGAGGTGGCGCTCGGCGGCTGGCCGCCGGTCGGTGGTGCCGGTGGTGATGGTGGTGCCGGTGGTGATGGTGGTGCCGGTGGTGATGGTGGTGCCGGTGGTGATGGTGGTGCCGGTGGTGATGGCGTGTTCCAGGCCGCACAGCAGGTTGAGCACGTCCCGGCCGTCCAGCGCCGGGCGGGCGGCGCCGCTCTCGCGGGCCCGGGACAGCAGGACGGAGACGGCTTCGGCGATCTCGGCCTTGGCCCTGGTGGTCCGCGCGCCCTCGTCCTTCGCCGCCAGGAGCACGTCGGCCAGGCCCGTCTCGGTCACCGTCAGCATGAGCGCGGCGCGCAGGAACCGGGCCAGGGCGGCCGGCGCGTCGTCGTCGTGCCGCAGGTCCTCGGCGAGGGCGGCCAGCTCGTGCAGGCGGGTCTCGACGATCGCCTCCAGCAGGGCGCGGCGCGTGGGGAACTGCCGGTAGACCGTGCCGATCCCGACGCCCGCCCGGCGGGCCAGCTCGTTCAGTTTGAGCGAGTCGTCCCCGGCCGCCAGCGACCGCCGGGCTTCGGCGAGGACGCGCTCCCGGTTCTGTGCGGCATCGGCCCGCATACGTCGCCCCCATCCGGCATCACGTCATATCGATAGCTTATCCGCTTATCGGTGGGGGCTCCGCATCTAGGGCAGATTGAGCTGCCAGGAGACGCCGAAGCGGTCGTTGACCCAGCCGAACCTCGTGCTGAACCCGTAGGAGTCCAGCGGCATCAGCGGCTTCCCGCCGTCGAGCAGCGCCCCGTACAGCCGCTCGATCTCCTCCTCGCTGCCGCATCCCACGTAGAGCGACATCGACGGGGTGAAGCCGAACTCGTGCTTGACGGAGCTGTCGATGGCCATGTATTCCTGGCCCGCCAGCATGAACGTGGCGTGCTTGACCGTGCCCTCCGTGCCGGGCTCCCCGGGGCCGTAGTGGGCCACGGCGACCACCTTGGCGTCGTCGAACAGCGACACGTAGAAGTTCATCGCCTCCTCCGCGTCGTCGTTCTGGAACATGAGGAACGTGTGGATCTTCTGGGTCATCACTGACCATCCCCTTCGGGAGCGTAGAAAGCGGTGGTCGCGGCGACGGCGGCGCCGGCGTCGTCCGCCGGCGCGCCCGCGGCCTGGAAGGCCTGACCCCAGGCCGCGCTGCTGGCCGTGAGGAAGCTCCGGCCCTCGGCGGTCTGGTGGAAGGTGTTCTCGTCGACCCGCGCGCCGCCCGACAGGTGCAGGGCCAGGCCCAGCAGGGACAGGTCCCAGCCCACCCCGACCGCGCCGGGGCCGAACTGCGACCACATCTCCGGCGGCACCTCGGCCTCGTGACGCAGCTCCAGCAGGGTGCCGTCGTCCTCGGCCGAGAGCCGCACCTCGACCTCCGAAAAGCCCGGCTCCGGGCCGAACAGCCAGGTGACCTTGAACAGGCGCGGCGGCTCGCAGCGCAGGATCTCGCCGCCCGCGTTGTTCTCGAGCTGATAGGTGCCCCCGAGCCGCAGGTCGCCGGAGACCGGCAGGAACCAGCGGCCGAGCCGCTCGGCGTCGGTGCAGGCCTCCCACACGTCCTCGACCTCGGCGTCGTAGCGGCGCCGCAGGACGATCGTCTTGCGCTTGCCGTCGAGCAGCTCGCGGTGTGCCTGGTTGAGCTCGTTTATCAGGTCCATCAGGTGTCCTCCGTCTCGTCTCTTCTGCGGCGTTCGCGCTTGCCGCGGGCCAGCTCCGTGGCCAGCGCGTCCAGGCGCTGACTCCAGAAACCGCGGAAGCGCTCCAGCCAGACATCGACCTCCTGCAACGGCCCCGGCTCCACGGCGTAGAGCCGCCGGGTGCCCTGGGCCCGCACACTGGCGAACCCGTTGTCGCGCAGCACCCTCAGATGCTGGGAGACGGCAGGCTGGGAGATGCCGAACTCGCGCTGGATGACGGCGGTGACCTCACCGGAGCTCTGCTCGCCAGCGGCCAGCAGCTCCAGGATCCGGCGCCGGACCGGATCACCGAGAACGTCGAATGCGTGCACGACCCGAAGTATTTCAGGGGCTGCTTATATAAGTCAAACCTGGGATAATCAGTCGTCCAGGCCACGGGCGCTGAGCGCCTCCCCCAGCGCGTCGGCGTGCCGCAACGAGCTGACCACCAGCGGCACCGCGAACGCCCGCAGGCTCCGCTCGACCCCCCTGGCCCGCTGGGCCTCACGCACGCGCGCGGCCAGCGCCGCCACCACCGGCACACTGCGCACGGTCAGCGACAGCAGCAACGACAGCCGGAACGGGTCCAGCCCCACGAACCTGGCCGGCGCCAGGCAGCGCTCCAGCGCCGCCATCATCGCCGAGGTACGGGTGGTCAGCGTGACCAGCCCCGCCAGCGCCACCGCCAGCATCAGCCGCGACGTCGTCACCACCGCCCCCTGCGGCCCGGAAAGCAGCAACTGCATCCCGAACAGCGCCACCGCGAACCAGCACACCGGCCTGACCTGCGCCCAGGCCGCCGCCAGGCCCACCCGCGCCCACGCGTAGAGCCCGGCCACCACGACCGCCGCCCCCGCCAGGTGCAGCGGCGCGGTCAGCAGCACCAGCGCCGTGCACGACAGGGCCAGCCCGGCCAGCTTGGCCCCGGCCGGCAGCCGGTGCAGCGCGGAGTCAGCGTGGACGTAGGCGCCGGTCAGGCCGTTCACCGCATGAGCTTCCGGTAGTGGCCGATGGCCTCCTCCGGGGCGCCGTCGGCGACGACACGGCCCTCGTCGAGCACCAGCACCCGGTCGAAACCCGCCAGCAGCGGCAGGTCGTGGGTGACCACCACCACCTGCTGCGGCATGTCGCGCAGCAACTGCTCGACCTGGCGGGAGTGCCGCAGGTCGAGCAGCGTGGTGGGCTCGTCCATGACCAGGATGTCCGGCTCCAGCACCATGACCGCGCACAGCGCCAGCAACTGCTTCTGGCCGCCCGACAGGTGGTGGGCGGGATGGTCGGCGTGGCCGTCGAGACCGTACCGGGTCAGAACCTCCAGCACGCGCCGCTCGACCTCCACGCGCGACAGGCCCTTGCGGCGCAGCGAGAAGGCGACATCCTCGGCCACCGTTGGCATGACGATCTGCGCGTCCGGGTCGGTGAACAGGAAACCGACCCCGCGCCTGATCCTGGCGGCGTGGCGGCGGGTGTCGAGGCCGAGCACGGTGACGCTGCCCGAGGTCGGCAGCGCCAGGCCGTTGATCAGGCGGGCCAGCGTGCTCTTGCCCGACCCGTTGGCGCCGACCACGCCGACGCGCCGCTCCGGCAGCCGGGCGGTCACGCCGCGCAGCACCTCACGCAGGCCCAGACGTACGTGGACGTCGTCGAACTCGATCACCGCGCACCACGTCCGGCGCTCATGAGACCACCTCGAACAGGGCCGCCACACCCAGCCCGCCGCCCACCGCGGCCGCCGCCAGGCCCAGTGTGCCCGCCGGGGCACCGGCGCGCACGAGCCGGCTGAACAGCCGGGTCACCACCACCGCCCCCGTCGCCCCCCACGGATGGCCCAGCGCCAGCGCCCCGCCGTCCGGGCACACCCGCGGCGCGTCGGCGCCCAGCGGGTCGAGCCCCAGCGCGTCGGTGACGGCCAGCACCTGCGCCGCGAACGCCTCCACGATCTCCACCGCCGCGATCCGCTCCATGTCCACCCCCGTACGCGCCAGCACCCGCCGCACCGCGGGCACCGGCCCCCACCCGGGCAGCCCGGGATCGCACCCGACGACCGACCCGGCCACCAGCCGCATCCCCGGCAGGCCACCACGCAGCCGGGCGGGCACGAGGGCCACGACCGCCGCGCCGTCGCTGACCGGGGACGAATTACCGGCCGTCACTGTACCGTCCGCCACGAAAGCCGCAGGCAGCCGGGCCAGCGACGCCTCCCGCAACGGCCGCGGCCGCTGGTCGTCGGACCGCCCGCCGACCGGCACGATCTCCCCGGCGAACCGGCCGGCCTCGCGGGCCGCCAGCGCGCCGGCGTGGCTGCGGCAGGCGTAGGCGTCCTGACGTTCGCGGCCGACGCCGCACGCCGCCGCCAGCGCCTCGGCCGCCGGCCCCATGTCGGGGTCGGGATGGCCCTCCGGCGCGAACGGCGCCCGCGCGTACGGTCCCTCCGCCCCCCGGCGGGTCCGCAGCGGCGCCGTCGAGGCGCTCTCCGCCCCACCGGCGATCACCAGGTCCATCTCCCCCGCCCGCACCGCCTGCCCGGCCACCAGGATCGCGGCCAGGCCGCTGCCGCACTGCCGGTCCACCGTGACCCCGGGCACCTCGTGCCTCAGCCCGGCCGCCAGCGCCGACACCCTGGCCACGTTGCCGCCCGGCCCCATGCAGTTGCCCAGCACCACGTCGTCCACCGGCCGCCCGGCGACGTCGCGGGCCACGGCGGCGATCACGGGGGCGGCCAGCCGGTCGACGGTCAGCTCCTTGAAGGCGTGCCCGGCCGTGCCGATGGGCGTGCGCCGGGCCGCGACCACCACGGGCGCGTCGCTCATGGCAGCCGCCTGATGCCGGGGTCGCCGCCGGCCAGCCGGGCCGCCACCAGGGCGCGGGCGGGCTTGCCGGTGGGCGTGCGCGGCAGGCTCGGCACCGCGTACCAGCGGCGTGGCCGCTGCGCCGCGTCCAGCGCGCCCCTGGCCATGGCCTCCAGCACCGCGCGCGGCGGAGCGCACTCCGCCTCGATGATCGCCGTGACCACGGAGCCCAGCGACGGATGCGGCGACCCGACCACCACGATGTCCGCCACGCCGGGCACGTTCCGCAGCACCTCCTCGACGTCCTCGGGGACGACGGTGGCACCGCCGGTCTGGATCGCGCCGTCACCGCGCCCGCGCACCCGCAGCACTTCCCCTGCCCGGTACGGCTGCGCCACGTCGCCCACGGTCACCCAACCGTCACCGTCACGCCGCAGCGGCCCGGCCGCCCCGCCGAGATAGCCGTCGGCCAGCCACGGCGAGCGCGCCCACACCTCGCCGAGCTCCGCCCCCGGCTCCGGCCGCACCTCGATCTCCACACCCGGAAAAGGGCGCAGCCCACCCCCGTCGGCGTCCACGGCCACGAACGACAGCTCGGTCGCCCCGTAGTACGACACCACCCGCACCCCGGCCCGCTCCGCCGCCGCCCGGGCACCCGGGGCGAGGGCCGCGCCGCCGACCACGGCCGTGCGCAGCGCCCCCGGCCGCCGCAGCACGTCGGGCAGCCGGTGCGGCACCAGGTGCACGACGGTGGACCCGGCCAGCAGCGCGTCGAGGTCCCCGCCGGGCCGGCGGCCGGGCACCACGGCCGTCGCGCCCGTGGCCAGGGCGTGCACGGCGGCGAAGGCGTAGAGAGAGGAGACCAGCGAGCCGGGCACCAGGACGACGTCGTCGGGGCCGATCCCGGCCAGCTCGCCGAGGGGATCGAACGACTCCGTCCAGGAGGCCCGCGAGCGCACCACGGCGCGCGGCCTGCCCGTGCTGCCGGAGCTGAAGCAGGCCCAGGCCCGGTCGAGCGGCTTCGGCTCGTGTCGCACCGGCGGGCCCGCCACGTACGGCAGGGGCCGGTCGACGTGGACGGCGGGGGCCTCGGGGGTGACCCGCGCCCACCGCGTACGGTCCCAGGCGTGGTCGCCCACCAGCGGCGTCGCCCCGGCCAGGTCGGCCGCCAGCACGGCGGTGAGCAGCGCGACCGGGTCGGCCAGGCCGATCGCCACCAGCGCGCCCGGCCCGGCGCCGAGGCCGAGCAGGTGCCGGGCGGCCCCCTGAACGTCGTCGGCGAGCTCGGCGTAGGTGCGCTCGCCGGCCGGGCCGCGCACCGCCGGGTGCGACGGGCGCTCGGCGGCGTGCCGGATCACGTGGTCCGCGACGGGCATCGAGGGGTCAGCGCCCCTCGCCGGAGCGCAGCCGCTCGCGGTGCACGGCCGGCACCGCATCCGGATAGGCCCGCTGCGTGCCCCTGGCGACCACCGCCGCGAGCACCGCCTTGACCAGGTCGCCGGGCAGGAAGATGATGCTGGCCAGCGCCGCCGTCCCCAGCGACATCCCCCCGACCATCGCCCACACGGGGATGCCGAACAGGTAGACCACGCCGACGCCGCCCACCAGGCAGGCCACCACGACGTGGAGCAGGCCCGGCTTGCGGCCCGCCCGCTCGACCAGCCAGCCCGTCACCGCCGCGCCCGGGATCCAGCCGACCAGGAACCCGGCCGACACCGTGGTGAACCAGACCAGCCCGCCCCGCCCGCCGGACAGCAGCGGCAGCCCCGCGGCCACCAGCACGAGCAGCACCACGACGGCCAGCGCGGCCCGCCACGCCCCGAGGATCGCGCCGGCCAGCATGACGCCGAGCGTCTGCAGCGTGATCGGGACCGCGTTGCCGAAGACGTTCAGCGGAGGGGCCAGCCCCAGCACCGCGATCAGCGCGGCGAACACGGCCACCCTCGCCAGGTCGCCTGTGGGGAACCTGCGCCGTTTCCCAAAACCCTTCATGGGGTCGATCCCACACCAGAACGGGTGCGCTCAGGCATGGAGGTATCCCACAACATTCCCGCCGATCATCTGCGAGCGATCGATACCGCTTCTACAAGCCGCTCCTGCCGCAGCCGGCCGCCTGGAACGCCTTGGCGATTCTGTCCTGCCAGGATCGTAGCTCCTTCTCCGGCATGGTCCGGTTCGGCAGGGTGAGCGAGATCCGCGCGGCCTCGGGGGACATCGTGATGGTGATCTGGTCGGGCGCGAGCGCCGTACGGTCGGGGTAGCGCAGGCGTACGCGGTAGTCGGCCACGGTGCCGTCGCCTTCGAGGCAGGCGCGGGCGCCGTTCTCGACGCGTTTCATCAGGCCCTGGTTGATCTGCCTGCCGCGCATGGGGACCAGGTTGTAGCGCCTGCTGACGCCGTCGAAGGAGGCGGCGATGAGATGGCCGCCCTGCCAGTCGCCCCGGCCGCCCCAGTCCCCGACCGTGCCCTCGCACGCGCCGCGGTCGGCGTCCTTGCCGGTGAGGGTCTTGGCCAGGGCGTCGCTGGGGCGGCCGGCGCTGTCGGTGGTGTAGACGTGGTGGTGGGCCTGGTAGGTGTGGCCGGGCTGGAGGGTCCGGTCGCAGGGGGCGGGGTCGGGGGCGTACACGGGAGCGGCCGCCGCTGCGGTGAACAGCAGGGCGACGGCGCCCGCACGTCGGAGTGCGGTCGCGGGCACGGAGGTGGTCCTCTCGCGAAAAAGGGGGATTGCCGGATCAGGCGGGGGCGAATCGCCCTATCGGCCGCCTCGTCGGCTTTGTCGCGACATCCGTGCCCGTGAGGAGAATCACATAACGTATCTGTTGAGTGACTTTCTGTAGTTTCAGGCGGCCAGGCGCAGGGCGCGGGCCACGTCGGAGGTGGCCGCGGAGGTCTCGGTCGCGGTGTAACCGTCGCGCAGCGAGGCGTCGAGGTCCTTCAGGCCGTTGCCGCTGAGGGTGATCACGATCCGCAGGCCGGGCTCCAGCGCGCCGCGCGCGTGCCGCTCCAGCAGCCCGGCGACCCCGGCCGCGGAGGCGGGCTCGGCGAAGACGCCGTCGCGGCGGGCCAGCATCCGGTACGCCGCGAAGATCTGCTCGTCGGTCACCGCCTCGATCAGCCCGCCGGACTCGTCGCGGGCCGCGAGGGCGCCGTCCCAGGTGGCCGGACTGCCGATCTTGATCGCGGTGGCCGCCGTGTCGGGCTCGGCGACGGGCCCGCCCAGCACGAACGGCGCCGCACCGGCCGCCTGGAAGCCCCACAGGCGCGGCGACCGGTGCGTCCGGCCGGCTTCGCGGTAGTTGCGGTAGCCGCCCCAGGTGGCGGTGATGTTGCCGCCGTTGCCCACCGGCAGGCAGTGCACGTCGGGGGCCTCGCCGAGGGCGTCCACGATCTCGTACGCGACCGTGCGCTGCCCTGCCAGGCGCAGCTCGTTGCCGACCGAGTTGACCAGGGCGATCGGGTGGTGGGCGGCCAGTTCGCGGGCCACGCGCAGGCAGTCGTCGAAGGTGCCGCCGATCTCGACGATCTCGGCGCCGTACCGGACGGCCTGGCTCAGCTTGGCCGGCGCGACGCCGCCCTTGGGCACCAGCACGGCGGCCGTCAGCCCGGCCCTGGCGGCGTAGGCAGCGGCCGAGGCGCTGGTGTTGCCGGTGGAGGCGCAGATGACGGCCTCGGCCCCGGCCTCGGCGGCCCGGCTGATCGCGACCGTCATGCCGCGATCCTTGAATGATCCGGTCGGGTTGGCGCCCTCCACCTTCAGCCACACCTCGCAGCCGGTGAGGCCGGACAGGTGCTCCGAGCGCAGCAGCGGGGTGTTGCCCTCGTTGAGCGAGATGGAGGGGGTGGTGGCGGTGACCGGCAGCCAGCGCCGGTATTCGCTGTCGATCAAACCATGCCAGGTAGTCATGTCCCGCACCGTAACATCCGTTTCGTGAATGTCGGCAGGCGGGGGTTGATGTAACATTTGTCATTGTGGAGAAGGATCCGATCGCCGACCGCCTCAGCGCCGCTTACCACGAACTGCCGCCGGGAGAGCGGGCCATCGTGCGAGTGCTGCTCGACGACCATCCGTTCGCGGCGCTGGGCTCGCTGCGGGCGCTGGCCGAGCGGGCCGGCGTGAGCCCGCCGACGGCGTCGCGGCTGTTCGAGCGGCTCGGGTTCGGCGGTTTCGCCGGATTCCAGAGCGCCGTACGCGACGGCGCGCGAGACCGGTCACGGCTGCTGGAGTACATCACCCGCCCGCCCGGCGACCCCGCCGAACCCGTCGAGGCGCCACACCTCCGGCGGGCCGCGGAAGAGCTGCGGGCCGGGCTCGACGGCACGCTGGCCGCCGTCGACGAGCCGCTGTGCCACCGGGTGGCCGCCCTGCTGGCCGAGGCCGGGGCCGTGTGGGCGCTGGGCGGGCCGCTCAGCGAGCTGGCCGCCGAATACCTCGTCCGCCAGCTCGCCAGCCTGCGCCCCGGCGCGCGCCGGGTGCCCGAGTCCGCCCACGCCCGCGCCCGGACCGTGCTCGACCTCGGGCCCTCCGACGTGGTCGTGGCCTACGACTTCCGCCGCTACTCCTCCGCCACCGCCGCCTTCGTCCGCGCCGCGCGCGCCCACGACGCACGGCTGGTGCTCGTCACCGACGCCTGGGAGTCACCGCTGGCCGCCGAGGCCGAAGTGCTGATCAGGCTGCCCCGCGAGGCCGCCGGGCCGATCGCCCCGCTCGCGCACGAGATCGCCGTCACCGAGCTGCTGCTCGTCGCCACCGCCGCCCGCCTGGCACCGGCGCGGCGCCTGGCCGAGCTCGACGAGCTCACCCAGACGCTGTGACCCCGCGCCGGCAGTGTTCGGGTGAGGCCGCCGCCCGCTCCACCCCGGGCAGCAGCCGCCGCCACTCCTCCGGCGACGGCAGATCGGCCACGGCGCAGGCCTGACGCAGGGCGACGTCCCGGTCCAGGGTCCACCACCGGGTGGTGCGGAGCCGGCCCGTGATGGCGATGCGCCGCCGGTCCGGGGCGAACCACAGCGCGCGGACGCTGCCCTGCCGGGTGGCCAGGGTGAGGATCTCCTCGTGGCGTACCGGATCCCAGAGGGTCACCGTCCCGTCCTCGGTCCCGACCGCGAGCCGCCGCCCGTCCGCGCTGTACCTCAGCGCGGTGACCCGCGAGGCCGTCGCGATGGCGGGCTCCGTGGCCGCCGGGCGGCCGAGCAGCCGGAACGTGACGCCCCGGTCGGCGCCCACGGCCAGGATCCGATCGTCGGGACTGAACGCCAGCGCCCGCACGGTGCCGGGGGCGCCCCAGTCGTCGCCCAGCCGGGCGCGGGCGGCGTGGCCGGACAGGTCCCACACCCGGACGTGGTTGGTGTTGCCCGCCGTGGCCAGGAGCGTGCCGCCGGGGCTGACGGCCACGCCGAACTGCTCACCGACCTTCAGGGAGTCGTCGAAGGTGAACGGGCGCTCGGGGCGCTCGCGGGTGTCGTAGAGGCCCACCCGTCCCGCCGGGCCGCCCACGGCGAGCAGGTGGTCGTCCGCGCCGCCGCGCGCGAGCCCGTGCACCGGCCCCTGGTCGATCCGCAGCTCACGGCAGCGCTCGCCGGTCCGGTAGCGGACCACCCCCTCGCCCGCCGTGGTCAGGCCGCCGCTGCCGTAGGCCGCGGCCTCGGCGTCGCCGCCCGCGCAGGCCTCGCTCTCCCAGTCCTTGGTGTCCCACAGGGCCGCGGTCGTGTCGCTGCTGCCGCTGACCAGCACCGTGCCCCGCAGTGGGAAGTCGACCGAGTGCACCGCGCCGCTGTGGCCGCTCAGCGTGGCGAGCTGGCGCCGCGACCGCAGATCCCACAGCAGCACCTGCTGGTCCTCACCGCCGGTGGCGAGCAGGCGGCCGTCCGCCCGGAACGCCACGTCCCAGATCGTGCCCTGATGCCCCCGCAGGGTGCCGGCCTCCGCCCAGCCGGAGGTCCGCCACAGCCGTACGGCCCCGTCGTCGCCGGACGCCGCCAGCAGCGTGCCGTCCGGGCTGAAGGCCACGTCGTGCACGGGCGCGCCCGACGGCCGCAGGACGGGACCTTCCCGACGCGCGTCCCGATCCCATGTCCGGACGGTTCCGTCGCGCAGGGAGCCGGCCACGAGCGCGCCGTCGGGACTGAAGCTCACCCCCTCCGCCTCCGTCCACGGCGGGGACGCCACCGGGCTCAGGCCGTCGTCCCGGCCGACCCGCCACAGCTCGGCCCCGGCGGTGCCGCCGACGACCAGGACGGAGCCGTCGTGGTCGAACGACATCGCGCCCATGGCGGTCATGCCGCGCAGCGTGCGCGCGGCCAGCAGCCGGCCCGTGCCGCTCTCCCACAGCCACAGGCCACGCTGGTCACCGGCGGCGGCGACCAGCCGGCCGTCGGGGCTGACCGCGATCGCCACCAGCGGATGCGGGAAGTCGGCCAGCAGGTGCGGCCTCCCGCCGCGCGCGGGATCCCACACCAGGGCCTCTCCGTAGTAGTCGCTGGACGCGACGACCCGGCCGTCCGCGCTGAAGCCCGCCACCCGCAGCGGCCCCTCGTGCCCGGTCAGGCGCCGGGCGAACCCCTGCGCCTGGGCCGTCATCAGGGCGCTGAGCGTCTGCGCGGTCGCCGCCTGCCGGTAGGCCGCCGCGGCCAGCAGCGCCGACACCTCGGGCCGGGACCCGGCCAGCCGCCCGGCCTCGAACGAGAGCTGCCCGGCCACGGAGACCCGCTTCTCCCGCTGGACCTCCCCCGCCTTGCGGACGGCCGTGAAGGCACTGGCCGCGGCGATGACCAGCAGCACTCCCAGACAGCCGGCCAGGCGCCGCACGTCGCGGTGCCGCCTGCGCACGGCCTCGCGCTCGGCGCTGTCGTGCTCCCTGCTGGCCTCCAGGAACGCGCGTTCCACCGGCCCGAGCACGTGGTCGCCGCCCGCGTCCTGGGCCCAGTCGCCGAGCG
Organism: Nonomuraea sp. NPDC050643; assembly: GCF_040654715.1. Lineage (NCBI taxonomy): Bacteria > Bacillati > Actinomycetota > Actinomycetes > Streptosporangiales > Streptosporangiaceae > Nonomuraea > Nonomuraea sp. NPDC050643. The sequence goes on along the minus strand of NZ_JBFAIM010000055.1, from coordinate 67,606 downwards.
CGGTCAGCCGCGGGCCGCGCAGCAGCAGGGACGGGTCGCGCCCCTCGGCGTCCCAGACCCCGGCGGCGTCGGCCAGCCGCTGGCGCAGCCGCAGACCGGCCCGCCCGGTGTCGATCCACTCCCGCAGCCGCGGCCACGCCCGCAGTAGCGCCTCGTGGCTGATCTCGACGTGCTCCTCCCCTGCGGTCAGCAGGCGCGCCCGGGTGAAGGCCTCCACCACCGTCTCGGCGTCCATCTCGGCCAGCTCCCGCCGGGGCAGGCGGCGCCGGGTGTCCTGCCCTCCGTCACCGACCTGGACCAGGCGCAGCAGCACCTGCCGGGCCAGGCGCTGCTGCTCGCCGGTGAGCCCCGCGTGGACGCGTTCGGCGGTGGCGGCGACCGCGCCGTGAATGCCGCCGGTGCGCTCGTACCCGGCCACCGTGAGCAACCCGTCGGCGCGGTGCTGCCAGGTGGCCCGCAGCGCGTGGGACAGCAGTGGCAGCGCGCCCGCCTCGCACGCGCCCGAGCCCGCGTCGCGCAGGAGCAGCTCGACCAGGCCCGGCTCCACACCCAGCCCCTCCGCCGCGGCCGGCTCGACGATCACCTGCCGCAGCTCGGCGGCCGACAGGGGCCCGAGCGGCAGCGCCCGGGCGCGCAGCGCGGCCAGCAGCGGCGGATGCGCCAGGCAGTGCCCGAAGAAGTCGGCCCTGACGCCGAGCGCCACCGGCAGCCCGCCCTCCGCCAGGCCGCTCAGCGCCGTGATGAACGCCTCGCGCTCGGCCTCGTCCGCGCACATCGTGAACAGCTCCTCGAACTGGTCCACGATCAGCACCGCGTACGTGCCGAGCGCCCGCCGCTCCTCATGCCCGCGCAGCTCCAGGTTCGGGCAGGCGGTGGGCGTCATGTAGAGGACCTCGGGGGTGCCCGGGTGCCGGGCCGGCAGCGCGCCGCGACCGGCCGCCGTGGCCAGCCCGGCGCGCAGCAGCGACGACTTGCCGATGCCCGACGGGCCGATCACCACCGCCGGGTGCCCCGCCGTGCTCGGGTCGGCCAGCAACCCCAGCAGATCGGCCACAGCCCGGTCGCGGCCGAAGAACCACCGCGCGTCCTGCGCCCGGAACGAGGTGAGCCCCGGATAGGGGCACACCCCCGTGCCCGGCCCCACCGCCAGCGCGAGCAGCGCCCCGCCCGCCTGGAACACCTCGTCGCAGGCCCGCGCGAACGGCTCGCTCGGCCGCTGCAGCCCGCGCTCCAGCCGGCTCAGATATCCCTTGCCCGTCCCCAGCTCCTTGGCCAGCACCGCCAGCGACTTGTCCGCCGCGTGCCGCAGCCGCCGCAACTCCGAACCGAAACTGACGCCATCGCCTTCAGACTCCACCGCCGAGATGTTACGCACCGCGTCACCCCGAGCGCACTGTGCGATAACGAGCAGGTCATAGCGGGTTGCCCGGTGGCCTGGCGAGCGGGAAACGGGCAACCGCTTCCGCCGTCCGCGGCGCCCGCCCGACCATCTGGGGAGTGCGAACGCATCCATCAAGAGAAGGGCCGATCATGAACGCTTTCGTCCGTGTCTCCGCCGTCACGCTGGCCGCGCTCGCCTTCGCGGCGGCCATGCCGGCGACCTCCGGGGCCTTCCCGCAGGCTCAGGCGCGCCGCGTCTGCGACAACGGCGTGCACCCCAACGGGGTCGCCTGGGGCACGTGTGACACCCCCGGCAACTACCGCTGGCGGGTGGTGGCCCACTGCGACGGGCTGCCCGATCCCGCGTCGGACTGGGTGACCGGGGCCGGCCGCGCCGAGGTGTCGTGCTGGGTCGGCCGCGCGGTCGGCTCGAACCTGGAGTTCGAGAACTGACCGCCGGGCCGGGCGTCCCTCCCGCCCGGCCTACGCGGTGAGCCGCTTGTAGAAGAAGCTGCAGTCCTGCAGCGTGCCGTCCGGGGAGCCGGCGTAGCCGGGCACGATGCCGTAGCGCGTCCATCCGCCGGTGAGGTAGACGTGCTCGGCCGCGCTGCCGGTCTCGGTGTCCAGCATCAGCAGGTCGGCCCCCTCCTCCAGCGCGGCCTGCTCCGCGGCGGCCAGCAGGGCCCGCGACAGGCCGCGTCCCCGGGCGGTGCGGTGCACCATCAGCTTGACGATCTCGGCCCGGTGGCGGGCGTTGGGCTTGCCCGCCAGCGCCAGGCCGATGGTGCCGGTCATGGCCCCCTCCTCGTGGCAGGCCCACACCAGCAGTCGGCCGGCGGCCACCGCCGGCTGCTGCGCCCGCCACCATGCCGCCGCCTCCTCATGGCCGAACGGCGTCACGAACCCCACGGACGCGCCGCCGTCCACGGCGTCGACCAGCAGGCCGGCCAGGTCCTTGATCCCGGCCTCGAACTCCTCGGCCGACAGTCGCTCAATCGTGTGCATACGGTTTCCTCGCGGTCAGGGAAGGACGATCAGGATCGCGTACCGGACCGGGGCGGGGCCGGCGCAGCGGAAACGGGAGGAGCCCCACAGCCGGAACCGCAGGCAGTCGCCCGCCTCGACGGTGTGCGTGTGGCCGCCGGCGGTGATCTCCACCGCCCCTTCCAGCACCCAGATGTGCTGCTCCAGCCCCGGCACGGGCGGCGCGTCGTAGGCGATGTCGGCCCCCGGCCGCAGCCGGCCCTCCACGACCTCGCCGCGCAGCCCGGGATGCGGGGGCGACACCGAGCGGCGCACGAACCCCGACTCCTCGTCGTGCCACACCTCCTGCGCCGCGGCGGTCACGACCTGCGGCGGCTCGGACTCCACCTCGGCCAGCAGCCGCGACATCGTCCGCCCGTAGATCGTGCACAGCCGGCCCAGCAGCGCCGCGGTCGGGCTGATCTCGCCGCGCTCCAGCCGGGACAGCGTCGAGCGGCTGATCCCCGACCGGCTCGCCAGCTCCTCCAGCGACCAGCCGTGCTCGACCCGCAGCGTCGCCAGCCGGTCGGCCAGCCGGGTCTCCACCTCCGCAATCTGTCTCACATATGGGACTTTATCCCAAATCTGGGAAGTGCGAGACCGGCGGCCAGACAGGCGACCGGGATCACGGGCAGCACATAGCGGTGGTCGAAGTCCAGGACGGCGACCGGGCCGACCAGCAGCCCCATGGCCATCGCCCACGGCAGCAGCGCCCGGCGCGGCCGCCGCAGCGCGCCGGCCGCGCCCACCAGCAGGATCGCGCCCAGCATCGGGCCGCGCAGGTAGGCGGCGTACTGGTAGACGATGAGGAAGTCCGCGAACGGGCCGACCGACGACTGGCCGCTGATGTCCGGGTCGTACTCCCGCCGCACCTTCTCCACCAGCGGCTGATCGGGCAGCCCCCAGTAGCCGTGCTTGAAGCCGAACGCCGGCGTGGTGCGGTCGGGATGCGGGATCGGGGTCCAGGAGAAGGCGATCGCGGTGTCGCGTACGACGTCGGCCAGGTAGTCCAGCGGCTGGGCGAGGACGGCGTCGATCGCGAACGAGCGGGCGAGGTCGTTGTGCGAGAACCGGTCGCCGGGCAGCCGGTTGAGGGAGGCATGGGCGGACCACACGTACTCCGAGGCCGCGTCCAGCACGGTCGCGTTGGGGCACAGGACGGCCCGCTCGGGCGGCGGCTGGATGCGGGCGCAGTCGGCGAACGTCATCGTGCGGGCCCACAGGGCGACGCCGTCCGCGCCGCTGATCGCGAACCGGCCGTGGTGCTGGGCGTACCAGGCGGCGTAGGCGGCCAGCGGCAACGTACCGGCCAGGGTCAGCGCGGCCAGCCGCCGCCGGCCCACGCGCTGCACGGCCAGCACCAGCACCACGAGCGCCAGGAGCGGGAGCGCGATCGTCCGGGTCAGCGCGGCCGGCGCGAACAGCAGGCCCGCCACGGTGGCGGCCCGCGTCGAGACCCGCGGCGACCACAGCAGCACGGCCAGCCCCGCCACGACCAGGACGATGAACTGCGTGTCGGACAGCACCGCATGCTCCAGCCGCAGGAACGAGGCGTCGAACAGCGGCGGCACGGTCGCCGCCGCCGCGGCCCAGCCGGGCAGCGACCGGCGGCGCAGCACGGCGTAGATCAGCACGCCGACGCCCAAGCCCAGAACGTGCTGGACGGCCACGACCAGCTCCACGCTGTGGAAGGGCAGCAGCGCCCGCAGCAGCAGCGGGTAGCCGATCGGGTGGAAGGTCGCCGACGGCGCCAGGTGCACGGCGGTGTCGAGGTAGGTGAAGGAGTCGTACCAGTAAAGCGTGGCCGGCCGGTAGCCGAGCATCGTCACCAGTCGCAGCGCGGCGGCCAGCGCGAGCAGCACGGCGAAGACGCGGTGGTCCGCGAGGGCGGCGGCGCGGCGCTGCGAAGGCAGCGCCACACGGGTGTCGGCGAGCACGCGAAATCCGATCGTCGGCGGGGAGTCCGCGCATGCGAAACAGAACGCACGGCGGCGCGGAAAAGGGCGGAGCCTGTGCTCGCGGCCCGTCAGCGATCATGAGGGAAAGGGCATAACCATGCCGTAACCACCCATGCCGCCGCAGGTGGGGTCAGCAGGACGGGTCCGGCGGCTCCGCCTTGTCGTGGGGGCGCGGGCCGACCAGCAGGAGCGCCTCCCGGTCGGCGGTCATGACGCCGAGGTGGACGTACCAGCCGTCGGGGGACGAGTCGCGCGTGAGCCACTCGGCGGAGATGAACCTCGGCGTCACGTCGCGCTCGCGCAGCATCGCCACGATCTCGGCGACGGGCTTGTTGACGTAGTCGACGCAGTGCAGGGGTTCACCGGCCGCGGCGATGCCGGGCGGCATCTTGTACCGCTCGCCGGGCCGGGCCCGCCTGCCGAGGGTGATCTCGGCCTTCTTGGCGAAGTCGACCGGGACCTTCACCCCGACCGGGCAGCCGGCCGGCCGCGGGCAGGGGCCGGGGCCGTCGATGGTGGTGATCGGCCCGTCGACCGGCACCGGCACGCCCGATCTGAGCCGGTCGAGGTCGTTGACCACGAACATCCGACCGGTCTGGGACGCGGAGGTCGCTACGAGCCTGAGCCTGATGTCCAGGCCCCGGGCCTTGAGCTCCGCCTGGTACACCTCGGGGTCGGCCATCAGGTCCTGCACGGTGATGACGTAGTGGTCGCCCACCCGGTCGATGTCCAGCGCGGCGGAGGCGGGCGCCTGGGCGAGGCCGAAGGACAGGACGCCGGCCAGCGTGACCAGCACGGGGGCGGCCACCCACCGGCGCCTGCGCGGGGCCGGCGCGGCGGCGGCCGGCAGCTCGGTGATCTCCTCCATCAGTTCCCTGGCCAGCGGCGTCATGCCGGGGCCGGGGTCGGGCGCGATGCCGGCCACGAGGCGGTCGATGTCGTGCATCACATGGCCCCCTTGGTCAGCGCGACGGCGCGGAACCCGAACCGGGCCACGTCGAGCCCGGCCGCCTGCAACTCCTTGGCCAGGCGTTTGCGGGCCCGGTGCAGCCGCAGCCGGGCGGCGCCACGCGAGCAGTCCAGGACCGTGGCGATCTCGTCGGAGCTCAGCCCCTCCCAGCCGGCCAGCGCCAGGACCTCGCGGTCGTCGGGGTTCAGCCGCGCGAACGCCTCCCGCACGCCGCCGAGATCGCCGCCGTCGGCCCCGGCCGACTCCGCCCACAGGGCGAGCTGCCGGCCGAGCCGCTCCACCAGCTCGGTGCGGCGCGACTCGGCCCTGCGGCCGTTGGCCAGCACGCGGCGGGCCACCCCGTACAGCCACAGCCGCGCCGGGCGGCCCTCGGGGACGTCGTCGAGGCGGCGCCAGGCGATGGCGAACGTCTCGGCGAGGGCGTCGGCGGCGTCCTCGGCCGCGCCGGCGCGCCGGCGGACGTAGGCGAGAATGTCGGCGTACTGCGCGGCGTAGATCTCCTCGAAACGCTGCTTGCGATCACGGGGGGCCACGCTGCCTTCTCTCGTCCGGCGGGTCTGTCACCCTGTACGTGTCCGGACCCACCCGGTTGTTTCACCCCAATTTTTAGGGTTTTTTCCGGGCACGGATTTTGATCTCCCGCATGTCGGTCACCCCGACCTTCAGGACCTCGTACGCCTGCGCGTACGCCTCCAGCGCCACCATCGCCCCCAGCGCCGCCTCGTCCTCCCCGTCGTCGGGCCCGGCGGCCACCTGGCAGCGGAACGTGAACACCGAGACGCTCTGATCGTAGGTGAACGTGCCCGCCTCGGTGAAGGCCGCGCCCCCCGCCGCCAGCACGGCGGCCCGCCCGGCGTCGCCGAGCCCCTTGAACTTGCCTCTGATCGTCACCCTGAACACGTCGTCATCCCTCCCGCACCGCATAGGTCAGCACCCGCTCGCCCAGCACGCCCTCCACGGTGTCGAGCAGCTCCAGCACGGCGCCGGCGATCGCGTCGGGCCGCTCGCCCGCCGCCGTGCGCCGCCCGATCTCCGACAGGACCAGCGCGTGCAGGGCGCCGAGCTGCCAGGCCACCACGCGCGGCAGCGGATCCTCCCTGGCCGCGCCGGTCTCCTCCGCCAGCACGGCCGCCAGCGCGTCCGTCATCTGGTGCGCCAGGTCCTCCAGCCGGGCCGTCAGCGTCGGGGCGGCCCGCATCATCTCGAGGAACCGCCCGAACCCGGCGGTCAGGCCCACCTGGCGCTCGCGCCCGCGCACCTCCTGGCGCAGCCGCGCCAGGAGCGCCTGCGCCGCCGAGCTGCCGGGGGGCCGCTCGCGCACGATGTCGGCCAGCCGCTGCGGCGAGGCCTCCTCGGGCGGCAGGACCAGGTCTTCCTTGGCCTGGAAATAGTTGTAGACGGTGTTCACCGACACCTCGGCGGACGCGGCGACCTCGGCGATCGTGACGTGCTCGAACCCGCGCTCCACGAACAGGGCGATGGCCGCCTCGGAGATGCGCTGCCGGGTCTGGCGCTTCTTGCGCTCCCGCAGTCCTTCGGTCATGGTGTGAAGTCTACTGCAAACTTTAAGTCGATTGCAGTTTTGGAGTGAACTGTGGTTTTCTCTCCGGCATGTCCTCACCCGCCATCCACGCCCGGGGCCTGACCCGGACGTTCACCCTGAAGAACGGGCCCGTGCACGCCGTACGCGGGATCGACCTCACCGTCGGACGCGGCGAGATCCTCGGCTTCCTCGGCCCCAACGGCGCCGGCAAGACCACGACCCTGCGCATGCTCGTCACCCTCCTGCCGATGAGCCTGTCCCCCGGCTGGCTGGACGCGGTCTCCCGCGTGGTGCCGTTCCGCTACACGGTGGACGCCGTACGCGAGGCGTTCCTCGGCCACTACGGCGGCGGCACCGTCGCGCTCGGCGCCGCCGTCACGCTGGGGCTGGCCGCGCTGTGCCTCTACGGCGGGATCCGGCTGTTCACCCGTACGGCCCGGCCGTGAACGCGGGTCATCCCGACCCTGCCTGACGAATGACGGGCACGGCCGGCGCCTGCGCTCCGCCACGGTGGATCAGACTGGAACGCATGATCTCTCACCGATTACTCGCCGCCGGCCGGCGCCTGGCCGTGATGCCCCTGCTGAGCGCGATCCTCGCGGCAGGCACCGTACCGCCCACCGACGGCGGCCTGGACCGGCAGGCGCTCCAGCGGTCGCTGGACGCCGTGCACGAGGCCGGCATGTACGGCGTCTACGCCGGCGTCCGTGACGGGACCCGGACGTGGCGGGGCGCCGCCGGCGTGGCGGACCTGGCCACGGGCCGCCCCGTACGGCCGGACCTGGTCCACCGGATCGGCAGCATCACCAAGGTCTTCACCGCCGTGGCCGTCCTGCGGCAGGTGGAACGCGGAGCCGTCGAGCTCGACGCCCCCGTGGGCCGCTATCTGCCCGGCCTGCTCCCGGGCGAGCGCGGCCGGAAGGTCACCGTTCGCATGCTGCTCAACCACACCAGCCACATCGCCGAATACCTCCCCCTGGCGTTCCCCTCGGCCGTGGAGGGTTCGCCCGCCAGCCTGGACGCCAACCGTTTCCGCACCTTCACCCAGGAGGAGCTCGCCGGGCTGGGCTTGGGCGCGCCCGCGACCGGTGAGCCGGGGACGACGCCCGGGGCCTACTCCAACACCAACTACGTGCTCGCGGGTCTGGTGCTGGAGCAGGTGACGGGCGAGGACGCGGAGCGCCACATCACCCGGGAGGTCATCGACCGCGCCGGCCTGCGGCACACCTCGTTCCCGCGCACACCCCACATCCCGGGGCCGCACTCCAAGGCGTACACCACGCTGTTCGGCACGATCGATCCGCCGCGCGAGTACAGCGTGTACGACATGTCGTGGGCGAGCACGGCCGGGGCCATCACCTCCACGATGGACGACCTCAACCGGTTCTTCCGGGCACTGCTGCGCGGGGAGCTGATCGGCGCGGCGCAACTGGCCGAGATGCAGAAGACGGTGGTCGTGGGGTCGGTCGCGGCCCCGTTCCGCTACGGCCTCGGCATCATGCCGCTGGACCTGCCGTGCGGCCGGTTCTGGGGGTCCGACGGGGGCGTCTTCGGCATGGGTACGCGCTCGGTGTCCAGCCCGGACGGCCGGCGGCAGGCGTCGTTCGGCATCAACAGCACGTGGTACCAGCGCCTGGACGAGAACGGCGCCATCGTCCCCAGCCCGATCGACACCGCGCTCAACGCGCACACGGTGCTGGCGCTGTGCGGGCCCGGCACCGCCACGCCGCCGTTGCGGCCATTGCCGCGCTAACGGCGGAGCAGGCCGCTCACGGTCGTGCCCTCGCCGGGCACGCCGCGGACCGACAGGGTGCCGCCGAGCTCGGCGAAGGCCGTCCGCATCCCGGCGATCCCCGCGGCCGAGCGATCCGCACCACCGGCCGGGCCGGCGCCGTTATCGCTGATCGTCAGCCGGAGCCCGGCCCGGCCGGTGGTGATCGCGACGGACACGGTGCTCGCGCCGCTGTGACGCTCGACGTTCGCCAGCGCCTCGCGCAGCACGGCCAGCACGCCCCGCGTCACCCGCGCGGGCACGTCCGCCGTGGGCAACGCCCAGGTCTCGACGGTGATCCCCGTCCGGTCCGACCACTGCGCCAGGTGGTTCTCGAGCTCCTGCGCCAGTGTCCTGGCCGCCGCGATCCTCGTGATGCCGGTCATCGAGCCACACCCCAATCCTCAGCCGCTGCCTCCCCGCTGCCGGCGGGGCATGACGCAAGCATGCGGGGGGCGTTGTTGAGGAGATGTTGAGTGCGCGCTGAGTGCCGCGAAGTGGTGTGGCGCCGGGCCCGGACGCGGGACCAGCATACGTCCCACCCGTCTCTGTTGTCACAGAGGCTCCCGGTGTGTGTCACCGGGAACCTCCGACGCCAGGGCAGGTCAGCGCCCACAAGCCCCCTGTCGCGCTGAGCGGCCGGCTACCGGTTCCGGGTCGCCTCGCGAATGACCGTCCACGCGTCCGCCACCGGACCCAGGTGCCCGAGCTTGTCGGGGTTGATCACCGCGCGGATCGTCTGAACCTGCCCGTCGAGGATGTCGAGCGTCAAGGTGTTGACGACCTTGCCGTCCCGGTCCCGGAAGATCGCGCCCGGCTGGCCGTTCACCTCGTGCGGCTCCACGACGCCGCCGATCCGGGCGAACGGCGCGACGATCGCGGCCAGCGTCCGGGCCACGTTCCCGGCGCCGAAGACGCCGTTGCCCCACAGCGGAGCCTTGCCGCCGCTGTCGGCGACCATCTGCACGTCGGCGGCCAGCAGCTCCCGCAGCCCGTCGACGTCACCCTCCCGGAAGGCGTCGAAGAAACGCCCGGCGAGCTCGTCCCGCTCCCGGCGATCCGCCTCGAACCGGGCGCGTCCCGCGTCCATGTGGCGGCGCGCCCGTACGACGAGCTGGCGGCACGCCGCCTCCGAACGCCCCACCGCCGACGCGACCTCCGCGAAACCGAACCCGAACACCTCCCGCAGCACGAAGACCGCCCGCTCGAGCGGGCTGAGCCGCTCCAGCAGCAGCAGGGCCGCCATCGACACCGAGTCGGCCAGCTCCGCCGATCGCTCCGGATCCTCGTACGGGTCGGCCAGCAGCGGTTCGGGGAACCACCGCCCGGCGTACTCCTCCCGCCGGACGCGCGCCGAGCGCAGCACGTCGATCGCGATCCGGGACACCGTGGCCGACAGGAACGCCTTGACCGAGACGGGCTGGGTCGGGGAGGCCTCGTAGCGCAGCCAGGTCTCCTGGACCGCGTCCTCGGCCTCGGCCACGCTGCCGAGGATCCGGTAGGCGATCGAGAACAGCAGCGCCCGCAGGTCCTCGAACTCTTCGGCCCGCCTCACGCCAGCTCCTCCTTGAAGCCCTGCCGCCAGGAAGGGTAACGCAGCCGCCAGCCGAGCTCCCGCTTGGCCTTGGCGTTGGAGAAGGCGCGCCCCTCGGTCATCATCGTCACCGCCGTACGCCCGGCCAGCGGCAGGGCCAGCCATCTGGGGACCCGCATCGGCGGCTTCGCCCCCGCGCACCCGGCCAGGTAGGGCAGCCACTCCCTGGCCGCGGCCGGCTCGTCGTCGACGATGTTGAACACGCCCTTCGCCTGGTGCTCCACGGCCAGGACGGTGGCAGCCGCCGCGTCGTCGAGGTGCACCCACGAGCTGTGGCCGCCGCCGTTCCCGATGACCGGGTACTGCCGCTTGCGTACGAGCTCGACCTGGTCGTCGGTGGCGCCCGGCCCATAGAACGCGCCATAGCGCAAGATCGCGCCACCGGCCTTGACGACCGCGTCCTCGAGGTGGCGGATCGCCTCCGCGCCCTTGCCCGTGCTCGTCGGGTCCAGCGGGTCCTGCTCGGTCTTCACCCATCCGCCGGAACGGATGCCGTTCCAGGCGCCATAGCTCTGCGCGACGACATGGGCCCCGCCCATCGCCTGGGCGGCGGCCAGCAGGTGGTCAGTCCCCTCGGTGCGCAGCCGGTTGGTGGTGGCGAACCAGCGGTCGAAGTGCTTGATATCGGGCTTGCCGGAAATGGCGGTCATCTGGTGCACGATCACGTCCGGCCGGGCCCGGGCCACCGCCTCGCCGACCGACCTCGCGTCCAGCCCGTCCATCACCACCGCCTCCGCGCCCAGCTCCTCCAGCAGGCCCAGCTTGGCCCTGCCCGTCGTCGTCGCCGTCACCTGGTGACCACGCGCCACGAGCCGCGGCACCAGCCGCCGCCCCAGCACCCCGGCCCCGCCTGCCACGAACACCCGCATGACCATCACCTTCCCGACGTGAGCATCTGTCTCCGCCACCCGAGACGAGACAGCCCCGCCGTCTGTGACATGGCGGGCAGAACCGGCTTCCGGAAAGACGGCGGACCGGATGTCACAGGCGGCCGCGTTGCCTCGTCCCGTGGGGGACGCACCTTCGGAACAGGCGCCTGGCCATGCACGAGCACACCGCGCACCAGAAGGTGGCGATGCTCACCGGGGCGAACAAGGGCATCGGCAGCGCGACCGCCGAGCAGCTCGCCGAGCTGGGCATGACGATCCTGATCGGCGCCAGGAACCCGCGCCGCGGTGAGCAGGCCGCCGAGGCGGTACGCGCGGCGGGCGGCGACGCGCACCCGGTCACCCTGGACGTCACCGACCCGGCGTCGGCCGCGTACTCGCCCTCCAAGACGGTGCTGAACGCGCTGACCGTGCAGTACGCCAACGAGCTGCGCAAGGCCGGCATCCTGGTCAACCGCCGCCGACCCGGCTACGTCGACACCGACAGCAACAACCACACCGGGTTTCTCACCACCGCGCAGGGCGCCGCCGTCGTGGGGCGCCTGGCCACGCTCGGCGCGGACGGACCCACCGGCGGGTTCTTCGGCGAGGGCGGCCCCGTGCCCTGGTAACCAGGGTGGGGCGGCCGAGTAGGCTGGCCGCGACCGACCTGGCCGGCATCCTCCCGGCCGGGTCATGATCCGCAGTCCAACCGGCGGGGGCACCATGCGCATGGGCATCGTGGTCACGGCACAGCCCGGCGTGGCGGACCTCGCCGTGCGAGCCGAGGAGTCGGGCTTCAGCAGCTTCTGGGTCTACGACACACCCGTGCTGCACGGCGATCCGTTCGTGGCGCTGGGGCTGTGCGCAAAGGCCACCAGCCGGATCAAGCTGGGCGTCGGCGTGACCTCACCGGCGTTGCGGTCGATACCGGCCGCGGCGAGCGCGTTCGCCAGCCTCAACGCGCTCGCGCCCGGCCGGATCATCTGCGGCGTCGGCACCGGGAACACCGCCCGGCGCACCCTGGGAATGCCGCCGACCACGACGGCCGAACTCGAGGGGTTCACCGCCGCGGTGCAGGGCCTGTGCGGCGGAGGCACCGTCGAATACCGCGAGGGTGACCGGGTCCGCGACATCCGGCTCCTGCACGCCGGGCCGCACGTGAACACCACCGACCCCATCGAGTTCGTGGTGGCCGCGACCGGGCCGAAGGCCGCCGCCGTCGCCGGCCGCCGCGGCGCCGGCATCCTCTCCTTCGGCCTGCTCGACCCCGCGGCCTGGGGCGCGCTCCACGACGCCCGCCTGCGGGCCGCGGATGCGCCCCATGGCGCCGGCTCCTACGTCATGACCGCGCTGCACGTGCTCGACGAGGGGGCGGATCCCTACGGCGACGCGGTACGCGACGCGACGGGCCACATCGTCATGTCGCTGCTGACCTTCGCCGCCGAGACACCCGCGTTCGCCGAACGGCTCGGCGCCGACGTCCGTGACGCCGTGCGGTCACTCCTCGACCGGCGGGGCACCACGGCCGTCGCGCCCGACCGGTACATCGCGCTCTACCCCGGCTACCTGGAGCGCATCGCGCCGGCGGACCGGGACCTGATCCTGCCTTCGCTGATCGACGCGCTCACCCTGGCCGGGACGCACGACGACCTGCTCGCGCGCATCGCCACCCTGGAACAGGCCGGGCTCGACGAGATCGTGGTGCAGCCGGTCATCGATCCGGCGACGGAGCTGGCCGGGCTCGCGAAGCTGATCACCTGAGCGGTGCTCGGCGGTGCCGACGTTCGGCCGCTCCGTCGCGCTCGCCTCATTGGGCGAGGCGCCGGAGTAGCCCTTCGTGCACGTCGCTCACCCACTCCCAGCCGGGCTTGGCCGACGGGCCGATCCGTGGGTCGGCGGAGTCCTGGCCGTTCCGCAACGCGAGTACGTACGCCCGATCCAGGTCGATCCGGGCCTGTACCTGGCCGGAGCCGCCGACGGAACCGTGGCCCGGGACGACGACATCGACGTCACCCGCCACGCCCTCGAGCAGCCGCAGCGCGGTGAGGTACTCCTCGATCGCGGTGGCGACGTCTCCGTCGTCGAGCATCGGAACCAGGACGTCGGACAGCATGTCGCCGGCGACGAGAACCCCGCGCTCCTCGATCAACAGCGCCGCGTGGCCCGGGGCATGCGCCTGATGCTCGATGATCCGGACCTGAGGGCCGTCCCAGGGAACGTGCGCGGTTCCGGCGGGCAGGCCGGTAATGAGGCCGAGCAGGTCCAGCGGCACCTGCCCGGCGACTTCCGTCTCGATCAGGTGGGCGGCGATGCGGGCCTTCGCGTCTGCGTCCGACAACTGCTCTCGGACGGCGGCCGCGCAGCGCGCCGTGCCGTAACGGGGGGCCTCGCCGAGCCGGGCGTGCCAGAGCAGGTGGTCCCAATCCGGATGCGTGGAAAACCCTGCCACCACGGGCTGACCCAACTCGCGAAGGTCGTTCGCGAGGCAGTCGATCTCGGAGCCCGTCACGCCGGGGTCGATGAGCAACACACCGGCCCGGCCCCGCACCACAACGCCGTTGCTCTGCACGAACTCGCTCTCGTGGACCAGCACACCCTCGGCGACCTGCCTCAGCATGGGCTCGCCTCCTTTACGTCCCGGATGGCGTAGCGACGCATCGTGACGCCCTGGTTGAACGATCGCTGCTCGAGCAGGTCGAGCTCGATCGGCACGTCGTAGTCGTCGAACAGCGGCCTGCCGAAGCCGAGGATCGCGGGATGGGTGATGAGCAGCAGCTCGTCGAGTAGCCCAGCCCGGAGCAGTTGCGTCGCGAGCGCCGCGCCGCCCACACTGATGCTGCCGTCGGTCCCGGCCCGCAGGGCGGCGAGTTGCTCGATCGCGTCGTCTCCGCCGATGATCCGGGTGTTGTGATCGGCGCTGCGGCGGGTGCGGGAGACGAGCACCTTGGGCTTGGCGGTCCAGATCTCGCCGTACTCACGCATGAACTCCGGCAGCGACGCGTCCTCGCGCGCCTGTGGCCAGCACTCCTCCATGACCTCGTAGTAGACCCGGCCCTGGACCATGAGCGCGAGCGCCTGCGTCAGCGCGTTGCACTCGCGGTGCAGTTCCTCGTCGATGCGCAGCCACTCGCCGGCACCGTTGTCCCCGGGAACTTGCTCGATCCGCAGGTCGAGGGAAACCTGCATCGAATAGACGAAGCGGCCCATCAGCTCCTCGTCCCATGAGTGATTGTATTCTGCAACTACTATAGGTAGGGCGAAAAGCCTGTCAAGGAGGAATCGTGGAACCACGGTCCGGGTGTCCGATCAACGCCGCGGTCGAGGTGCTCGGAGATCGCTGGTCGTTGCTGGTGCTGCGCGACGTCATCTTCGGCGACCGCCGCTACTTTCGGGCGCTGCTCACCGGGTCGATGGAGGGCATCGCTTCGAACATCCTCGCCGACCGCCTCGTGCGGCTCGTCGACGCGGGGATCCTCACCCGCGGCACCGCCGTACGGGGGCAGCGCGCCCGCTACAGCCTCACCGAAGCCGGTATCCAGATTCTTCCGATCATCTACGCCCTCGGCAACTGGGGCCTCGACTGGCGCCCGGGCAGCGAGGAGCTCCGGAGCCGACAGCGGCTCATGCGCGATGAGGGTCCGGCGTTCGTCGAGGAGCTCATGGACGAGCTTCGCGTCCGCCACCTCGGCGCCCCGCCGAAGCCGCGCAACGGTCCAGGCCCGTTCGAGCGTCTCGAGGTCGCCTACGCCGCGGCCGGTGACGATGGGAGGCGTCCGCCGGGCTCCTCGACGTGACGGGCCGTTCGGTGCTGAGAAGGCGGCTCGGATCCCTTTGAGTGATCACGCCCGGTGGGTTCTTGATTCGTGCGGTGAGCCTGCCATCCGGCAGCTTTGTTACGCTTCGCGCCATGATCCACTTCCTCCACGGGTCATTCCGGCTTCCCGCGAAGTTCGCCATGCCCGGGGCGGGCACCCTGTTGGTCGTGCTGACCGGCGTGTTCATCACGATCCTGGACTTCTTCATCGTCAACGTCGCCATCCCGGCCATCCAGCGTGACCTGCACGCCGGTGCCGCCGCGACCGAGTGGGTCGTCGCCGGGTACGGCCTGGCGTACGGATCCGGGCTCATCCTCGGCGGGCGGCTCGGCGACATCCTCGGCCGACGCCGCATGTTCACCCTCGGAATGGCCCTGTTCACGCTTGCCTCGATCGCGTGCGGCCTGGCCCCCGACGCCGGTACGCTGATCGCCGCCCGGGTGGCGCAGGGCCTGGCCGCGGCGGCGCTCACGCCTCAGGTGCTGGCCATCCTGCGGACCGTCTACAGCGGTTCCGCCCAGGCCAGGGCCCTCAACGCGTACGCGCTGACCATGGGGATGGCCGCCGTCTTCGGCCAGCTCATCGGCGGCGTGCTGATCCAGGCCGACCTGTTCGGGCTCGGCTGGCGGGCCTGCTTCCTGATCAACGTGCCGATCGGGGTGGTCGCGCTCGCCCTGACGGGCCGCCTGGTCCCCGAGAGCCGTCCCGGCGCCTCGGCACGGCTCGACCTGGGCGGCACCGCCCTCGTCACGCTGGCGCTGCTCGCGATCCTGCTGCCGCTGATCGAGGGCCGCGACCAGGGCTGGCCGTTGTGGACGTGGTTGTCGCCGGCCGTCGCCGTCGTCCTCTTCGCCGCCTACGCGCGGCGGCGGCACGAGTCACCCCTGATCGACCTGACGTTGTTCCGCGAGCGGGCCTTCACCGCCGGCCTGCTCACCCAACTGGCCTTCACCATGGGCATGGCCGCCTACTTCCTGGTCTTCGCCCTGTACGTCCAGGGAGGACTCGGGCTGGACGCGCTGGGGGCCGGCCTGATCTTCACACCGATCGGCGCCGGCTATGTGGCGGCCTCACTGCTGGCGCCCAGGTTCGCCGCACGGCTCGGCCGCCAGGCGATCGCCCTCGGCGGTCTGGTCCGGGCCGCCGGCCTGGCGGCGCTGCTCGCCCTGGTCGCCTCGGGCGCGGCGATCGGATGGCTGGTGCCGGCGCTGGTCGTCGACGGGTTCGGCATGGGGCTGGCGCTCGCGCCGATCATGGGCACCGTACTGGCCAGGGTCGCGCCGCACCACGCCGGGGCCGCGGCCGGCGTGCTGACGACGGCTCAGCAGGTCGGCGCGGCCCTCGGCGTCGGCATCGTCGGCATCGTGTTCTACGGCAGCCTGCCGGACGGGGTGGGCCAGGCGTTCCAGCACGGGCTGCTCTACCTGATCGCCATCGCACTGGCCATCGCCGGCCTCGTCCAACTGCTGCCTCGCGCCCCCGGCAGCAGTAACGGGGATGAAGAAATTTCCCAGTAACCGAGCGCGCCGGAGTTTGTTGGAGCCACTTCCCGTCGCCAGCCGGAGCCCCTCACCAGTACCTCGGCGGGCTCGCATCGCGTCTGTAGCCGCGGTGTAGCGGAATTGTGGCGTCGCTGCGGAGCATGTGCCTGAAGTGCCAGTCATGGCCGAGAGGAGATCGCTAGATGAGCGCAGAACCAGCACCGATCAAGGTCGAGGACGACTTCGGCATGGAGGGTTACGAGGGCATCGGGCTAGAAATGGCCGTCGGTGACTCCCAGTTGGACCAGGTGGCCGGGTAGACAGCTGTTCGCGGTGCCCGCCATCCGCCGGGTGCCGCGAACATCCTCGTCAAAGGTCGGCAGACGAGAGGGACGAAAATGGACGCGACTTCAGGCCAGACAAAGATCCGCATCGTCAAAACCTCGACGCTGCATGGCCACGAGCTACATGACCTGCTCCCCATCCCACACACGACACGCCCCTCGGACTCGCAGGCCCTGCGGCGTTGTGTCGGTGACGTGGAATCCTTCACCACTCAGATTTGGGGCAAACGCACTCACGTGTCGCATGACAGCGCTCTGAGGGCCGAGCTGATCACCCTCACCGACATCGACCGCCTGCTGACGGCAACCTCGGTGTTGCGATGGGATCATATCCGGCTGGTCCAGGATGGCACGATCATCCCCCGCCCGAGTCACCTCAGACCCATGCGGGAGGCCATGCCGCAGGCGTCGCGCGGGGCCGCCGAGAGCGATCGGCTCCTTGACGCCGTGCATCGCGGCATCGCCAGCCCGTCCGAGGTCATCGTGGCGGTGACCGCCGGAGCGACCCTCATCCTCCAGGCGGTGCATTGGTACCACCGACCGGTCATGGACTTCTGCCGGGCCCTGGAACTCTTCATCGGCCACAAGTGCCAGGCCAACTTCTATCTGGGCCCCCCATCCGCGCAGGCGTTCACCCGCCACACTGATGAGCACGACCTCTTCATTCTTCAGGTGTTCGGAGAAAAGGTCTGGCACCTGGAGCAGACCCCTTGGGAGGAGGAACATGGCGTGGCGGCGACGCACGGCGAGATCGTGCTCCGTCCAGGGGACGTCCTGTACATGCCCAAAGGAACACCACATCTAGTGCGCACCGAGTCGGAGATGTCCGGGCACCTGTCCATCGGGGCTCTGCCGAACACCTGGCGCGACATCATGCTCGGCGTCCTGATGGAATCCCTGGAAGGGCACAGCCTGGACGAGGAACTGCCCCTCGACTGGATGCGCGAGGCCTCCCGATTGGCCGAGATCGGCGACAAGCGGATGGCGGAGCTGTCCGACCGGCTGGCCTCGCTGTCCCTGGAGACCGCACACTCGGCGCACCTCCGGCGTTTCCTCGACCAACTGCCTGACAGGATCCCCGGCAGCTTCGAGACTCGGGTGTCGTGCGAGGAAATCAACGATGACACGATCCTGGTCCGAGCGAGCGGCGTCCCATGCGAGCTGTTCGCGCGGTCGGCCGCCCGGACCCTGTACGCGGTGCTGGGGCAGCGCACCGTGAGCATGCCGCTCGAGTTCTCACCGGCGATGCGCCGCATCCTGGACCTTGAGACGTTCCGGCCGGCGGATCTGGCCGACACGCTGTGTCAGCAGGACCGCATCGAGCTCTGCCGCACGCTGCGTAACGCTCACCTGCTGCTTCCCGAAGCCACAGACGGAATCGATGAGCGCCCCGTCGCGTGCTAGGACGACCCCTGGTGGCCAGGTCGGCTGGTATCGCGTATCGCAGGAACGCCGGCTGGCAGGCGCAAGCTTCGTCTCCTGGGCCGGCTATGGGATGTACGCCCCAGGCAGCCTGCTCTTCCTGACGAAGGTCGCGGACGTCTCCATTGTGTACGCGGGTCTGGCGCAAACGGCCGGAATGGTGTGCGGACTGCTCGTCAGCGTTCCCGCCGGGCGCGTCATCGATGTCGTCGGCCCGCACCGGATGGCTGTCATGTCCTACGGTCTGCAAGCGGTGCTGTTACTGGCGATGAGCACCGCCTCTCCCCTCATGGCGATCCTGATGGTGATTCTCCAGGCGATCGCGGCCCAAATGGCGTACATCGCGCTCGGCGCCGTCGTCGCCGAGTTGCCCAATCCCGATCGACGGACCCGCGTCAGCGCGCTCCTGCAGAGCGCCAACAATCTCGGCTTCATGGCCGGAGCCCTGCTGTTCGGCGCGATCGTGACCGCAGGTGCGTCCACTGCCTACACCTCCTGCGTCATTGGGTACGCCGTGGCCCAAGCCCTCTGCGCGGCCCTGCTCCCGCGGACGAAGGGTGGCACCACCAGGCTGGATCAAGCGGACGAGCGAGCGCCCACGTTCTCGGTATCGGCGATCAAGGACATTCCCTATCTCGTCATGGCCGTGATGTGCGGACTCATGATGATCTCCGATGCCGTGCTCATCGTGGGCATTCCACTGTGGATAGCCGGCCATCCAAATATCCCCACCATTTTCACCACGCTGCTTATCGTGTTGAACACGGGCATTGTCATACTCCTTCAGATGCGGTTCAGCAGAGCGGTCGATTCCAGGCAGGCCGCCGTACGCCGCCTGCGGCTCTCCGGCCTCCTCATCGCGACAGCCTGCCTGCTCTTCGGGGCTTCCGGTCTGTTCGCACTGAGCGCGGCTCCGACGTTCCTGATCATCGGGGCGGTGGTTCTCACCCTCGGGGAGCTGATCTTCAGCCCCGCCAAGTGGTTCCTCCGTTACAACCTGGCCCGTGAATCCGCCCAAGGGGAGTACGGAGGGGTGTTCGGTATGGCCGTGGGGGCGGGCGCCGCTATAGGACCGGTCCTGATCGCAGGACTGATCGCGGGGATCGGCTCATGGGCCTGGCCGATACTCACGGTCGGCTTCCTGATCATCAGCCTCCTCACCTCGATCAGTGTCCCGCCCCGAGCAGCGGGCCGAAAGCCAGCGTTCAGCGATTCGGGCCGGCCGACGCGCCGGAGTCCGGCACTCCTGCGTAGTCGGGCAGTTCGGCGCCGTTGATCGCACGCTCGACCAGTTCGGTGAACCATTCGCCGGCGAAATCGGGGCTCGGCCCGGCGTCCGGCCCCGGGACCTCGAGGCTGTGTACGTGCAACCGGCCGATCTCCTGGTTGGCCTCCACGAACGAGCGCATACGAGCCTCGTAGCCGGCGAACCCGGCCTCCGGGTCCCACCCGGCGGCGGCCAGCTCTCCGGCCAGCAGGTAGGCGCCGACCAGGGCCAGCCCGGTGCCCGCCCCGGACATCGGCGACGCGCTGAACGCCGCGTCCCCGAGCAGCCCCACCCGTCCGCTCGACCAGCGGTCCATCACCACCTGAGCGACCTGGTCCAGATAGAAGTCCGGGGTGTCGTCCACGTGCGCGAGGATGCGCTGGGTCAACCAGCCGAACCCGTCCATCCGCTCGCACAGCAGGCGCTTCTGCGCCGCGACGTCGCGGTAATCGACGTCGAAGTCGGCCGCGGGGAAGGAGAGCATGGCCATCGCCCGAGTGGCATCCGGCATGGGCCGCAGGCCGGCGGACAGTCCGGCCTCCTGATAGTCGATCATCCAGCGGTCCACTCCGAACTCGTTGGGCACGCTGTAGAAGGCCAGCACGAGCCCGAGATGGCGGATGAAGTGCTCGCGCGGCCCGAAGACCATCGCTCGCAACTGCGAGTGCAGCCCGTCGGCCCCGATCACCAGGTCAAAGCGCCGCCGGTCGCCGCCGGCGAAGAGCACGTCAACCCCGTCCGCGTCCTGGCTGAGCTCGGCGATCCGGTCACCGAAGACGTACTCGACACCGTCCCGGGTGTCGTCGTGGAGCACTCGGGACAGGTCCCCGCGCAGGATCTCGATATCCGCGATGAACCCGTCGCCGCCGTGGTCGTCCGCGCGGTGGGTCTCCAGCACGTTCCCGTCCGCGTCCACGATGTACGCGCCGGCGGTATCGGTGCGGGCCGCGCGCACCGCCGCGTCCAGCCCCATCCGCCGGATGACCTCTTTGGCCACCCCGCGCGCGTCCACCGCCTGCCCACCGGGGCGCAGCTCGGGGGCGCGCTCCACCACGGTCACCTCGGCCCCCCGCCGGCGCAGCCAGTGGGCCAGCGCTGGTCCCGCGATGCTCGCCCCCGCCACCAACACCCTGATGCCGCTCATATCGCCTCCTGCTCGTCCGATTCGTGTCGATGATGTGAGTCGGCCCAGTCCTCGGTCCGCCTCCATCTCGATGGTCAGACTCGGGCGTGGCCAGGAAATCATCGCTGCGCGGTCATCGGATTCAGCGAAGGGTTGAACAGCAGCGTCGGCGAGTCGTGCTCCATCGCCCGGCCCAGCAGGAAGGCGCGTGAGATCGTCCGATGAGGGGCGTCGTCGAGCGCGCCCCGCATCGGACGATCACGGACGTCAACGCACGTAGATGTCCGGCCGGGCGGGAGCGCTCATCCGGTCGCCGATGAAGTAGCTCGTGTGCGGGGGCTGGTTGTAGGCGGTGTTCTGCCAGGCCACCGACACGCGGTAGAGCGGGTCGTGCATCAGGGTGTAGAGGCGCCGGTCCGTCGGCGTGGGCGTGGAGTAGACGCGCAGCGCGCGGTTGTCGCTGGTGGGCCAGACGACCTCCTCGCGCCAGTCGCCGAACAGGTCGGCCGACAGCGACGGGGTGGCCTTGGTGCCGTTGTTGGAGTGCACGCCCGAGGCGGTCAGCAGGCGGGTGTCGGAGCCGGTGCCGTATTTGTCGATGCGGGTCTGGTCGAGCAACTCCCTGACCGGGTCGGCGTCCCACCAGATGAGGAAGTTGACCGAGGACGGCTTGCGGCCGGCGGTGTTGCCGGTGACGCTGCGCAGATTGCCGTCGGCCGCCGACCAGAACTCACCGGCGACCCGCACCGTCGAGATGTCCCCGGCCACACCGCGGCCGTTGTCGGAGCCCGAGGCGGTGGACCAGAGGATCTGGCCGGTGCGCGGATCGATGTAGAGGGAGCCGGGCTGCGAGGTGGACTCGCTGACCTTGAAGTACTCCAGGCCCGCCCTGGCCGGGTCGAAGTCGCCCAGGTGCTGGGCGTCGCCGTGGCCGGTACGGGTGCTCCACAGGCCGGTGCCGTTGTCGTTGACGGTCATCGCGCCGTACACGATCTCGTCACGTCCGTCGGCGTCCACGTCGCCGACGGACAGGCTGTGGCTGCCCTGCCCGGCGTACTGGGAGCCCGCCGAGTTGCTGTCGAACGTCCAGCGTTTGGTGAGCGTGCCGTTACGGAAGTCCCAGGCGGCGATGACGCTGCGGGTGTAGTAGCCGCGGGCCATGATGAGCGAGGGACGTTCGCCGTCCAGGTACGCCGTCCCGGCCAGGAACCGGTCGACGCGGTTGCCGTAGTTGTCGCCCCAGGAGGAGACCGTGCCGCGCGGCGGGTCGTAGGTGACCGTCGACATCGCGGCGCCGGTCTGCCCGTTGAACATGGTCAGGAACTCGGGGCCGCTCAGCACGTACCCGCTGGAGTTGCGGTAGTCGGCGCTGGAGCTGCCGATCACCGTGCCGCGGCCGTCCCTGGTGCCGTCGGCGGTCTTCATCGCGACCTCGGCCCGGCCGTCGCCGTCGTAGTCGTACACCTGGAACTGGGTGTAGTGGGCGCCGGCGCGGATGTTGCGGCCCAGGTCGACGCGCCACAGCCGGGTGCCGTCCAGGCGGTAGGCGTCCACGAAGACGTTGCCGGTGTAGCCGGACTGGGAGTTGTCCTTGGCGTTGGACGGGTCCCACTTCAGGACGAACTCGTACTGGCCGTCGCCGTCCACGTCGCCCATGCTCGCGTCGTTGGCGCTGTAGGTGTAGGAGACGCCGTCGGGGGTGGTGCCGCCCGACGGCGGCTGGATGGGGACGTCCAGGTAGGAGCCGCCGGTGAAGCGGAGCGAGGCGGGGGACGCGGCCTGCTCGGCCCCGCCGACCACCGCGCGCACGGTGTAGGAGGCGTCGGCGGCGGCTCCGTTGTCCAGGTAGTTGGTGGAGGTCGTCAGGCCCGAGGCCACCCTGGTCGAGCCGCGGTAGAGGTTGAAGGAGACGCCGTCGGGGTCAAGGCCCAGCAGTCTCCAGGAGACGAGGTTGCCGGAGCCGGAGCGGACGCTGATCAGCCCTCGGTCCAGGTCCTCCATCTGCTTGGTGGGCGGCGCCGCCTGGGCCGGGGCGGAGGGGAGCGTGGAGGCGGCCAGAGCCAGGACGGCGGCGGCCGCGAGGCGTAAGCGCATGATGGGTTCCTTTGCGTGTGGTAAGCGCTTTCCCGATGAGCAAAAAGAAAGTTTCACGAGGCGGGGTGACGCGGTGATAGCGCTAACAGGCACGCGCGGAGAACGAGGGCGGTGAAGAATGCTGCCCGACCTGCGGGGATGGTCACAGGGACTCCTCGACGGCGACAGGGTTGGCTGGGGTCAGCGCCAGGGCGTATTAAAGCCAGGCGCCTGCCCGTCGGCAAGGCCCTTTCAAGTCCGCGCCGCCGCCGGCCCGGCGCCACGGCGACGGCGTGGTCGGTGCGGCTCGATGGCTACACTGTTCCCGTGATCGTGGGCCGCCCCCTCGAACGGTCGCGACTGACCCGCCTGGTGGCCGATGCGAAGGACGGCCGGAGCCGGTCGCTCGTGCTGCGCGGCGAGGCCGGGATCGGCAAGACGGCCCTGCTCGACTACGCGGCCGCCATCGCCGACGGCATGCGCGTGCTCCGCATGGTCGGGATCGAGTCCGAGGCCGAGATTCCGTTCGCCGCCCTGCAGTTGATGCTGGCCGGCGACCGCCACCGTTTCGACACCCTGCCAGAACCACACGCACAAGCGCTGCACGCCGCGTTCGGGACGGGGTCCGCCTCCGGCGACCGGCTCATCGTGGGAGCGGCGACCTTGACGCTGCTCTCGGAGCTCGCCGGTGACGGCCCGTTGCTGTGCCTGTTCGACGACGTCCAGTGGTTCGACCAGTCCTCCGTCGACGCCCTGTTGTTCGCGGTGCGGCGGCTCCACAACGACCCCATTGCGGCGATCTTCGCGGTGCGTGACGGCGAGCGGCCCTTCACCGCCTCCGGGATCGACGACATCCGCCTGCCGCGCCTGGATCACCGGGATTCCGCCCGGCTTCTCGCCAGCATCGGCTTCTTACCGAAGGAGATCGCCGACCGGGTCCTGCTGGAGTCGGGCGGCAATCCGCTGGCGATCGTCGAGCTCGCGGCCAACGCCGCCGGTGGCACGCTGCCGGCACCTGTCGTCCCGCTCGCGGCCGCCGGACGGCTGGAGGAGCACTATCGCCTGCAGATCCGCGCGCTGCCCGAGCGCACCCGGCTGGCGTTGCTGCTCGCGGCCGCCGACCAGGGGTCCGAGCCGTTGTTGTTCCTGGCCGCCGCCCGGCGGCTCGGGCTGGACGCCTCCGACCTGGAGCCGGCCGAGCGCGGCCGGCTCATACGCGTGATGTCCGACGCCGTGGAGTTCCGGCATCCGCTGATCCGCGCGGCGGCGTACCAGGAGGCGCCCTTCGCCCGGCGGCTCGAGGCGCACCGGACGCTCGCGGACGCCCTCTCCGATCCGCGCGACGCCGACCGCCGCGCCTGGCACGCTGCGGCCGCCGCCACCGGCGGCATCGACGACAAGGTGGCGGCCGAGCTGGAGAGGGCCGCCGAGCGGGCCTTCGGCCGCGGCGGGCCGATGGGCGCCGCGCGGGCGCTGGAGCGGGCCGCGCAACTGAGCGGCGACCGCGCCGTCCGAGCCCGGCGTCTGGTGGCCGCCGCACGTGCGGCGTATGACGCCGGCCAGCTCGACCGCGCGGCCGAGCTGGCCACCGCCGGTGCCGCGTTGACCCAGGACCCGGGCGAGGCGGCCGAAGCGGGGTGGGTCCGGGCGCAGGTCGCCTACGAGCGAGGCTCGCCCGCCGGAGCGAGTGTGCTCGCGCTCGACGCCGTCACGCCCGTGCTCACGGCTGATCCGGTCCTCGCCGTCGGCCTGTTGACGGAGGCGACCTGGTGCGCGCGCGACGCGGCCGACGAAGACCTGCTCAGCCGATGCGCGGAGCGGTTGCGGATCGTCCGTGGTGGCCCCACCGAGATCATCGGCGGTCTGGTGGGCTTCACCGACTTGTTGCGCGGCCGGCCCGAGGCGGCCGTGCCGCCGATGCGCGACCTGCTCCATGCCGCCCACACAGGGGGCGTGGAGGGGTCGGTCGAGCGGCTGACCGCCGGATTCATGGGCGTGCTGATCGGCGCGGACGACATCGCCGTGCCCCTGCTCGACGGTCACGTCGCGACGCTCCGCGACCAGGGCGCGCTGGGCTGGCTGCCCTACGCCCAGGAGCCGCTCGCGCTTGCCCTGCTGGTCACCGGCAGGTTCCAGGACGCGGCCGCGAACGTGGCCGAAGCCATGTCGTTGGCCGCCGAGCTGGGTCAGGACCTCCAGGTGGTCGTCCTCACCGCGATCTCGGCCTGGCTCGCCGCGGTTCGCGGCGAGGTGGCCGCCACCCGCCGGCAGGCCGACCTCGTCCTGGACGATCCCCGGCACCATGCGATGGCGGCCGCCCAGGCGAGGTGGGCACTGGCCCTGATTGATCTCATGCACGGCGACCCCGCCGCCGCGCTCGACCGGCTCGACGACGTCTGCGGCGGCATGTGCGGCTGGGACGTGACCATCCGGGCCATTCCCGACCTTGTAGAGGCCGGGGTACGCGCCGGTGACCCGGAGCGCGCGCGGCGGCATCTGACCCGGCTCGCCACGTGGGCGGAGCAGACGCGGAGCCCGGTGGCGACCGCGCTGGTCCTGCGCTGCGAGGCTCTCCTCAGCGATGGACCCGAGGCCGGGCAGCGATTCGAGGCGTCATTGGGCGTCAAGGGATGCGGGCCCTACGACCGGGCTCGCACGCGGATGGCGTACGGCGAATGGCTGCGACGCAACCGCCGCCGCTCCTCTGCCCGGACCGAGCTACTGGAGGCACTTGCCGCGTTCGAACGCATCGCGGCGCATGGCTGGCGTCAACGGGTCAGAACCGAGCTCGACGCGCTGGGCGGCGCCGTCCCCGACCCGCCCGCGGCCGTCGGCGGGGTCGCCCGCCTCACTCCGCAGGAGTTGCAGGTCGTACGACATGCGGCACTCGGGTTGAGCAACCGCGAGATCGCCGCTCGATTGTTCCTCAGCCCTCGCACCGTGGGGCATCACCTCTACAGGGCGTACCCGAAGCTGGGCATCAGCAGGCGCGCGGAGCTGTCCCAGCTCGACCTGTGACGGGTAAGTACGCCGGCAATTCACCGCCAGTCGTTCGACCGATGCGGCCCGGTCACCTCCACTCCTAACGTTCACGGCATGTGAGGGGAGAGGCGTCCGCCATCGTTCGCGGGCGCCCCTCCATGAACGGAGATCGGAGAACCCCCGATGGGACAGCTCGTCGTCCACAACGACATCGCCGCCAACGGCGTGTTCGAGTCGCCCTCACCCGAGGACTGGCTGGTGCTCGACACCGACAGCTCGGACGCCGGGCTGGAGCAGCTCATTCTGGCCGACGCGTTGGTCCTCGGCCGCAAGACCTACGAAGGCCTGGCGGCCGTCTGGCCCCACCTGACACAGGACCCCGTGCTCGGGCGCTTCGCCGGCCGGATCAACGCCATGCCGAAATACGTCGCGTCGCGCACGCTGACGGAGCCGCTGGAATGGAACGCCACGCTCATCAAAGGTGAACTCGACCAGGCGGTGGCGGAGCTGAAGAACGCGCACAGCGGCAGGTTGATCGTCTCCGGCGCCGGAGAGCTCGCCCATGCTCTCGCCCGCCAGGGGCTGGTCGACGAGTTCTGGCTCCGGGTCCATCCCACGCTGTGGGCGACGGGCCCGCGCATCTTCGACGGCGTCGGACCCATCCGCCTGCAACTGGTGGCCGCGACCCCGTACCGGTCGGGGGTCGTGTGGCTGCGCTACCGGCCCGCGACCGGCTGATCCCGCCTGGAGCGTCGACGACGCGAGCGCTCTGGCGCGGTTGGTCTTTTGCCCGCATTCTAGAGCGATGATTACTGACCGAGTGACCTGGCCCGCGAACTCCGGGTTGGGCACGAAGCACTTGGAGGTGCAGCGATGGACACATCCGCGTATTTGACGGCCGTCGTCGAGCAGACGGCCACCTTGGCCGATTGGGTGCACGGCAGGGACGCGGCGACCCCGGTACCGACATGTCCGAAGTGGACGCTGGCCGATCTTGTCGACCATGTCGGCGGGACACAGCGCATGGTGACCATGCTCGTGGGCGAGCAGATGACCGAGCCGAGCAGGGCGTTCGCCGGCCACGTCCCGGGTCCGACCGATTCGGGCCAGTGGCGCGCCTGGCTGAGCGACGGCGCGGCCGAGGCGAGACAGGCGTTCGCGTCGGCCGCCGATGACACACCGGTGTGGGATCCGTCGGGCGCCGCCGCGGGCGTGCCGTTCTGGTCACGCCGGCTGTTCGGCGAGGTCTGCGTGCATCGCGCGGACGCGGCGGTGGCGCTCGGCGTGCGGTACGAGTTGGCGCCGGAGCTTGCCGTCGCCGCCATCGAGGACTGGCTGAAGACGATGACTTCCCGCGGCTATTGGGAGAACAGGTCGGGCTTCGCCGACGCGATGCGCGGGGGCGGTCAGACTCTGCATTTCCACGCGACCGACGCGCCTGGGGAGTGGGTGGCACGCCGGGAGCCGGACATGGTCGTGCTGGAGCGCACGCACACCAAGGCGGACGTCGTACTACGCGGCCCAGCCGTCGATCTCCTGCTCGTGATCAGCAGGCGTCGCCCCCTGGATGCGGCTCCGGCGCTGGAAGTGGAAGGCGATCGGACGCTGGTCGACCACTGGATCGAGCACATGGACTGGATCGCCGAGGGCTGATCCACGCGTGTCCAGGCCACCTGATCGCCGCGACTGCCCGGAGATCACCGCAGCAGAACCTGTAACGACCGGACCCGAGGATGATCGAGAAAGGGTAAGGTCGCCGCATGAGGAACAAGATCATATGTATGGCCGCCGCTGCAGCCGCCATGGCGTCAGCGGTCGCCATCAGCGCGTTCGCCACGTCTCCAGCCAACGCCACGTCGAGCGCGGCGGCCGCCTGGGAGTATGTCGCGTCTTATCCACTGACCACCGCGGGCCAAAATAGCTGCCGTGCCGCCGGCAGGCTTTTGGGAGGCACTTGGCGGTGTAACGGCATTCAAGGCGCGCACTGGTCCCACACCACCTCGCACTATCACCTTGAGGTCTTCGAGTAAGGCATAACTCGGCCCGGTGGCTCACCCTGCTCTTTGCCGCCGGGTCGGCTGGACGCCTCGGGGAGAAACGCCGGTTCAGCGCGTCGCCCGACCGGCGCAGCAGGTCGGTGGCCACCCGGGCAGCGACCTGCTGATCGCGGGCCAAATCGTGAATACGCTCGACCTTCTCCTGCACGCTGACCGGATGATCGACCAGCCGCTCGGCGGCATCCTGCGTCCACCGGTGCTCACCCGTCCGCTCGTCGCGTGGCGGTTTCGCGATGGTCGTCCACCGCTTCTCGTCCTCGGGGATCTCCGCCAGGATGCGATGCACGCTGTGGCACACGCCGGGCCGACCTACGGCTTCACCGGGCTCTGGCCGTCGCGTGCCAACGTGTCATTCGACGGCGCTCTGGCCCAGGGAGTACACGCGGTGGACGTCATGGTCGAGGCGAGCCTCTACGATCCGGCGCGCGCCGCTGCCGGCCGCTCTGCACCTGCTCACGTGGCTGCCCAACGCGCTGGTGATGCTCCGCGGCGGCCCCGGATGATGACCATCGACGCGTACCTGGTGCCCGGCGACGTCGACTGGCCACCCTCAAAACCGGCAAAGGCAGGGCCATCAGGTTCTCCACCCTGGCCCGGCTGTGCGAAGTGCTCGAGATGCCGTGCAAGCGGATGGCCGCCCACGTCAAAGCATCCCAACCAGGACGCCGCCCGCCGCGCCGAGACCTCGCCGGAATTTCCTGGCCGTTGAACCACCGGGACTCACAGCCTGGCTGCCGCCGGCGCGCTCCAGGTTCGGCATGGCCGGGAAGGCGTCCGCCGAGCCGCATGCGGTGCGCGAGCTCATCCGGCCTCGTGCTCGTGAGGCCGGATGAGCCGGTGCTGTTGAGCGGTCATCGTGATCTCGGCGGGCACATCTCGGCTTCCATTTCCTTGGTGAGGATGCTGATCGGGTTGTCCCAGTCGCCGTTGATGTTGGTGACGACCATGTGCCTGCCGTCTCGGGTGCCCATCGCATAGGTCCAGGAGCCGTGGATCCTGCCGCCGTTGCCCCAGACCGTCACGCCGCAGGACAGCTTCTGGGAGAAGATGCCGAGCCCGTAGGCGGTGTTGTCGATCCACTGCACGCCCTTGGTGGAGACAGCGGTGAACATCTCCGTTTGCTGTGCGGGCGGCAGCAAACGGCCGTTCAGCACTGCCCGGTAGAAGGTGTGCAGGTCGCTCATGGTGGAGACGATGCTGCCGGCCGCCCCGGCCCAGGAGGGGTTCATGTCGGTGAGGTCGTAGGGGGTTGTGGTGTCCTCGCCGACCAGGAACTTGACGTAGTGCCGTGCGTGCGGCTTGCGCAGCTTCGTGCCTTCGCCCGGCAGGTACGTTTTGCGCAGGCCGAGCGGGCGGATGATGCGCCGGTTGATCTCTTCGGTGTAGGACCTGCCGGTGACCTTCTCGATGATCATCCCGGCGAGCGTGTAGTTGGTGTTGGAGTAGCCCCAGCCCTTGCCCGGCGCGAAGGAGGGCGGGTTGGCCATGGCCACCTTCACCAGATGCTCGGGACGGTAGCTGTTGAAACGGCCCTTGAGGAAGGCGGTGCTCCACTGTTCGGTCGCCAGGCCCTCATCCGAGGTGTAGGGGAAGATACCGCTGGTCTGGTTGAGCAGTTGCCTGATGGTGATCTTGCCGCCGTCGTGGCCGTTGCCCTTCACCACGCCGGGCAGCCACCTGTCCACGGTGTCGTCCAGGCTCAGCCGGCCCTCGGCCGCCAGCTTCAACACCACGACCGCGACGAACGTCTTGGTGGTGCTGCCGGCCCGGAAGTACTCCTGCCGGCGGCGCTTGAGGCCGGTGTCGGTGTCGGCCACGCCTGCCGTACCGAACCATGACCCGCGGCCGTCACGGACTTCAGCGATGGCGCCAGGCAAGCCGTCGGCCACGGCTCGGTCAAGCACCCGCTGGAGCCGGGCGTGGTCGTCGGTGCGGCGGTCGGCGTGGTCGCCGGCCGCCGCCGACGACGCGCTTACGGTCACGGCGACTGCGGCGGCGAGCAGGCAGGCGGTGGTGGTGCGGAGGATCTTGGTCATGGGTCGATCGCCATTCATACAGGTGGAGTGTTGGTGTAGGGGAATACGTGAGTCGGCTGGTGACGCGATGGAGCAGGATGTCGCCCTGGGTGACGTGGGCGTGGAGCTCGACGGTGTTGCCGTCGGACACCTCGGGGTCGTCGGCGGTGGTGAGGGCAGCCTGGCCCCGGGCGTGGCCACGGTGATGTCGCCGTCGCCGGTGCTCAGGCGCGACCCGCCGGTGCGGGCGAGGTGGATGTGGCCACGGGAGACGTGGGCCCGTACCTCGCCCAGGCGGCCCTGGCCGTTCAGGTGCCCGTCGCGGAGGCTGATGTCGAGCGCCGAGCCGTTGGGCAGTTCGACCGTCACTGCGCGCGTCCGGGAAGGGATCGGATGCTCGAGCGGTCCCTGACCGTCAGGCGGCCGCCTGCGTAGGTGACGCGGGCGCGTTCGGCGGCTGCGACGTCGGTGGCGTCGGTGCACTGGGTCGCGCTGGTGCGGATGTCGGCGGTGGTGGGCGGCGTGCTTACGCACCGATGGAAACGCCGAACTCCGCTTCGATGATCTTGAACATGGGGTCCCAGGACTTCCACTCGGTGTTGGTGTGCACGGCGATGGTGTGCCGGCCATCGGGAGTGCCGACCGCGAAGAAATAGGAGCCCCAGAAGCTGCCGCCGACGCCGCGCAGCGTCCGGCCGCCGGTCGCCTGCTCGTCGAACTCGAACATGCCCAGGCCGTAGCGGGCGTGCGGCATCCAGATGCCGGGAATGCCGACCTCGGCCACCGACCAGTCGAGCACCTGCTGCACGTTCTCGTGGGCTGCCATTGCACTGCCTTTCGGAGGTTTCTTCCGTACGTCCTCCACGGTGTCCACCGGCGCTTACATGCGTCTTAGAACGCTCTTTTAGCCGGTATGGCGCCACTTTCAAACGGCACGTACGCGTCTTCGTGCTCATAGCCTTTGTGCATGCGGATGGAGTTGCTGGGACCGGTCCGGGCCTGCGCCGACGATGGCACGCCGATCGAGGTCGGCGGCGTCATGGTCCGAGCGCTGCTGGCCCGGCTGGCTCTGGCCGAGGGCGAGACAGTGCCGGTCGACGCACTCGTTGACGGCCTGTGGGGGGAGCATCCGCGCGGGGGCACCGTCAACGCACTGCATGGGCTGGTCCATCGGCTGCGCAAAGCTCTGGGCGAGGCCGAGGTCGTGGAGAGGGCGGCCGGCGGGTACCGCCTGCACGTACGCGCCGAGGACGTCGACGCCTGTCGGTTCGAGAAGAAGGCGAAGCGGGGCGGTCGCGAACTGGCCGCGGGTGACGTGCGGCGAGCGGCCTCGCTGCTGGACGAGGCGCTGGCGATGTGGAGGGGAGACGCGCTGGCCGACGTGCGTGACACCCCCTTCGCCGCCACGGCCGGCGCGCGGCTGGACGAGCTACGGGTCGCGGGCATGGAAGACCGTTTCGAGGCGGAGCTGCGACTGGGCCACCACGACGAGATCCTGGCCGATATGGCGGCGTTGACCGCCGGTCACCCGCTGCGCGAACGGCTGGCCGGACTGCGCATGAGAGCGTTGCACGCGGCAGGCCGCCAGTCCGACGCGCTGGCCGTGTTCGACCAGGTCCGCGGCACCCTCGCCGAGGAACTGGGCGTCGACCCCTCCGCGGACCTCCGCGAGACGTACCTCGCCGTACTGCGGGGTGAGCGGGAGCACCCCCAGGCGCGACAGGCTCGGCCGCACGCAGTGCCAGGACGTCTGCCCGCCCAACTGACCAGCTTCGTCGGCAGACAGGAGGAGCTGAGGTTGCTGGCCGGGTTGCTGGAGTCCTCCCGGCTGGTCACCGTCGTGGGCCCTGGAGGAGTGGGCAAGACCCGGCTGGCCGTGGAGGCCGTGAGCCGGCATCGGGTCCATCAGCGAGGCCGGGCCTGGCTGGTCTCGCTGGCCGCGGTGAACACGGCCGACGGGCTGGTGGAGGCGGTGCTGAGCACGATCAGCCTCGCCGGAGCCCAGCCGGCCGGCACGCTACTGGAGCGGGTGGTCAACCTGCTCGCCGGTGGTGAAGGCGTGCTGATGCTGGACAACTGCGAACAGATCTCCGGAGCCGTCGCGGAGTTCGCCGGGCAGTTGCTGGAGCGCCAGCCGGACCTGACCATCCTGGCCACGAGCCGGGAACCGCTGGACGTCATGGGTGAGGCGCTGTGCCGCCTGGGACCCCTCGGTCTCCCCCCGGAGCACGTGGATCGCGATCGTGTCTCCGCATCGGCCGCGGTGCGGCTGTTCCTCGACCGGGCGGGAGCCGTACGACCCGGCTTCGCACTGGACGCGTCGACCGCGCGGCCGGTCGTGGACATCGTGCGCCGGCTGGACGGGCTGCCGCTCGCCCTGGAACTGGCCGCGGCACGCCTGCGGACCATGAGTGCCGAGCAGATCGCCCGGCGGCTGGATGACCGCTTCCGGCTGCTCAGCACCGGTAACCGGACCGCCCAGCCCCGCCAGCAGACGTTGCATGCGGTCATTGAGTGGAGCTGGGATCTCCTCACCTCACAGGAGCGCACCCTGGCCGCCCGGATATCGATATTTCCGGCGCGGACGGGTATCGCGGTGATCGAAGCGGTCTGCGCGGATGAGACGCTTCCCGCGGACGAGGTTGTCTACCTCCTGGACTCCCTGGTCGACAAATCCATCGTGGAGCGGGCCGGCGACGGCTACCGGATGCTGGAAACCATCCGGGCACACGCGGCGGGGAAGCTCCGACTCGCCGGAGAGACCCACGCCGTCCTGCGTGGGCTCACCCGGTACTTCGCGGACCTGGCCGACGAACACGAGCCGCTGCTGCGCTCGGACAAGCAGGCGGAGTCGCTGCGGCTGTTCCAGGCCGAGTACGACAACCTGATGTACGCCCTGCAAACGGCCATCGACGGAGACGACGCCGAGACCGCGGCCCGGATTCTCGGACCGCTGTACTGGTACTGGGTCATGCTCCGCTACGACGCCCGGGCCGAGACCTACATCGCCAAGGTCACCGAGTTCGGCGACGCGCTGCCCGCGGACGCCCGCGCCGCGTTCACCGCGATCCACCTGGTGGGCGTCGAGGGCGGGCCGATCACCGACCCCGAGCGGCTCCGCGCGCTCATCGGCGACTGCGCGCGCACGGGCGCGCTGCGCCGCTATCCGATGCTGCTGACGATAGTGGTGGTGATGGCGGCGATACTCGGGCTGGACGAGCTGCTCGATCAAGAGATCGCCCGGGTGCGCAGCGGCTCGGACCACTGGGCGATCGCCTGCACCTTCATGATCGAAGCCATGCGCCATCGCGAACAGGGCGACCGGGAGGGCTCCGCGACCGCGATGACCACGGCACTGCGCCTGTTCGAGGAGACGGGCGATCGGTGGTGGACGGCGAAGGCGCTGTACGGCCTGGCCCAGATCCACGCCATCGCCGGAGACCACGACCAGGCGATCACCGCCTACGAGCACAGCCTCGCGATCGCCACCGACCTCGGCTCGCAGGACGAGGTCTCCACCCGGCTCGGGCTCGCCACAGAACGCGTGCGCGCCGGCGACCTGGCCGGCGCGAGGCGCGACATCGACACCGCCGAACGAGCGGCCTGGCGGCGTGGCCAGCCGGCGCTGGAGATCGAGGTGCTCGGCGTCCAGGCAGAACTGCACCGCCGCTCCGGAGAGGTCGAACGCGCCGATCAAGCGCTCGACCGGATGGAGGCGCTCCTGCGCAAGCTGCCCCAGTCGGCGGAGGCCATCGACCGTCGGCTGCTCCTCGCTCGGGTAGCCAACCTCCTCACCGCTGGCGACGCCGTACGCACCCGCGAACTGATGCCCCGCGCTGTCGAGGCGGCGCAGGCGATCATGGATGCCCCCTTGGCTGCTCAACTCCTGGCCAGGCTACTGTTGCTGGAGGGCGATCCGGCAGGCGCGGCCACCGCGCTCGGCCTGAGTCAGGCCATCCGCGGCGCCTTCGACCACGGCGACACCGAACTGCGCCGGTTCTCGGAGCTGCTCGCGGAGTCGCTCGGCCGTACCGACTACGACAGCGCCTATGAACGGGGCGCCGACCTGACCCCACACGAGGCCACCGACCGTCTGACACAGCTACGTGTATAAGTCACATCTGTTGACAGTGCTCCCGGATGGAGGCAGGCGGCCCGCCGAAACCGATGATGTCGGCAGGGGCGACCGATGTCGGAGGCCTATCGATGGCGGGACCCCGGGTGTTGACCGCTGAACAGAGGGCGATGGCCTTCTAGGGGTTCACCTGAGCCCAGAACGCGCCCGGGAGGCGGGACGGCGGGCATCCGGGGCAGGTGCCGCCGGGGTGAGGTTCAGCCGGTCAGGCCGGCGTCGTGGGCGAGCAGGGCGATCTGGGTGCGGTTGTTGAGGTCGAGCTTGTCGAGAATGCGCGAGATGTGGGCCTTCACGGTCGCGATGCTCATGAACAACTCGCCGCTGATCTCGGCGTTGGACCTGCCCCGGCCCACGGCGACGGCCACCTCCCGTTCCCGTTCGCTGAGCAGGCTCAGCACGCGTACGGCGTGCTGCCGCCGGGCGGCGGCGCCGGTGTCGGCGACGTGGGCGATCAACTGGCGGGTCACCGTCGGCGACAAGATGGGCTCCCCGGCCGACACCCGTACGATCGCGCGCAGGATCTCGGCGGGCGGCGTGTGCTTGAGCAGGAAGCCGCTGGCCCCGGCGCGCAGGGCGCGCAGCACGTACTCGTCGGCGTCGAAAGTCGTCAGCACGACGACCTCAGGCGGGTCAGGCCGGGCACGCAGCAGCTCGGTGGCGGCCAGGCCGTCCAGCACGGGCATGCGGATGTCCATCAGCACCACGTCCGGGGCGCAGGCCTCCACCGCGGCGGGCACCTCGGCTCCGCAGGCCGCCTCGCCCACCACGCTCAGCTCGGGCGAACCGCCGATGATCATCGCCAGGCCGGCCCGTACCAGCGGGTCGTCATCCACGATGAGAACCCGGATCGCGGCGTTCACCTCGGCCACGGCAACCATGCCCACAGCCGGAACTCACCCGCGGCGGTCGGGCCGTACTCCAGCCGTCCACCGGCCAGGCCGGCCCGCTCGGCCAGGCCGATCAGGCCACTGCCGCCGCCCGGAATCCCGGCGGCGGCGGTGGCGCCGGCCGGGTTGCGCACCTCGACCGTCAGCCCCTCCCCCGCCGACCCGCCGACGGTCACCGACACCTGGCCGTCGCGGCCGTGCTTGCGGGCGTTGGTCAGCCCTTCCTGCACGATCCGGTACGCGCCGCGCCCGATCGCCGCGGGCGCGGCCGCCGGTTCCCCCACCCGGCAGTCGAGCAGCACCCGCATGCCCGCGCGCCGTGACTGATCGACCAGGTCGGGAAGATCGGCCAGGGTGGGCTGGGGCCGCTCCGGCGCCTCCTCGGACCGGTCGAGGCGGCCGGCGCGGAGCATGCCGATGACCTCGCGCAGATCCTCCAGCGCCCGGTGCGCGCTGTCGCGGATCACCCCCGCGGCCCGGGCGACCTCCTCGGGCGCGGCGTCGGGACGAAGCTCCAGCGCCCCGGCGTGCAGGCTGAGCAGGGACAGGCGGTGGGCGAGCACATCGTGCATCTCCCGGGCGATCCGGTCGCGTTCGGACCGGCGGACCTGGGCGAGGCGCAGTTCCCGCTCGGATTCGACCCGCCGGGCCCGTTCGCGCAGGGACTGCCGCCGGGCTCGTACGAACATCCCCCAGGCGAGCACCGCGGCGATGCAGGCGAAGCCCAGCAGGACCTGCCACCAGGGCGGCACCGGGACGTCCGGCCGGACCAGCGGCGTCAGCAACGGCACCACCACGCACCCGGCCACGATCGGGCCGGCCACCGCCACGCGCCGGTGCGCCGCGACGGTGAACAGCGCGATCAGCGCCACCCCCGCGGCCGACATCGAATAGACGCTGAACGCCACCGCGACCACCGCGAAGCCGACCGGCCGGCGCCGGCGCAGCCACACCCCCAGGCAGCTCAGCCCGCCGAGGGCGGCGTCCACCGCGAACGGCACCGGTGCGGGATGCTGGCCGAGGCCTTCCACCACGCCGAGCGCCGTGAGGCCAACGGCCAGCAGGAACAACGCCACATCAGCCGCCCAGTCGCGCCTGGTGCGCCCGGCCGGGCGCACCGGGGCGGGCCCGGGGCCACTGAGCGCGCCGGCGGGGAGCAGGATCCGATGGTCCAGGCCGGCCGGGGTCGTCACGACCCAAGGGTACGGCCGCCCCCGGTCCAGCGGAATCCGACCAAAGTAGATCCCGTACCGCCGACCTTCGGCCATCCGGGCGCCGACCTGCGGCCGTAGCGACGCGCCCGCCCGTCGCGCCAGCCTGTCCCCATGACCGGTCCGGGCAGCTTCCGTCATCGCCGGCAGCCGCGCGGAACCGGCCGGGAATCCCCAGACCCCCGTCCCACGACCCAGAAAGGCGCCGAGACCGAAATGAGTGACGTGCGAGCAAGACTCTCCACCCTGTGGATCGTCGTCATGTTCACCATGCTCTACGCGGATGTCCTCAGTTTCCTGAACGCCGAATTCCTGCGAGGGCTCATGGCGGGACATGCCGAGGGCGTACCCGTCACCCCGCTGCTCCTGGTGGGATCCGCGGTCATGGTCGAGATCCCGATCGTGATGGTGGTGTTGTCGCGTGTGCTGAAACCGGCGGTGATCCGGTGGGTCACCTTGGTGGCGGCCCCGCTGACCGCGGCGTTCATCATCGGCGGCGGATCGGCGAAACCCCACTACCTGGTCCTGGCCGCCGTGGAGGTGGTGTGCCTGGCCGTCATCCTGCGGCAGGCCTGGCGCATGGACACCTCTCCCGCCGTGAGCCGTCCTGCGGGATGAGGCTTCGCCGACGCCGGGCCCGCACCGGCCTCGCGCAAGCGCCGGACGGCTGTCCTGCTCGGCGGCACCAACCCCTCCTACGGCAAGACGCTCGCCTACCTGACCGAGCAGGCGACCGAACCGACCTGGTCCTCCCTCAACGCAGACTCCGCCCGGCCTGATCTCCGGTGGCCGGCAGGGCGCGCACGGCGCCCTGCCGGCTGAGGGCTTCAGTTCAGCAACGCGACGAGCTGCTCCTCCTCGTAGTCCAGGTGGGCCTCCACCTCACGGGTGAGCCGCTCGACCCCGGCCAGCAGCGCGGGCGGGGCCACGTCGTCGGCGGCGAGGAGGGTCTGGAGCTCCTCCAGCAGCCGCTGTACGGTCACGTGCTCGGCACGCAACCGCGCCATCACCGGGGCGAGCTCCGGATAGCGCTCCTCCAGCGCGGGGAACATGTGACCGTCCTCGCGCGAGTGGTGCCCGTGCAGGCCCTCGCACATGGTCAGGCAGTTGACCCGGAGCTGCGCGGCCAGGCGCGGCCCCGACGCGGCCACCTCGCGGCGGATCAGGGCCAGTTCCCGGCGGAACGCGCCGTGAATCGTCTTGAGCGCGTCGCCCATGGACCCCGTGGGCGGCCCGAAGTCGGTGGGCAGCAGGGCGAGGACGGGCAGGGTTCGGCCGGACCTGGTCTCGTACTCGGCCCAGCCGGGTTCGGACTCGACGGCGCGGGCGAACAGGCGAGCCCGCTCCTCGCCCTCCAGCACGACCGCCTTGGCCTGGTAGGTGAAGCTCCCGTCCTCGACGGTGGCCTGCGGATGGGCGAGCAGGTTGTGGTACCAGGCCGGGTTCCTGGGCGCGCCGCCGGCCGAGGCGATGATGAGGATGCGGTCGCCGTCGGGCAGGTAGCCGAGCGGCGTCGTGTGCGGCGCGCCGGTTCTGGCGCCGGTGGTCGTCAGCAGGAGCAGTCTGGCCCCTTCGAAATAGCCGCCGACCCGGCCTTTGTTGGCGCGGAATTCGTCAATGATCTGCTGGTTGAAGTCGTTGGGCATGCTGAGTTCAGGCTCCAGGGCGGTGTTGGTGTCGATGACATGACGAACCCCGCACGGGCATGCCGATGCGAGCGGGGTCAGGACACCGCCGAGGGCATGGGACGACGCGCGGGGGCGGTGCGCTCAGGCACGACCGAAGTAAGCGTTCACGGCGTCATCCCCTTTGATTCGGCGCCTCCGTGCCACCCCCTTGCTCCCCGGGTGGCGGCACGCGACGCGACGGCCATTACACGCCTCTCGCGGGAGATGTGTCAAGCCGTTACGTACCCCGTACCGGACTCGAACCGGCGATTTCCCGGGTGAAAGCCGGGCGTCCTGACCGCTGGACCAACGGGGCTCGCGTACGTCCGGCGGGATTCGAACCCGCACCGCCCGGCTCCTAAGGCCGGTGCCTCTCCCATTGGGCCACGGACGCTTGTCGCGCAAAAAGAAAATGCCGCTCGGTGCTTATCCGGCGGCCTTGGGATGTCCTTTCCGTGGACTATCCTTCGAGCCGCCGCGGCAGAATGCGGCCGAGCGCCGCAGGGCGGCGCAGCCGCTGTTCGGGCGGATTGGCTGCGTATCTCATGGCCGACTTTTCCTTTCGACGAGTTCGACGGTAACGGGCGGGAGCGTTGGCCACTTAATTTACTCGCGGAATTAAGACGGACCGTACCGTCTCGTTGTCGTGGTAAAGTGCTCCGCATGACCAAGCCACCCGACCCGGCCCGGCGCAGCGAGCGGTCGCGTCAGGCCATCCTCGACGCCACCCGCGAGCTGGTCTCCGAGGTCGGCTACGCCAAGCTGTCGATCGAGGCCATCGCCGCGCGGGCCGGCGTGGGCAAGCAGACGATCTACCGGTGGTGGCGCTCCAAGGGCGCGGTGGTCTTCGACGCGTTCCTGGCGCTCAGCGACTCGGGCGAGGGCATGGCGCTGCCCGACACCGGCGACATCGAGGCCGATCTCAAGGTCGTGATGCGGGCGACGGTGGCCGAGTTCGCCGATCCGGCGTTCGAGGCGCCGATCAGGGCGCTCAACATGGAGATCATCAACGATCCCGATCTCGCCGTCCAATACCGGGAGAAGCTGGCCGGTCCGGTCGACGAGGCCAAGAAAGACCGGCTGCGCAGCGCGCAGCGGGCCGGCCAGATCGCCGCCGACGCGGACCTCGACCTGGCCCTGGAGCTGCTGTATGCGCCCCTCTACCAGCGCTGGCTGCTTCGCTCGGGCCCGCTGACCCCCGCCTACGCCGACGCCCTGGTCGACCTCACCCTCAAGGCGCTGCGCCCCCCGGTTTGACGTTGACGCCACGTCAACGTCTTAACTGGAGACATGCGGATCGGAGAGCTCGCCGCACTGCTCGGGGTGTCCACCCGGACCGTGCGCTACTACCACCACCAGGGCGTCCTGCCGGAGCCGCCGCGCCTGGCCAACGGCTACCGCGAATACGGCATGCGCGACGCCGTCGCCCTGGCCCGCGTCCGCCGGCTGACCGAGCTGGGGCTCAGCCTCGACGAGGCCCGCGACGTCATCGCCGAGGACCGCTCGAGAGATCTGCCCGAGATCCTCGCCGAGATCGACGCCGACCTGGCCAGGCAGGAACGCGAGATCCACCTCAGACGCGCCCGCCTGGCCCAGGTCCTCGAACGGGCCGAGGCCGGCACGCTGACCCCCGACGACACCGCCTCGCCCGACCTGCTGGCCTTCCTGCGCACGGTGGAGCTCCCGGCCTCGAAGGCGGCGGCCTGGGACCGCGACCTGCTCGTCCTCGTGGACAGCGTGGCGGCCGCCCCCGACAAGACCCGGACCTTCGCCATGCTGGACACACTGACGGTCGATCCGGAGATGGCGGCGCGCGGGCACGAGTTCTACCGCCGCCTGGACGACCTGGCCGACGCCGACCCCGGCGACCCGCGGGTGGGGACGCTGGCCGAGATGATCGCGGACTTCAGCATGGAGCACCTGCTGGCCGACTTCGCGCCGGCGACACCGGGGTGGGACCCGCAGGTGGTGGAGCCCTTCCTCGACGGGCTGGCCCCGGCGCAGGCGGAGGTCGTACGGGAGGCGATGCGGATCATGACCGCGCGCGGGCGTGGCGACGCCTGAGCCCTGAGGACGCGCGGGGCATACGCGGCGATTTCGTGGGTGATGCCGGAGCGGGAGCGTAAAGAACGCGCCCGGTCCCTGTGGCGTACCGGCCTGGACCGCCACGGCTCGTGATCTCCTGAGCGAAGTCGTCACCGTACGTCACTCGGGAGGTCACATATGCGCCGTCATACTCCGGCTCACCTGCTCGCCACCGCCGCCCTGGTCACCGCCCTCGTACCGCTCGTCGCCGCGAACCCCGCGGGCGGGCTCCTGGACCAGTTGCGCACCATCGTCGAGGAACTCGTCGGGGAAAGCGCCATCCCCAGTGTGGCCGACCTCCTCGAGCGTCAGGGCGCGGTACGCATCGCCGCCGGTCTGGAACCCCAGACCTTCGCGCGCTCGCTCTGAACCCGATGCCGGCCATCCGCGCATCGGCTTGACGGGGAACCAGGGGCCAGTCCTCAGCCCGTGCACGCGTTGAGTTCCTCCTGGCACACGTCCAAGCACCTGAGGTACGCACTGCCGCCGAGCGGATAGGCTCGGCGGCAGTTCTGGACACAGTGCTTGTGCTCGAAGGCGCAGGTTCCGCCACGTACGTCCGGCTGCCGCGCGGCCTTGCCGACGGCGTGGCCCAACTGCCGGAAGACCTCGCTCAGCGCCGGGTCGGCGAAGGAGACCTCGACCACCATCAGCCGCTTGCCGCAGCACTCCTTGGTGTCCTCGGTCGTGGTGATGGACTCCAGGGCGTCCTTCGGCACGGTCACGCCGAGGGAGCAGGAGCATCCGAGACCGGACACGAACGGCGTCACCTTGACGCGGTCGGGCCGATCGGGGACCGCTTCGACGGTGGACAACGTGCCGGCCCTGTCCTGGCGCGTCAGCAGGTCATCCAGTGAGATCGGCTCGCGGGCCATCCCGGCCTCCAGAGAATCGGAGATGTCCTCTCGTCTTCTCTATCCCCGGCCGCACGACGAATCGCCTGGGTGAGGGGCGTTTTGGCCCGTCGCGGCGACTATCCATACTTCCTCGTCGCCCGCCGGGACTCCCCCGCGCGTGTTCCTTACCCTTATGACGATTCACCCTGCTCCTGGCCCGGCAGGTTCGTGACGGGCCCACTTTCACGGTCGCCGGTCGGCTCCCCCGACTCCGCGATCTCCGTCATCGGCGTCTCGAACTGCCGGCCGAGCCGGTCGCGCTCCTCCTGCGATCGGCTCTGGGCCTCGGCGGCACGCAGGAACGCCGGGTGCCCCCAGTTCTCGGTGTTGCCGTAGATCATCAGCAGGTACTTCATCGTCGGCTCCTCGCTGTGACGCGACGCCCGGCTCCGGGCCTCTCACCTCACAGGTCGGAGCCGGAGGGCCGGTCTCGACAATCCCGCGTCATCCGGTGGGGGCGACGAACTCGGGCTGGTCGATGACGCGCAGCCAGCTTCCGTCGGGCTGGCGGCGTACGACCTGGGCGCGGGCGCCGGAGCCGTCCTTCGGCGGGGTCGAGGTGAGGGCGAGGTCGCCGTGGATCAGGGTCGGCAGCGGCTCCTCCTGCTCGAAGTGCGGCCGCCCGGCCAGCACCTTCTCCCACAACTCCCGGATCGCCTCCCGGCCCACCGTCCGACCGCCCGGCGGGTACGCCAGCACCGCGTC
This sequence comes from Nonomuraea sp. NPDC050643, assembly GCF_040654715.1. Lineage (NCBI taxonomy): Bacteria > Bacillati > Actinomycetota > Actinomycetes > Streptosporangiales > Streptosporangiaceae > Nonomuraea > Nonomuraea sp. NPDC050643. The sequence continues at coordinate 26,333 of NZ_JBFAIM010000055.1, read as the reverse complement.
CTCCTCGTACAGCGCCGCCACCCCGGCCGCGTCCCCGGCGTTCGACCGCTCGACGAACAGGCGGGTGATGTCCTCGGGCCGCATGGCCTTCTCGTAGTCCGGCATGAAAGCTCCTTCTTGACGTTCGGTCGGTTCCCAGCCTGCCGGGCCCACTTTCAGAAGTCCAACAGATGGATCTGATGAGAGCTAGAATTCCCAGTTATGGAACTGAGGCAGCTCGAGTACTTCGTCGCGGTCGCCGAGGAGCGGAACTTCACCCGGGCCGCCGAGCGGGTGCACATCAGCCAGTCCGGCGTCAGCGCCCAGATCCGCGGGCTCGAGCGCGAACTCGGGGCCGAGCTGTTCGACCGCTCGGGGCGCGGCGCGACCCTGACGGCCGCGGGCCGGGCGGCGCTCGAGCACGCCCGCGCCGCGCTGGCCGCCGCCGAGGCCGTGGGGCAGGCGGTGGGCGAGGTGGCCGACCTCATCCGGGGGCGGCTCGCGGTCGGGATGGTCATCGGGTGCACGCTGACGCCGTTGTTCGACGCGCTCGCCACGTTCCACCGCGCGCATCCCGGCGTGGAGATCGCGCTGCTGGAGGACAACTCCGACCGCCTCGTCGAAGGCGTCCGCGCGGGCAGCCTCGACCTGGCCCTCGTCGGCACCGCGAGCGCGGCGCCGGAGGGGCTGGAGGCGTACACGATCATCAGGGAGCGGATCGTCGCGGCCGTTCCGGCCGGGCACGAGCTGGCGGGGCGGGACGGCGTGCTGCTGCGGGAGCTGGTGGCGTACCCGATCGTGTGCATGCCGCCGGGCACGGGGCTGCGTACCGTGTTCGACCGGGCGTGTGCCGCGCAGGAGCTGCGGCCGGTGATCGCGATGCAGGCCAGCGCCGCCGACGCCATCGCCGACCTGGCCGGGCGCGGGATGGCGGTGGCCGTGCTCAGCGACTCGATGGCCGCCCACTACGGCGACCGGCTCACCGCCCTGCCCATCCGCGACGTCGACACGCCCGCTCTGCTCGCGCTGGTCTGGAGGACCGCGCACGGCCCCGCGGTGCGGGAACTGCTCAGGTACGCGCGGCGGGCCTTCCCGGCGTAAGGGGGAGGCCGATCAGCAGCAGGCGCCGGCCGAGCCGCTCTTTCCTTCCAGGTCGGAGGCGATCCGGCCGCGCAGCATGGTCTCCATGACCTCCATGAAGCGCTGCGTCCTGGCACGGCCGATGACGAACGGGTTCCCGGCGGACCCGCCGCGCAACTCCTCCATGCGGGCCAGCCCGTTGTCGGCGAGCCCGTGGTTGTTCAGCTCGACGTCCACGCCCGCCCGCCGCATCCGGGAGGCGAAGGCGCGGATGGAGGCGAGGTAGGTGCGCTTCTCCGCGGTCGCGGTGGGCGGATTGGTCCCGCCCCACAACATCGCGGTGTGCCGCCTGCCCTTCCAGCGCACCGGGAAGATCGGCGAGACCGTGCCCGGCGTGTGCCCGGGGGTGTGGTGGAATTCGATCGTGGTGTCGCCGAGGGTGAGCCGCCCGCCGTCGGCGATCTCCAGGTCGCGGGTGGGGGCGTTGGCCTCGGTGGCGGCCAGGGCCCAGTCGGCCCGGGTCATCATGACGCGGGCGCCGTACTGGTCGGCGAGGTACTGGGCGCCGCCGAAATGGTCGGCGTGGCCGTGCAGGGCCACCACGTACTTGATCTTCGACGGGTCCACGCCCACGGAGCGCAGCTCGGGGACGATGACCTTCTGGGCGTCGGCGGGTGAGCCCAGCGCGTCGAGGAGAATGACGCCCCCGGACGTGAGCAGCGCGGTGGCCGAGACGAAGCCGGTGCTCACCACCGCCACGTTGTCGAAGATCCGCAGCGGCTTGGGCGCCTTGACCTGCGGGATCGGCCTGCCCGGGGTGAGCGCCTTGACCAGGGAGCGCAGGACCGGGTCGTCGCCGGCCAGCCTGGCCGCGCGGTCGTAGTAGTGCCGCGCCGGCTTGGGCGCGGTGGCCGACGCCTCGGCCGGGCCCGCCGTCAGGGGCAGGAGGGCCGCGCCGGCCAGCAGGGTACGGCGCGACGGGGCGGACTGCTCGAAGGACATGCGATGGGTGCCTGCTTTCACCCGCCCAGCAGACCAGAGCCGATCATGTGGCGTCCAATATTGGTATTGCTCGCGTGTCCATAGAGGAGTCGATATCGAGGCAGGTCAGGCGCCGTTCCACACCTCGCGGGACAGGCCCATGGTGATCGAGGTCCACCAGTCCTCGCCCACCTGGATGGACTTCGCGTCCACCTCCTCCTCGCGGAACCCGAGGCGTTCGTAGAGCCGCGCGGCCCCGCGGTTGTGCGCGTAGACGGCCAGGCCGACCCGCCGTACGCCCGGATCGGCGAACGCGGTGCCGAGCGCGGCCTTGAGCATCGCCAGCCCGTACCCCTTGCCGCGGGCGGCGGGTGACACCAGGACCATGCCGAGGCGTACCGATCCCGGTTCCTCGGGCCGCAGCATGAAGTGGCCCGTCGCCCGGCCGCCGGTGTCGGTCGCGATGAGGAGGCGGTGGGCGGGGTGGGCGTCGCGGAAGGCGAGCAACTGGGCGCCGTCGAAGGGCCAGGCGAAGCCGGACCTGCCGGACCAGGTGACGAGGGCGTCCAGATCGTCGATCCAGGAGGCGACGGTGGGGGCGTCGGTTCGCTCGAACGCGCGTAACTCGATCATTCGGACATTTCTAGCAGGGCCGCGCCGGGCCGACCGCATGCGGCCTCCGGTGGGCAAGGGATGCTCACTTCGTCAGCAGGTCGGACTCCTGGACGGCGTTCTCGTGGCTGGCGACGAGGAAGGCGTGGACGGCCGCGAGCTGTTCCGCGGTGAACCCGTCCATCAGCCGGCGGCTCCGTACGTCGAATCCGGTGTAGAGGGCGGCGATCCTGGCGAGCGCGTCGGGCACGGCCTCGACCACGACGCTGCGGCGATCGTCCGGATGGGGGCGGCGCCGGACGTATCCGGCCTTCTGGAGGCGGTCGATCATCTGCGTGATGGCCCCCAGCCTTCGGCGTCACGATCTGGGGCAGCCTCGTCCTGCTGGCACTCACCATCGCGGCCAGCTTCCTGCTGCCCCGCAGGTCCGCCGCCGGCTGATCCTCGGCTTCGCAGTCTCCTACCTGCTGCACGCGTGGGGCAGCGCGGGCAAGTACACCCTGCTGGCCGAGCTGCTGCCCGGCGAGCAGCGGCCGGCCGCGAACACCCTGGTCAGCTCGCTCGACTTCACCGCCACCATCGCCGGGCCCACGCTCGCCGGCTCAGGACTGGTCACCGTGGCGCTCGGCGCCGTCGCCGTCGTCCTGCTGCTGGCCCGGCGCGGAACCGGCGCACGCGTGAGCCCGGAGCGACACCTGAGCAGGAATGAAGAAGCGCCGACCCGGGGCCGCACCTAGCCTGACCACCATGGACGTCACCATGAGCCGAATCGGGTGAAGTCCGGGCACACTCGTCGAAGCTGGTTAGATCGAGCAGGCGACGCCGACGAAGAGAGCACGAAGGCAGCCCCGCACAACAGATGGAGACACAATGAGCATGGCCACGAGGACGGACACGCAGTCGCCTGCGCCGCACGTCGCCGACAGCCACGACATGATCCGCGTGCACGGCGCGCGCGTGAACAACCTCAAGGACGTCAGCGTCGAGATCCCGAAGCGCCGGCTGACGGTGTTCACCGGTGTCTCCGGCTCGGGCAAGAGTTCCCTGGTGTTCGGCACGATCGCCGCGGAGTCGCAGCGGCTGATCAACGAGACCTACAGCACCTTCGTGCAGGGCTTCATGCCGACGCTGGCGCGGCCCGAGGTCGACGTGCTCGACGGGCTGACGACCGCGATCCTCGTCGACCAGCAGCGGATGGGCTCCGACCCCCGCTCCACGGTCGGCACCGCCACCGACGCCAACGCGATGCTCCGCATCCTGTTCAGCCGGCTCGGGCAGCCGCACATCGGCTCGCCCAACGCGTTCTCCTTCAACGTGCCCTCGGTGCGCGCGAGCGGCGCGATCACCGTCGAACGCGGTGGCGCCACCAAGGCCGTCAAGCAGACCTTCACCCGCACCGGCGGCATGTGCACCCGCTGCGAGGGCCGGGGCGCGGTCTCCGACATCGACCTCACCCAGCTCTACGACGACTCCATGTCGATCGCCGAGGGCGCGTTCACCATCCCCGGCTGGAAGTCCGACAGCTGGTGGACGGTGCGGACCTACGCCGAGTCCGGCTTCCTCGACCCGAACAAGCCGATCCGCGAGTTCACCGAGCAGGAGATGAAGGACTTCCTCTACCGGGAGCCGACCAAGGTGAAGGTCGAGGGCGTCAACCTCACCTACGAGGGGCTGATCCCGAAGATCCAGAAGTCGTTCCTCTCCAAGGACCGGGAGGCGATGCAGCCGCACATCCGGGCGTTCGTGGACCGGGCGGTCACCTTCACCGCCTGCCCCGAGTGCGGCGGCACCCGGCTCAGCGAGGGGGCCCGGTCGTCGCGGATCGACGGGATCAACATCGCCGAGGCGTGCGCGATGCAGATCAGCGACCTGGCCGTCTGGGTCCGCGGCCTCGACGAGCCGTCGGTGGCGCCGCTGCTGACGACGCTGGCGCGCACGCTGGAGTCGTTCGTGGAGATCGGGCTGGGCTACCTGTCGCTCGAGCGGCCGTCGGGCACGCTGTCGGGCGGCGAGGCGCAGCGCGTCAAGATGATCCGCCACCTCGGCTCCTCGCTCACCGACACCACCTACGTCTTCGACGAGCCCACCATCGGCCTGCACCCCCATGACATCCAGCGGATGAACGACCTGCTGCTGCGGCTGCGCGACAAGGGCAACACGGTGCTCGTCGTGGAGCACAAGCCGGAGACGATCGCGATCGCCGACCACGTCGTCGACCTGGGCCCCGGCGCCGGCAGCTCGGGCGGCACCGTCTGCTACGAGGGCACCCTCGACGGGCTGCGGGCCAGCGGCACCATCACCGGCCGCCACCTCGACGACCGGGCCGCCCTCAAGAAGACGGTGCGCGCCCCCTCCGGCGCGCTGGAGATCCGCGGCGCCACCACCCACAACCTGCAGAACGTCGACGTCGACATCCCGCTCGGGGTGCTCGTCGTCATCACCGGCGTCGCCGGCTCCGGCAAGAGTTCGCTCGTGCACGGGTCGATGCCGGCCCGTGCCGGTGTGGTGTCGATCGACCAGGCCGCGATCCGCGGGTCGCGGCGCAGCAACCCGGCCACCTACACCGGGCTGCTCGAGCCGATCCGCAAGGCGTTCGCGAAGGCCAACGGCGTGAAGCCGGCGCTGTTCAGCGCCAACTCCGAGGGCGCCTGCCCCAACTGCAACGGCAACGGCGTCATCTACACCGACCTGGCGATCATGACGACCGTCGCCACCCCCTGCGAGGAGTGCGAGGGCAAGCGGTTCGACGCGTCGGTGCTGGACTACCACCTCGGCGGCCGTGACATCAGCGAGGTGCTCGCGATGTCGGTGAACGAGGCCGTGGAGTTCTTCGCCGCCGGTGAGGCGCGCATCCCGGCCGCGCACGCCATCCTCGTCCGGCTCGCCGACGTCGGGCTCGGCTACCTCAGCCTCGGCCAGCCGCTCACCACGCTGTCCGGCGGCGAGCGGCAGCGGCTCAAGCTGGCCACCCACATGGCCGAGAAGGGCGGCGTCTACGTCCTCGACGAGCCGACCACCGGCCTGCACCTCGCCGACGTGGAGCAGTTGCTCGGCCTGCTCGACCGGCTCGTCGAGTCCGGCAAGTCGGTCATCGTCATCGAGCATCACCAGGCGGTCATGGCGCACGCCGACTGGATCATCGACCTCGGCCCCGGCGCCGGTCACGACGGCGGCAAGATCGTCTTCGAGGGCACCCCCGCCGATCTCGTCGCCGCCCGCTCCACCATCACGGGCGAGCACCTCGCGGCCTACGTCGGCGCCTGACCGAGGCTCACCGCTGCCGGGGGCCGCGCCCCCGGCAGCGGTTGTCCGCCCTCGCCGCATCGCACTACCGTGCCGATGTGGATCTCTTCTCACGCTCTTGGACGGCGTTGCGCACGGCGGTCGCCGAACTCCGGGACGAGGACTTCGCACGGCCGTCCGGCTGCGCCGGCTGGCTCGTGCGGGACCTGGTGTGCCATCTGGTCATCGACGCCCAGGACGTCCTGATCACCCTGGCGACCCCCGCCGCGACGGAGCCGACCCGCGACGCGGTGACCTACTGGGAGGTCGCCGAGACGCCGCCGACCGGCGACGACCCGCTCGACGCGCTGACCGTCCGGCTGGCCGCCGCGTACGGGGAGCCCTGGCTGCTCCGGTTCCACCTGGACGACGTCGGCTCCGCCGCTGGCCGCGCCGCCGGGCTCGCCGATCCGGGCCTGCGGGTCGGCACCCGCGACGAGGTCCTCACCGTGGGCGACTACCTCTCCGCGTACGTCCTGGAGTGGACGCTGCACCACCTCGACCTGATCGCCTGCCTCCCGGACGCGGCGGAACCGCCCGCGGAGGGGCTCGCCCGGTCCCGCGAGATGCTGGAGAAGATCGCCGGGACCGCGTTCCCCACGTCGTTCTCCGACAAGGACGCGCTGCTGGTCGGCACCGGACGGCGCGTCCCGACCGACGCGGAGAGGGCCGCGCTGGGCGAGCTGGCCGCGAGAGTCCCGCTCGTCCTCGGCTGAGCGAGGCGTCACGGCAGGACGCGGTTCCCGCCCTGCCGGACCGGCACCCGCACGGCCTTGACCAGCAGCCACACGATGAACGAGATCTCCGCGACCGCCGCGGGCGTCATCGCGAACGGTGAGATGGCCGCGCCGAAGCCGGGGGCGAGCAGACGCGCGAACACGTCCACGAGGTGACCGAAGCAGCCGATCACCAGCAGGATGCCCAGCGCCTTGGGGAAGTAGCCCGACTTGCCGACCAGGTAGCCCAGCGGCAGCAGCCACAGCCCGAAGTACGTCTGGGCGATGAGGTATCCGTCGTGTTGCAGACCGGCGAACAGCAGGGTGAGCTGGTCGGCGCCGGCGGGGCCGAAGGCGGCGGTGTGGCCCGGCCCGGTGGCGATCGTCACCGCCGCCTGCTGGTTGAGCAGGCTCAGGCTCTGCATCGCGACGCCGACCGCGACGAAGGTGACCATCGCCGCGGCGACCGGCCGGTTGACGTGCTTGAGCAGCAGGTACAGGGCCATGCCCGTCGACAGGAAGGCGGTGGCGCCGACCAGTTCGCTGACCAGGCCGACGCGGAACAGGGTGGCCGAGGCGGCGATGTCTCCTGGCTCGACGATGCGCGTGTTCACCAGCCCGGCGAAGATGGTGAGCACGGCGACCGTCAGGTAGAGGCAGCCCGCGATCCTCGCGAGCGTCTTCGGGGCGGGCGGGGCGCTCACGCGGGATCGCCGGCGTGGGCGAGGGCCGACGGGGTCAGCCGGCCGACGATGGCCGGGGCCTCATGGACGAGGGCGTCGTCGGCCACCGCCTCGACCATGAAGCGGGCGTAGTCCACGCGACGGGTCAGGTTGCTCGCGAGGACGGGGTCGCCCACGTGCCGGCTCCACACCGGCAGGCCCTGGCTGTCGCCCTCCTCCAGGTCGCTGCCGCGCACGACCGTCCAGCGGGTGTCGCTGGCGAAGATCCTCCGGCACGCCTCCACCTGGTCGTTCACGTCCACGACGCGGGCCAGCTTCGCCAGCCGGCCGAACACGGCCGCGTACGCCTTGAACGTCCGGCTGTAGACGTCCTTCCCGTCGCGGGTGATGTGCCAGCCGCAGGAGAACACCAGGCGGGAGCCCGGACGGGCATGGTCGAGCACGGCCTGGGCCGTGCCGGAGGCGTAGTGGTTCACCCCCCACGGCACCAGCACCGTGAGCACGGCGTCGCAGTCGTGCACCGCCCGCGCGATGACCGCGCGGTCGTCGGTCGCCCCGGGGACCACCGTGATCCGCCCCTCGAACTGGGCGAGCTTGTGCACGCTCTGCTCCCGGCAGACGCCCACGACCTCGTATCCGCGGTCGAGCGCGTGCCGCACCATGTACTGCCCGAGCTTCCCGGACGCGCCGACGACGCACATCCGCTTCCCCGTCTCTTCCACGACCCTCTCCTCTGTTCGCCGACCCTCTCCACCTAACGGTGTTAGGTGGAGACTAACGCTGTTAGGTTCCCCTAACGGTGTAAGGTTGTCAAGCCTCGTCCCAGCGACCCAGGTGGAGGACCTCGTGGCCATGGAGCCGACCGGCACCGCGCCCCGCCGCGCCGCGCTCAGCCGGGAGACGGCGCTCCGCACGGCGGTCGAGCTGGCGGACGAGGCCGGCACCGGCGTGCCGAGCATGCGCCGGCTCGCCGAGCGGCTCGGCGTCGAGGCTGCGTCGCTCTACCACCACTTCCGCGGCAAGGACGTGATCCTCGACGGCATGCTCGACCTCGTCTTCGGCGAGATCGAGCTCCCGTCCGGCGACGTCGGCTGGCGGACCGCGATGCGACGGCGGGCCGTCTCGATGCGCGCCGCACTGGCCCGCCATCCCTGGGCGATCAGCCTGATGGACTCACGGACGAACCCCGGCCACGCGACTCTGCGCCACCACGACGCGGCCATCGGCTGCCTGCGGTCGGGCGGCTTCTCGATCGCCGGCGCGGCCCACGCGTTCTCGGTGCTGGACAGCTACATCTACGGGTTCACGCTCCAGGAGCTCAGCCTGCCCTTCACCTCCTCCGACGGCTTCGAGGACGTGGCGGGCTCGATCCTGACCGGGCTGCCCCGCGAGGAGTTCCCGCACCTCACCGAGATGATCGTCGATCGCGCCCTGAAATCCGCGTACGCCTACACCGAGGAGTTCGGCATCGGACTCGACCTGATCCTCGACGGGCTGCAGCGGCAGCGCGACGGCTGGCGGTGACCCGCACACACCACGTAAAGGACACTTCACGCATGAACAGGACGTACGCAACGGAAAGCTGGCTCACCCCGAGCGCCCGCCGGCAGCCCTCCCCCATCCACGGCGCCGGCCTGTTCGCCCGTGAGCAGATCCGCCAAGGCGAGCCCGTGATGCGCCTCGGCGGACGCGTCATCACCGACGAGGCCCTGGCCGATCTCACCCCGCCCTACAGCAGCCTCACCGTCGCGGAGGGCACCCACCTGCTCCTCGATCTCGCTCACCCGGTGAGCTCCGGCAACCACTCCTGCGACCCCAACCTCTGGCACCTCGACGCGACCACGGTGGTCGCCCGCCGCGACATCGGCCCCGGCGAGGAGCTGACCATCGACTACGCCACGCACACCGGCGTCGAATCCTGGTCGATGACCTGCCGTTGCGCCGCCGCCGCCTGCCGCAGCGTCGTGACCGGCGGCGACTGGCGCCTGCCCCGCCTCCAGGCCGCCTACGGCGCCCACTGGAGCCCCTCGCTGCGCGAACGCATCGAAGCCGTGGACCTCCCGTAAAGCATGTGCGGAGACGACAGGATCGCCGCAGGTGGTGACGCCCAGGTCGCCACGAACACCGAAGGAGAAGCGGACATGACGCAGCACGGCAACGTCGAGGGCCGCAGGGTCGTCGCCAACATCGCGCTCTCGCTCGACGGCCGGGTCCGCGGCCAGGGCGGCGAGGTGGACATGAGCTGGATCGTCCCCCACGCGCTCAGCGAGGGCGCCCGCGAGCACATGGTACGGGTGACGAGCACCGCCACCACGGCCCTGCTCGGCCGCAAGAACTACGAGGGGTTCGGCTCCTTCTGGCCGGCGGTCGCCGAAGACGACAACGCCGATCCCCGCGACCGGGCCTTCGCCCGGTGGCTCGACGCGACCGAGAAGATCGTCTTCTCCTCGACCCTGACCGAGGCGCCGTGGCTGAACTCCCGCATCGCCGACGCCGAACCCGCCGAGCTGGTCAAGAGGCTGCGCCCGCAGCCCGGCGGCGACATCATCGTGCTGGCCAGCAGCAGCGTCATCCAGGCCCTGCTGGCCGCGGGTGAGCTGGACCGGCTCAGCATCACGCTCTGCCCCGAGCTGGTCGGCGGCGGCGCCCGGCTCTTTCACGACGCCCTGCCCGCCACGTCCTGGTCGCTCACCGACGTGTCGGCCACCGAGTCCGGCGCGATCTGCCTGCTCTACGACCGGATCAGCGCAGCAGGCTGACGCCCCGCCCAGGAGAGGCGGCGCGTCAGGTGCACCCGTGGGCGACACCTCCGCCATCCCCGCCAAGGGCCGGCCCCACCCGCCCCCGGCCACGAACCCCTTCCCAGCCCAGAAAGAGACCAAGGGCCGGAAGCTGGCGGAGATGGGCTGACCGGCCGGAGGCTTGCACCGATCACGGAGCATCCTGTTCCCGATACCGGAAACGATCTTTACTTCATCGTCGCCCTGTGCGACGATCGCCTCGCTTTGATACTTGAGTTCGAAAGATAGCGATGAACACGCGCCGATTATTGTCCGGCTCGTCCACCCGAACCCGCCGCCGCGCCGCCCTGATCGCGGCCCTGGCGCTCCCGCTCTCGCTGCTGAACGCACCCGCGACCGCCCAGGGCCCCACGCCCTCCCCCGCTTCCGCCGACCCCGTCTGGTCGATCTTCGCGGCCTCGGCCGCCTGATCAACCGGTTCTCGCAACAGGAAACCGACCAACATGATCCTTAACCTCGCGGCATTGCATGATCAACATGCCTCTGGCATGGTGAGATCGCGGCCGACTCTGCTCGGCCGCCTCGCCCCGACCTGTGGTTCGGAAAGGACATCTACGTGGTTCAAGCAGGGAGGATCTACACGCTGAAGAACCAGAACACCGACACGTGCCTGGATCTCAACACCGCTAACGGACGGGTCAGAGCGTGGGGTGGCAACGGCGGCGATAATCAGAAGTGGCGGCTTGATCGGGAGGGCCCCGGCCACCGGTGGCACCTTCAAAACGTCGCGGCTGGCCTCTACCTTGCTCCCGAGCACGACGGCGTGGGAGCCGCACTTCGCGGTGCGTCGGACCCCTACTTGTGGCATATCTCCGACGACGAAGGAGGGCACCGTTTGCAAATCGCCCGCGACGTCGATTTGCACATCGACGTAGAAAATGCTTCTTGTGACGACGACACAAAAGTTCTGTTGTGGGAACGCAAGGGCGACAACCAAGTCTGGATCTTGGAAGATGCCTAAAGGGGGGCGTTTGGTCCTGTCTCATCGCGTCGGGTCCTGGTTGGTGCGGCGGGGATGGGTGCGTGAGCTACGGGGCGGGTCTCCAACGCATGACGGCGGGTGCCCGTGGAGGGGTCCAAAGGCTTTCCACCTGAGGAACAGGTCTGGGAGCCTGTCGCTGCTGCACAAGCAACAGATCCGCTTCACCGCCGACCGCGCGATGGTTATCTAGGGTTAATAGTCTCTTCCCACTGGTCAGAGCGTGATGATCTCTTCTTTCACGTGGGGCACGTTGGCTGATCTCCACAGCAAGTTGCCGACAGCGCGATCGGCCTCCTGCCGGACGCGGCGCTGCTCCCGCTCGGCGGCCTCCTGCGCCTCACGGGCGGCGCTCGGCCAGCTCGGCGCGGATGTCGGCCTCGCTCTTGTCGCGGCGGGCGTCGGCGGCCTCGGCCGCGACGCGCTCGCGGTGGTAGCGGGTGCGGTGATCGGGGCTGCAGTCCAGCGCGTCGGCGCGCTTGCCCGGTGGCAGGGCGCCGCCGCAGTAGCGGCAGGCCCGGCGGCCGGCAGGCTCGTCGAAGTGGACCCGGATGCCTATCATCTGTCGATGACCGTTGTTCCTGCGGAATAGAGGTTCGCCGAACAATGCGCGAGGGCATGCCGGAAGACGTTTCGCAGCTGGTGGACCAGAGGATGGCGCTCGCGCGGGAGTGGGACGCTCTCGTCGAGCGGGTGCGCGAGCTGGATGGCTTCGTGGACTTCCTCAGGCCGCCCAGCATGGAGAGAATGCTTCCCGCCGCGGGCGGCGGACCGGTCGTGATCGTCAATGTCAGCGAGTGGCGGTGTGACGCGCTCCTCGTCCGGCCGGAGGGCGTCACGGTGCGGCCGTTGACCGGTCTGACCGTGCAGGATGCGGCGGATCAGGCCAACCGCTATCTGGGGGCGCTGGCCGAGGCCGAGACGACGGCCGACACGTACGAGATGGCCAGGCGCCGGGTCAGGGCCACCGGCACGATGGCCGACAGGCAGACCGCCTACCGGGCGCAACGCGCACTCGACGAGGCGCGAGCCACCACCGAGACGATGCTCACCGAGTTGCTGGCGTGGCTCTGGGACACGATCGCCGAGCCCGTGCTGTCCGAGCTGGGCTTCCACGGCCCTCCCGATGGGCCGTGGCCCCGGCTGTGGTGGTGCCCGACCGGGCCGCTGACCCTGCTGCCGCTGCACGCCGCAGGCCGCCACGAGCAGAGGGCGACGGTCATGGACAGGGTCGTGTCCTCGTACACGCCGACTCTGCGCGCCCTGCTGAAGGCTCGCGAGCCACTCGGTCCCGCCGCCGGAGACGACCGCTTCTTGATCGTCGCGCTGGCCGACACACCTGGCGAGCGCCACCTGGCGGGTGTCGCGGATGAGGTCGACCTGCTGACGAGGCTGTTCCCCGCCACCCTGCTGCAGGGAGAGGAGGCCACCAGGGCGAGGGTCAGGCGCGAGCTGCCCGGCCACCGCTGGGTGCACTTCAGCTGTCACGGCGACCAGAACCTCGCCGATCCCTCCCAGGGCGGGCTCGTGCTCCACGACGACATGCTGACCATCACGGACATCAGCACCGGGCAGTACCACGCCGAGTTCGCCGGCCTGTCGGCCTGCAAGACCGCGACGGGCGGGGTCGATCTCCTGGACGAGGCGATCACGCTCGCCGCCGCGCTGCACTACACCGGCTTCCGCCACGTCATCGGCACACTGTGGTCCGTCTACGACACCACCGGAACCAGCGACCTGTTCCAGACGGTCTATCAAGACCTGGCGGCGGACGGCAGGATGCGGGCAGAGCGCAGTGCGTACGCCCTGCACAGGGCGACCCGTGCCCTGCGCGACCGCTACCTCGGCACACCGAGCGTCTGGACACCCTTCACCCACACCGGGCCATAGGAGGACCGTTGACCGAGACCCCGTACGAAGAGGTCACCCGGCCGGCCTTCGCCGAGGAGGTCGCCAGGACCTTCCAGGTGGAGCAGCCCGACCCGCACACGATCCTCCTGCGCGGAGCCTGCCCGCGCTGCCGTCACGTGATGGACTACAGGATCACCGAACAGGTCGTACGCCGGCGCGTTCACCTCGACCGCTCCGGCGGTGAGCCGGAGACCACAGAAGAGACGATGTTGTGCACGTGCGGCGCCGATCACCCCGACCGGCCGGACGGCAACGTGGGCTGCGGGGCGTACTGGAACCTGAAGATCTCCGAGTCATGATCCGCCTGTCGCCGGGCGGCAAGCCCACCGTCTCCGGCCATCGGACCGCACAGGCCGTCCAGCGCCTGCTCCGCGACGAGTTGCCGCGGGTCCGGGCCGCCGCGACCGCCTGGCGTAACGGCCTGGCGGGACTGCTCGCCGGTCTGCTCGGCTTCAGCCTGATCAAGGGCAGGTCCGACGTGAGCAGGCTGGCCCCGCCATGGGACGTCGTGGTCGGCGGCCTGCTGCTGGCGGCGCTCCTGGCCGGCGCGGTCGGCGCGTTCATGCTGCTCTGGGCGGCGCACGGCCGGCCCGCCGCCGTCGAGCGGCGGAAGCTGAAGGCCGGGGACGATCACGACGAGGCCATGCGGGCGCGGCGTGCCCTCGACCGGGGCATCGTGCTGACTCTCCTGTGCACGGCGCTGCTCGTCGCCGCGGTGGGAGTGACCTGGTACGGCCCCGCGAAGGACGCGCCGAGGCTCCAGGTGACGACACCCGACGGGGATGTGTGCGGCTCGATCGTACGCATGGCGCGAGGCACGCTGACGCTGAAGACCGCCGGCGGAGAGACGGGCGTCGAACTGGCCACGGCGACCGGAATCCGCGCGGTAGAGACGTGCCCGACCGGCTGATCCTGGCCGCCTCACCCTCCTGCGGGAGCGGGGGCGTCCAGCTCGGCGCGGATCGCCTCCAGCCTGGCGGCGATCTCAGGTGCGGCCTCGCTGAGCGCGGCCAGGTCCGTCCAGGTGTCCAGGCGCTGTGCCCACAACACGCCTCTCGCCTGTTCCAGCAGCTCTCCCGCCTGCTCCACCCGGCCGGCGAGAAGCGCGGCCGCGGCCGCGTCATTGCCGAGGCCCGCGAACTGCCTCAGGTGATGCTCGCCGTCCATCCGCTGCAGGCCGCGCCATACGGCGCGGGGCAGCAGCTCCACCGCTGTGGCGAATCCTTCCGCCGCCGTCGCCCAGGCTCCCGCGAGCGCCACCGCGATGCCCCACCCCTGCGCCGCCTGCACTCGCGCGGACGGCGGTGCCGCCGCCATCCCGGCGGCCTCGCGGCACATCTCCGCCGCCTCCCCCAGGTCGCCGGGCCCCTGCCGATCGAGCAGAAGAGTGGCGACCTGGTACAGGTAGGTGGCCCGGTCGGGGACACCTTGAGCGGTCAGGGACAGCGCCTCTCGCCCCGCCGCTACGGCCTCGTCCAGATCGGCGGCCAGCCCGGTCCTGTCGTACCGTAACTGCAGTGCCTGGCACAGGATGACGAGGTACGCGCCGCGGTAGGTGTCGTCACCGGAGGCGGCCTCCCTGGCCAGCCGCAACGCCTCGTCGAGGTCGTCCGGCGCCCCCGTGGCCGCGTGCCGCGCCCGCAGGATGTTGCTCAGGTTGGACAGATACCAGGACCTGGCGGGGTCACTGACGGAGACCGCTGCCACCGCGCGGGCACCGTGCTCCGCGGCCTCGTCCAGGTCCGCCACCTGCCCGGTGTTGTGGAACCGGATCACCAGCGCCTGGGTGAGCGTGGACAGGTAACCGGCCCTGGTGAGGTCGTTCAGCAGCGGCGAAACCGCCGCCCGCCTGCCTGCCTCGACGGCCCCGTTCAGATCTTCCAGCGACCCGGCCAGGATGAAACGGGCGAGCAGCAGCGTACCGAGGAGGCTCACCCGCCTGGCCAGCTCGGGATCGTCGGCGGGCGTGAGCGCGACCGCCGACCGTACGGCGGTCAGCGCCTCGTCGAGGTCGCTCAGCATCCCTGAGGCGCGGAACCGGAAGTGCAGGGCTCCGGCCAGATTGGACAACCGTCTTGCCCGATCGGGATGGTCGTGGGCGGTGACGAGCACGGACCGTCGTCCTGTCTCCACTGCCTCGTCCAGGTCCACCGCCGCACCGGTGTGCCAGAACAGGAACTGCGCCAGCCCGCAGAGACCGGTCAGATAAAGGCCGAGGTCGGGGTGGTCCGCCCCGGTGACGGCCACCGCCCGCCTCGCGTGATCCAGCGCCTCGTCCAGGTCCGCCCTGTCGCCGTCATGGGCGAACCGCAACTGCAGGCTGCCGGCGAGGTTCGACAGGTACATGCCGAGCGCGGGATGCCCCGGCTGGATCAGGTCCAGCGCCCGGCGCCCGGCGTTCACCGCCTCCTCCAGATAGGGAGTCTTCAGCGTCAGGAGGTAGCGCTGCTGCGACACTCCGCCCAGGTCCGACAGGCGCTGGGCGAGTTCCGGATCGCCGGGCTCGGTGACCTCCACCGCCCGTCGTCCGATCTCGGCGGCCTCCTCCAGATCGGCGGGATCATGAAATCTTCCGTACCTGGCCAGAAGGGCGCCGCTCAGATTGCTCAGGCAGCCCCCGAGCACGGGGTCGTCGGGCTCGACGATGCTCCCCGCCCGCCGCCCGGCGTCCACCGCCGCGTCGAGATCCTCCGGATCGCCCAGCCGGGCGTAGCGCAGCCGCAACGCGTTACACAGGTTGGACACATCCAGGGGATCGGGTTTCTTGGCCACGACCAGCCGGCCCGTGTCAACGGCCTCGTCCAAATCGTCTACGTCACCCGTCCGGCTGTAGCGCAGCTGCAGGGCCGCCGCGAGGTTGCCCAGACACTTCGCCCGCTCGGGATGCCCGTCGGGAAGGACCGAACGTGCTTCCCGCAGCAGGGCCACGGCCTGGTCGATTTCCGCCGGGTCAGGCATCCCGTGCAGGATGTCCGATGCTCGCTCGACCGCCCGGACAGCGTCCTCTTCGAGAGACATGTCCTCAGAGTGCCAGGAGATTCATTCCTCGGGCCGGTGGGCGAACAGTCTCGCCTACATCAACACCCTCATGATTCAAGACACCGTTACCGAGCCCGCTGGGCCGACGTGCTGACCGACGTCGACCGGCGGGGCCTGACCCCGCTCTTCCACACCAACATGACCCCGTACGGGACCGTGCAGCTTCGCCCTGACCGAAGGCTGGACCTGACGGGGACGCCGCCCGCGCCCGAGAGCTGCTGGGACAGGCCCGTGCCCGGCAGTGGGAGCGGGTCGGATGGACTCGTTCGTGGCCTCGGGCGCGGATCTCATCGCGGGTTTGTTCGGCCGCGGCGAGAGATCGTGCGGAGAGGAAGACCTCTGCGCCGCGGTCGGCGAGGCTGATGGCCAGGGCGCGTCCGAAGTCGCGTCCGGCTGCGGTGACGACGACTTTGTGCTGGTCGAGTCTCATGGGGGGGGTTCCTGTTCGTGGTCGTCGGCGGCGTAGGTCGTCCACTCGCCGGCCAGGCCGCCGTTGTTCTCCGTCGTTCCCCTCATGGCCGGTTTGCCGATATCTCGGCTGGACCCGTGGCGGCTCACACCATGTCACAGCCGATCGGGATATTTCGTCTTAGAGCGCATGACGAACTCGGAACGGACCTCGGTGTTGATCACCGGAGGTAACCAAGGGCGCGGCCTTGAAACGGCCCGGCGGCTCGGCGTACAGGGCTGGACGATCTTTCTTGGCTCGCGCGACGAAGGGCGAGGACCGACGGCTGCCGACAAGCTGACAGACGGCGGCGCGGCATCCAGAACGCCGACCTTGAACGACCGGCACAACTGCGCCAGATCTACCCGGGAGCTCATTGATGACGACGAGCGTTGCGGCGATCTCGCGGCCTGGAGTTGCCGGTCGAGCGGGGCTGCCCGTTCACCCACCCGCGCCTACGTGGCTGGTGATCCTTGAGGTTCCATCGCCCGTGCGGGAAATCTCCGACGTCGCTGACGTCGTGTTCGAGCAGAGGACTCGATCTCGGATGAGGACAGGAAGCAATTGATGATCAGGACGGAGCAAGGAATGGGTTCGTTGGCCGGGAAGGTTGCGGTCGTGACCGGAGCGGGGTCCGGTATCGGCGCGGCGACCGCGGTGAGGCTGGCGGCTCTGGGAGCGCGGGTGTGCTGCGCTGGCCGTACGCTCGAGAATGTCGAGCGCACGGCCGGGGAGATCGTGGCTGCTGGTGGCCAGGCGTTCGGGATGCGGGTGGACGTGGCATCGCCTGAGGACAACGATGCGATGGTGCGCGAGACGGTCGCCGTTACGGTGCCGTGCACATCGCACACCTCAACGCCGCGACGGGGCACTGGGCCGGTGTGCTGGATCACTCGCTGGAAGAGTGGGACCGCATCATGGCGGTGAACCTGCGTGGTGTGCTGCTCGGTTTGCAGGCGGCGGGCCGGGCGATGCGCGACGCGAGTGGCTCGGTCGTGGTCACCTCGTCGGCTGCCGGGCTCACCGGTGCCCGGATGTCAGCGGCGTACGCGGCGTCGAAGCACGGTGTGCTCGGACTGGTCAAGTCGGCTGCCCTGGAACTGGGGCCGGTCGGTATCCGGGTCAACGCCATCTGCCCGGGATACATCGCCAGCAACGATCTCACCCGGACAATGGGCGAAGAGCTCGACGTCGCCAGCCGATTTCCGCTGGGCCGACCGGGGCGCAGCGAGGAGGTCACCAACCTGGTAGCGTTCCTGGCCGGTGAAAGCGCGTCGTTCATCACGGGCAGCGTGTTCACCATCGACGGCGGCTGGCTGGCCGGCGGCATCGAACTCGGAGGCGATGCCGAGCAACACACGACCAGCGACGACCGAATGGCTGCCATGGCCAACACACCCTCCCTGAACTCGTAGGAACCGGCCGAACACGGCACCGCATCGCCGACGCGAGGCGATATCACCCAAGAGGCATGCCCTGACCGCCGTCCGGGTCTGCCACCCAGTGTCAGGAGGACATATGCAACGTGGCGAAGTCTGGTGGGTCGAGTTCGACGAGCGGCGGCCGGTCGTCCTGCTGTCGGGAGACGATGCGTCCGGGTTCCGGGCGATGCAGGTCGTCGCTCCGGCGGGCGTCGACCTCAGCGGTCTGGGCGTCGAAGTGGCGGTAGGAGCCGGGGCAGGGCTGCCCTTTGAAGGCGTGCTGCGAATAGCGCTCCCTCGTCCAGGCAGGACTCCTTGTACGTGGCTGACCACGGTGTCCCGGGACGACCTGATCGAGCAAGCGGGCGTCCTGTCCTCCGCGAAACTCAGCGAGATCGAGGATGCCCTCCGTCTCGGTGGACCCAGGTAGGCGGAGAAGTGAACCACGTCCTGGACGACCCACTCGCGTGGTCGGCGAGGCACCGCGCATGCTCGCCCCCGACGGGCGCATCGTGCTGATCGGGCAGGACTGGGACACCTTCGTCACGCTCGCCGCGGCCACCGACGCCTTCCTCGCCACGGCGCGCACGGCCAACCCGAACACCCACCGTCGAGGACCTCGACCTGGAGCACCGGCGCGCCCCCGTCCGGTCCAAGGGCGGCGCCACCGAATGGGTGTACTGGGAGACCGGCACCGCCTACCTGCTACCCCGCCTCCTTCGGCTTCCCGATGGCAGCACGCGTACCCACGGCCCGGTGTTCCTGTCCGAACGCCGCCCCGTCCCCGCCCGCCGACCACCCGCCGCCGACATCTGCCCGCACACCGGCCACGCCCGCCTCGGCTACGACCGCGCCCGCGTCCTGCTCGACACCTACACCGGGCCCGACCTGCACCAGCTACGCCACAACGCCGCCACCCACCTCGGCGACGCCGAAGTCCCGCTGCAGCCCATCATGGGCAAGATCCGCCACAAGAACCCCCGCACCGCCATGCGCCACGTCAAACCCGGCGCCGAAGCCATCGCCAAGGCCACCGAGATCCTCGCGCCCCGCCGCCGTACTCACTGACCTGGCTTAACACGCTCGCGTGTACTTGGTGACAGCTTCCTTAGCGCGCCGCCGAGCTCGGCCACGCCTTAGCATGACCGCGACCGTGACGGCCATGCACGCCACGGTCGCGGCGCTCGCCACAGCGCTCAGCTGAAACCCTGCGGTGAACGCTTCACGGGCTGTGCTGAGCAGCATGACCCTGGGCCGATCGGGAAGAATGTGACTCGCCGTCACAGCGCCGCCCAGGCTCTCCCTCGCGGCGGACACGGCCTCTGAGGGGAGGCCCGCCACGACAGCGCGGCTCATTTCGCTCTTGTACACCGCGGTGATGGCGCTGCCAAGAAGCGCGATGCCGAGTGCACCGCCGAGTTGAGGCGCGGTCGAGGAGATCGCCGAGGCGGCACCGGCCTGCTCGGGCGGTGCGGTGCTGACGATCATGTCGGTGGCCAGCGCCATCATCGGACCGAGTCCAGCGGACACGACGATGGCCCCGGTGACCAGGAGAGCTAGCGCACTTGTCCCGGTGCTCATGCCCGCCTGGGCGACCACGACGAAGCCGACGGCAGCGAGGGCCAGTCCGGTCGCGATGACCGGTCCCGGGGCTGTCCAGCGCACGATTCTGGAAGCCAGCGTCGATCCGGCGATTACCCCGATGGCTGAAGGCGCCGTCCACAGACCGGCCTCCAGCGGCGAGAGCCCGCGCACCAACTGCAAATATTGCGCGAAGGCGTAGTTGAAACCCCACAGCACGAAGATGCCGAGCGCCAACGTGGCCACGGCGGTGCTGAACTCCCGATTCACAAACAATCGCAGGTCGATCAGCGGGTGGCGCAACGCGCGCTGCCTGCGCAGGAAGACGACGGTGAACAACAGCCCGGCTACGACGGAGAGCACGGGCAACCGGCCGGGACCGTCGGCGGCGATCTGTTTGAGACCGTAGACCGCAGGCAACACCGCAGCCAGCGACAGTGCGGCGCTGATCGGGTCCAACCGCCCTGCCCCCTCGTCGCGTCGCTCAGGCAGCAGGACCGGCCCCAGCGCCAGGAGCAGCGCCATCACCGGCACGCCGAGCAGGAACACCGAGCCCCACCAGAAGCGCTCCAGCAACCACCCGCCCACGAGAGGGCCGATCGCGGTGCCTCCGGACACGCTGGCGATGACGATCCCGACGGCGACGGTGCGTTGCCGCGGATCCCGGAACATGGCCACGGTCAGAGAGAGCACGGACGGCATCAACGTAGCGCCAGAGATCCCGAGTAGTGCGCGGATCGCGATGAGCGCGCCCGCGCTGGGAGCGTATGCCGCGAGCACGGATGCGAGGCCGTACGTGGCCGCGCCGATCAGCAGCAGCCGCCGGCGGCCGATCCGATCGCCCAGCGTACCCATGGTGATCAGCGATCCGGCGAGCAGAAAGGCATAAACATCCACGATCCACAGCAGCTCAGCGCTGTCGGCTGCCAGCGCTCTGCCGATGGCGGGCAGTGCCAGGTGAGTCACGGTCAGTTCGAGGGAGGCAAGGAGGGAGGGGAGGGACAGAACGGCAAGTCCGATCCATTCCCGACGCCCGGCGCGGCCGGTGGTGGGCGGGGCGGTATCCGCAGGAGATCTCGTCACTCGTCAAGCATGAAACCTCGACTATAGACGAGGTCAAGCTCTAGCCTGAGAGGCGTGACGAAACCCCCTTTTGACGCCAAGGAGCTCACTGTCGGGCAGCTGGCGGCCCGTGCCGGTGTCGCGGTGACCGCCTTGCACTTTTACGAAGAGAAGGGCCTGATCCGCAGCCGCAGGACTGCGGGAAACCAACGACGGTACTCCCGCGACACCCTGCGCAGGGTGGCCTTCATCCGGGTGGCGCAGCGAGTCGGCATTCCGCTGCGTATGGTAGGCGAGGCGCTGGCAGGCCTTCCGGAGGAGCGCACCCCGAACAGGGAGGACTGGGCCCGCCTATCCGCCTCCTGGCGAGCCGAACTCGACACCCGCATCGAGCAGCTCACCCGCCTGCGCGACAGGCTGTCCGACTGCGTCGGCTGTGGATGCCTTTCCATCGATCGGTGCGTGCTGCGCAACCCCGACGATCGTCTCGGAGATGAGGGTACCGGCCCGCGTCGCCTTTTGAGCCGTCGACTGGCAGATGAAAGCCGCTTTCCATCTCTCTGACCGCGCAGTCGTCAAATGCTCCGGCCGGATGCAGACAGACTGCAAGTCCTGTGGCCAGTCTGTTCTCCCATCGCAAGACCCGACCGCCGGCGTCCGCTCAGGTCGCGGCGAGGTCGAGCCGGGTTTCCATATCTAGCCGGAATCGGCCGTAGGGGGGTCTCAGTAGCGATCGAGCAGAAAGCAACGAACCTGCTCTTGACCTGCAGTGACGTGCCTTCCGCGTTGAGGCAGGAGGACGATCCGCTCTATCTATCGTGTTAAGGGCTGACCCCGAGAGTGAGCGAGATCAGAGGCCTTGACGCAGGACGGCGTACTCAGCGCGGGCCTGCTCGACGGCGTCGGGGTGGTGCATGATCGGCAACATCACCGCCGAACTGGTCCCGTACGATGCCGAGGCCCGCGAGATCGTGGCCCGCTCGCACGCCCGCTTCACCCAGATCGTCGCCGACGCCCTGCGGCGCGCGCAGGCCGGCGGCGAGGTCACCCAGGCCGCCACCCCCGAGGCCCAGGCGCAGCTACTGCTGTTCACCGTCCAGGGCCTTCCCTGGTCTCCCGCGCCGGGCTCGACACCTCTGCCGCACTCGCTGCCGTCGACGCCCTGATCGACGCCCTCCGCGCTTAATCCGCGGGCACGAGGCCCCACCGCGCCATCGGCCGGTCCGGCGAGCACACCCCCGCCTGCCGCTGGATCGACCCGGCCGACGCGCATGGCAGAGACCTCACCCAAGTCAGTTCAGACCATCCCCGACCGGCTCCGGCACACCGCCGCGAACAGCGATGGGTCTGTTCGCGCGAACTTGTGAGACTAACGCCTTCTCGGAACTACACTCCGGTGGTGACTTCCGAGAAGGCGTTCCCGCCCGGATCACAACCCCCCGGAACAACTTCCGAGAACACGCAGCCAGCCGCAGGCGAGGCACGGCCGAAGCGGCACGGCGCCCGCCCCACCCCGCTGCCCACCGACTATGAGCAGTTGCTCGCCGAGTACAGCGCCGCGCTGGAGCAGGTGCCGCTGGCCGCCGACACCCGCCGCACCTACACTTCGCGCGTGCGGATGTACCTGGCCTGGCTCGCCGAGCGGCCCGCCGCCATGCAAGATCCGCTCACCGACCGCCGTGCCCGCGACTGGGCGGTGCGCGACTACCGCCACTACCTGCTGCGCGAGGCCGACCCTAGACGCTCGGCGCGCTACGTCAACAACGCCCTGGCCGCCCTGGACGACTTCCACCTCCGGCGCGGCCTGGGCAAGGCCGACGTCGGCCGCGAGGACATCCCCAAGACCGCCCCCAAGGCGATGAACGCCCCGGCCCAGATCCGCTGGCTGCGCGCCATCGTCACCCAGCTGATCCGCGGCGGCGAGGACCTCGTCATCGTCGCCGAGATGACTGGCCACACCCGCCTGGACACGCTGCGCGTCTACAGCCAGCCCACCAAGGAGGACAAGCAGCACGCGCTGCGCCACCTCACCGTCGACCGCTGATCGGCAAGGACCGCCGCCGCGACCCGCTGTTCCCCCTACGTAAGCCGACCATGGACAACGACGAACACAATCCCGCCGAGCCGCACGAACCTCCTGCCGAATCGGTCACGCCGCTCTACACCGTCCCGCATCGTCCGAACGGCTGGCCCAACCGGCGCGGCCGCCGCCCCATGCGCACCGCCGACCGCGCCAAGACCCGCGAGGCGCTCGAAGCCGGACCCTCCGACGGCCCGCTCACCATCCCCGGCCCGTTCCTGTGCTACCTCACCATCGGCATTCAGGGCCCTGATGCCCAGGACCGCATCAACCAGCTCGGGGTGACCGTCAAGAACTCTGCGATGAGCCGCTAAACCGTCCTGAGCTGGTCCGGGCCTGCGGAGCGCCGGGACCAGCACCCGCAGCAACTTTGCGAGCCGGGCGCCCTCGTGAGCCGGACGGTGTGGTATGTGGCGGCAATCGCACCGCCGCGCGAACGGCGGCGATCCCGGCTGGACGCCGCAGCGGAGGCAGGGTGGCGCTCGATGTCTCCGAGTCGCTCAGCGAGGGGTCCTGAGTCCGTCACAGTGCCGCATCTCGCACAATGCAAGTCAGCAGCAGGGCAGGCCCGCTCTTGCGTGAGAACGACCTCTCAGCGCCCAGGTCCTGATGCTTCCCTGACGTCGCCCGCGGCCGGATCCGAGACGCGGAAGGTGCGCCGGTACGCCGATGGGGCGACCCCCGTCTCCGCTGCCAGGTGCCGCCGCAGCGAGGTGGCGGTGGCGAAGCCGACCTCGTGGGCGACCCGTTCCACCGGCAGGTCGCTGGACTCCAACAGGTGCCGCGCCCGCCTCAGCCGCTGCTGGGTCAGCCAGCGGCCGGGGCTCAGACCGGTCTCTTGCCGGAAGCGTCGGGCGAAGGTGCGGGTGCTCATCGCCGCGTGCGCGGCCAACTCCTCCAGCGACAGCGGCAGTTCCAGCCGCTGCAGCGCCCAGTCGCGGGTCGGTCCTGTGCCGGTTTCGCTCGCCGGCGGCAGCGGCCGCTCGATGTACTGCGCCTGCCCGCCGTCCCGGTACGACGGCACGACACAGCGGCGGGCGACCTGGTTGGCGACCTCGCTGCCGTGGTCCTGGCGCACCAGGTGCAGGCAGATGTCGACACCGCTCGCCGCCCCCGCGGAGGTCAGTACGTCACCGTGGTCGACGAAGAGCACGCCGGCATCCAGCTCGACCCGGGGGAACAGTTCCTGGAAGATGTCGGTGAGCTCCCAGTGGGTGGTGGCTCGGCGTCCGTCCAGGAGACCGGCGGCGGCCAGCAGGAAAGCGCCGGTGCAGATGGACACCAGGCGGGTGCCGGGGCGGACCTGGGACAGGGCGGCCAGGGCCTGCGGGTCCGGGGCGGCGGCCGAGGCCGGCGAGATCCCGTACGGAGGGATGATCACGGTGTCCGCCTCGGCCAGCACCTCGGGACCGTGCCCGGGGGTGACGGTCAGGTCCGCGTCGGTACGTACGGGTTGCCCGTCCACGCTCGCGGACAGCACCTCGTAGCGGCCATCGGCGGATCCCAGGACCCGGTGCGGGATGCCGAGTTCGAAGGGGTAGACGCCGTCGAGGGCAAGGACGACGACCTTGTGCGCGCCGTGCCGCGGGGCCGGGTCCAGTTCGGCCGCGCGATCAGCGAGGTCACGGGCCCGGGCGGACGCGGGGAGGGCGCGGGGAACGCGGTGGGCGGCAGGGTCGATGGGCATGGCAAGAATGTATCGGAGGCTGACCTTCTTGCCATCGCCCCGGGCTAGACCGTAGGGCCAGGATCGGGGCATGACTCCGACGGACACCCCTGACAATCTCAGCTCCCCGGGCCCCGCTGCCCCGCACAGCTCCCCTGTGATGCTCGCCCTGCACCAGACGGCCCTCGGCGGCCCTGAGGTTCTGCGGTTGACCGAGCTTCCGCGGCCCGCGCCCGGCCCCGGGGAGATCCTCGTCGCCGTGCACGCGGCCGGGCTCAACCCCACGGACTTCAAGCACCGCGCCCTGAGTATTTTCCTGCCGCCCCCGCCGCTGATCCTCGGTTGGGACGTCTCCGGCACCGTGGCGGAGACCGGCCTGGGCGTCACCCTCTTCCAGCCCGGTGACGAGGTGTTCGGCATGCTGCCCTACTCCTATGGGGCCGGCTCCCACGCCGAGTACGTGACCGGTCCCACCCGCGCCTTCGTCCCCAAGCCCACCGGGATCGACCACATCCAGGCGGCCGCTCTGCCGCTGGCCGCGCTCACCGCCTGGCAGGCCCTCGTCGAGACCGCGGGCCTGCGGGCCGGGCAGCGGGTGCTGATCCACGCTGCGGCCGGCGGCGTCGGTCACCTCGCCGTACAGATCGCCAAGGAACGCCGGGCTCATGTCACCGGGACGGCGAGCGCCGCCAAGCATGCTTTCCTGCGCGAGCTCGGCGCGGATGCCTGCATCGACCACCGCTCCGAGGACTTCACCGACACCGAGGAGCGCTACGACGTCGTCCTCGACGCCCTCGGCGGGGAGACCGCCACCCGTTCCGTGGGCGTGCTCCGCCCTGGCGGCGTCCTCATCTCCCTGGTGCCGGGCGCCGAGGACACCCGAGCCGCGGCCGAGAAGGCACAGGTCCGCGCCGTCACCCTGATCGTTGAGCACGACCAGGCCGGGATGCGTGCCATCGCCGACCTCGTCGACCGGGGCAGGCTCCGCGCCCACGTCTCCGCCACCTTCCCCCTCGCCGAAGGCGCCCGGGCCCACGTTCTGGGGGAGACGGGCCGCACCACGGGCAAGCTGGTCATCACCGTGCGCTGAGGCGGATGGCTCCGGCGCTGGCGGTGGACGTGTCCCGTGCCGAGCGTGTTCCGACGGTCCGCGCCCACGCCTCAAGAGAGGAGAAGGCTCCCGACGCCCCAAGACGGCAGGAAGCTCGAACCGGACTCTCCTCCCGCGGCCGGACAAGTCGGTGAGGATCTGGTTGGCCTCAGCCATGTTGCGGGCGAACCGGTCGAACTTGGTCACGGTGAAGACGCTGCCGTCCCACACGGCGGCGAGGGCCTGGTCGAGGCCGGCGCGGTTGCGGCGGGTGGTGCCCGAGAACCCGCGGTCGATGTAGATTCGGTCCTCGGGCACGCCGAGGGCCAGCAGTTGCTCGGTCTGGACGATGACGTCTTGTTCATCGGTGGAGCAGCGGGCGTAGCCGACCCGGGTTCCGTTCACGCCCTCAAATGTTCCGGATAACCCCCCATCACCGGAACAGAACGCGGAACACCTATACGGAGCACCTCGACCTGGGGCGCTCTCCCGGGCGGCTGGTGTTCCGGTAGGGGATCCCCTTTCGGAACATCACCACGATCATGCGGCCGTCGGCCTGGAGATGCCCGAGCGGTGCCTTTGCGCCAGCGAACACAAGGCCGTGGTTGCCGATCCCGTCGCTGATCTCGCACGAGGCGTTCGACTCGGGGTGGTGCTGGGGGCGGCGCCGCCCGCCCGGCTGCTGGATCAGGCAGGCGGGCCGCCGACGCGGCCCGCCTGTCGTCCGGCGGATGCAGGCTCAGACGCAGCCGCCCGGCTTCAGGGACTTGGACCAGGCCGGAAGTTCGTCGGTGATCTGCGGACGGGTGATGGACCAGACTTCACGCCCTAGTGCCGCGTCAGGCCACGTTTGCCCTCTTCACGATGCGGCGTAGGCGAGGGTTATCGGTGTTGCGGTTTCGCCAGGCGATGTAGCGGCGGA